>CAYYHG010000051.1:0-17756 GCA_964471665.1 uncultured Halobacteriales archaeon | reverse complement strand
CGCCGGAGGTCTCCTCGTAGACCTGAATCGTGGTCAGGTTCCCTTCGATCTCGATTACTTCGCCCATCAGGCCCTCGTGACCGACGTACACAACGTCGTTCATCTTCGCGTCGAGGTCGACCGCCGAAACGACGGGGCCCGATACGCTCTCTATCGTGCCGTCCTCCCGGACGTCTGATTCTGTTGCTTGACTCATGATTGATCGTCCATCAGATCGATGCCGATGGCTCGCTTGATCTGTGCGCGCAGTCCGCTGCTCCCGCCGCCGCCCAGCGTCACTACCACCGGTTCGACGCTCGTCTCGACCGCCTCGCGGACGTCCCGCGAGAGGTACTCGAGGTCGTCGTCGTGCATCACGACGATGCCAACGTCCTCGTCGGAAATGAGGTCGTCGACCGAGTCGTCGAGTTCCTCCGCCTTCCGTTCGTCGGGGACCTCCGCGAACTTCCGGACGCCGGCCAGCCTGAATCCGGTGGTGAACTCGGGGCTGCCGATGACCGCGACCTCCTGGCTCATAGTATCACCAGGTCCTGTTCGATCTCCTCGGGGCCGAGGCCGGCCTCGCGCCCGCGGGCGATCGCCCGGATGTTGTCGACTTCGCGTTCCTTCGAGAGGACATACGAGAGCACCGGACAGACCGACAGCGGGTACCGGTTCGAGAGCCGGTCGGCGTACTCCAGTTCCGCCGCGTGGAGCGCGTGCTCGAACTCGACCAGCGACTCTGCGCCGGAGAGCGTCTCGAGGGCGTCCTCGAGGTCGTCGCCGTAGACGCTCTCGCGGATGTGCTCGACGAGCCCGTCGACGTTGGCCACGAGCCCCCTGAGTTCGTCCGCGTCGAAGAGCCGCCCGCCCGAAATGTAGTACTCTGCCGGGTCGATCTCGGACCCGCTGCGGGCGCTCCGCAGCGCGTTCCGGAGGTTCCGGAAGTCGATCTCGGCTCGCAGGAACTCCAGGTACAGCCCGACCGGCGAGTCACCCTCGACCGTATCCGGCAGGCCGGCCAGCAGCGTCTCGTAGAAGGCCCGGTCGGCGGCGTTCTCCAGGGGCACCAGCAACCCGGTCTCCTCGTAGTCCGTCAGCGCGGCCGCGAGGTCGTCGCCGAAGATGGTCCCCGAGAGGGCCTCGACAGCCTCCTCGATCGTGTCCGCGACCAGCAGACGCTGGAGCTGTTCGTCGCTGAACTCGCCGGCCCGGACGAGGTCGTCCTCGATTTCCTCGCGGTCGGACCCGGAGTACAGCCCCCGGAGAACCGTCTTGATGTTCCAGGCGTCGAACTTCCGCAGGTAGCGGGCCACCAGGTCGTACAGACGACCCTCCGAAAACCGGAGCAGGTCGTCGAAGTGTTTCGCCAGGTTCCGGTTGAGTGCGTACTCGATCAGGTCGCCCCCGGAGTGGCGCGCACCCAGCGCGTTCATCTCGGATTCGTACTCGCTTTCCTCCATGAACCGGGCGATCTCGCTCGTTCCCATGCGGACCAGCTTCCGGTAATCGTCGTCGTCGAACAGCGCGGCCCGGCGCGACCTGACGCGGGCGGTCACGTACTCGTAGTTGCCGCTCCGTGTCGCCTGCTGTTCCTGGCGGATCGTCATTGTTCGAACAGTCGGTCGCTGATCTCCCTGAGATTGTCCTCCCAGACCTCCGCGAGCACGGAATCGAAGGTGTTCTTGACGCGGACCCGCGAGCCCTCGCTCTCGACGACGACGCCGCCGAGACAGTCGACCTCGCCGGCGTACTCGAAGCCCTCGAAGTCCTCGAGGATGGACTCGAGCAACTCGCGGTCGTCCGCGCGACCGTACACCGCGACGTCGGCGGCGTCGAACTCCGCGGCTGCGTCCTCGAGCAGGACCCGTGTCAGCTCCTCGCGGCCGTCTTCGCGGGTTGCGACAGTCTCCTCGACCGCCGTGCGCACCTCTTCGAGGAGCTGCCGGCGGGCCTCGAGGCGCTGCTGTTTGGCCTCGAGTTTCGCGCTCGAGAGCCGCTGTTCGCGCTCCTGTTCGATCTGTCGCTCGACCTCCCGCTCGCGCTCCTCGCGGATCTCCTCGGCGTCCTCGCGTGCTGCCTCGACGAGCTCGTCGGCCTCGGCGTCTGCCTCCGTGCGGATCTCTTCGGCCCGTGCGTGTGCTTCCTCCCGAATGTCCTCTACGACCGTATCGAGGCTCATTGTTGAGAAGGTGAACTGGTTTATACGACGAAGACGACGACCAGCGCCAGGATGACCAGCGTCTCCGGCAGGACCGTCATGATCAGTCCCCGCCCGAACATGTCTGGATCCTCCGCCATGGCGCCGACCGCCGCGGCGCCGATCCCTCGCTCGGCCAGCCCGGCTCCGAGCGCGGCCAGCCCGACCGCGAGCGCGGCGCCGGCCGCGGGTGGGATCGCCGGTTCTGCCGCGGCGCCTCCATTCTGCAGTACGAACGTCGTAAACGCGAGTAGTGTCTCGATCATAGCTGAACTCTGGACAGACGTACGTCCCGCTACTACGGGCTTAAAACTTCCCAAACCACTTCTGTCGATGGGCGCTGCCTGTCGTTTCGGGACGCGAGGAAAGTGGGCTGGTTCTGTGGCGTGGCCGTGTGTGGTGTACGCACGGGTAAACTACCCCGACGGCGGCCGTCAGTCGCTGGTGTACTCGCGCTCGTGACCGAACGGCGAGTAGGCCCGGCCGCCGCCCTCGTAGAACTTCCCGAAGAACTCGACGTACTCGAGACGAACCCCCTGCAGGCCGGCGCTGGTGATGCCCAGTGCGAGCACGATCAGGTGTCCGACGGCGAGGATCACCAGGCCGACGAGCACGCCGAGGGGACCCTCGTGCCAGACGCCACCGAACATGATCTCGGTGACCTCGTAACCGTGGAAGTCCGAGCCGATTTCGGCGGCTGCCGGCATCCCGCCGGTGCCGAAGTGCCACCCGCCCTTGGCGTCGACCCAGACACCGAACGCGAGCAGATTGACCACGAAGGCCATCCCGGCTTTCGCCAGCAGGACGGCGGCGATCCGGGTGTAAGAGAGGACGTTCACCAGGACGTTCAGGAACTCGACAACCTCGACGAGGTCGCCCATCGCGAGCATCACGAACCCGACGACGAACAGCGCAATACCCGCGATGCCGACGATCTCGGGAAAGCCCGAGAAGCCAAGCGGATAGGGCTCGCCGTTGAAGACGCTGAAGAGGAATCCGGGCTTGGCCTCGATCGCGAGGTTGCTGAAGATGAACGCCCAGATGCCGCCCATCATCAGGACCCAGGAGCCCTGCTCGAGGACCGCGGCCTTGAGCCCGTGGGAGAGTTCCTTCAGAAAGCCCAGGACGTACCCGATCGTCAGGTGGACCAGGCCGGCCAGCAGGCTCACCACGAGCCACGTGAGGGCGAACTCGGAGGTATCGGGCGAGAGGCCCTTCTCCATCGGCGGATGGCCGCCGAAGACGACCTCTCCGAGGACGTGAAAGCCGAATATCTCGCCGTAGAGGACGCCAAACAGGATCGTGAAGACACCGGCCCAGAGAGCGACGCCTCCGAGACTCCGCAGTCCCCCGCTGTCGACCGCGCGCAACACTCCGAAACCGAGCAGGACGTAGAGTATGCCGTACCCGACGTCACCGATCATGAACCCGAAAAAGGCGGGGAACGTGAGGAAAAACAGGATCGTCGGGTCGAACTCCGAGTACTTCGGCCGGTTGATGATCCGGACCAGCGACTCGAAGGGTTCGACCGTGTCGGGGTTGTTCTGGATGACCGGGGGGTCGTCGGACCCCATCGTGACCGTTCCGCCGTCGGCGCGGGCGGGCTCCTCGCCGCCGTCGGCGGTGGCCTCCTCGGCACTGGTGCTCGCGGCCGCTGGTTGCTCGACGCCGCCGGTCGCCCCGCTGTCTCCTTCGGGGACCTCCTCGTGGTCGACGACGTGGCCGTCACCGTCGTAGTCGGCCTGTTCGAGTTCGTCGATCTGGACGTGGTCGCCCACGACGTCCGTGACAGCGTTCTCGAACTCGTCGACGCGGCCGGTGGGCATCCAGCCCTCGGCGACGAAGGCGTTCGCCGTGGTCGCGAACGTCAGCGGCGCCTCCCGTTTTTGTACCTCGATGGTCAGTTCTTCCTCGGCGGCCAGCAGGAAGCCACCCACCTCGAGCTTGAGGTCTTCGATGTCTTCCTCGACGGTCGAGAGCTTCGACTCGAGTTCGCGCTTGCGGTGGCGCAACTCCTCGAGATACGAACCGGGATCGCCCTCCGCGTCGGGCACCTCGATGGCCGTGAAGGACGCCTCGACGAGGCTCTCCTGCAGGGTCTTCTCGTCGGTGGCGGCGAAGACTGCAACGACGCCGTCCGCCGAGTACGTCTGGTAGGCCTCGACGTCACTCCCCGCGAGTGCCTCCTCGACCGAGCCGGGGTCGCCCTCCCCGACCCGGACGGCCAGCGAGTCGTACCCCGAGAGCAGATCCAGCTCGAGTCCCAGCGCGACGAACGGCTCCATCAGGTCGATCCGTTCCTCGACGCCGCGGAGTTCGTCGCGCAACTCGTCGCGGCGGTCGTCCAGTTCGTTGACGTCCGCGCGCACCTCCTCGAGTTCCTCCGCGATGGCTTCGTCGGTGACGACCCGGTTGGCGGCGCGAACGTCCTCGCCGGTGACACCGAGCGTCGATTGCAGCGCCCGGACGGTCACCAGTTTGCCCGACGCTTCGTCGGCCCCCTCGACCGGATCGCCGGGCTCGAAACCCTCCCAGGTGCCGTCGTACTCGGTGACGTGCAACAGGCCCAGGTCGTGGACGACCTCGATGACGTCGTCCATCACGGGTTTCGAGCCGGTCACCGAGACCCGGCTCATCCGCTCAGGTCTGAGCATGTACCGTCTCCTCGAAGAGGCCCACGACGTGGTCGACGACGTCGTCGGTCCGCTCTTCGGCCGCCGAGACGAGGCGGTCGCGCTCCTCGCGGCCCTCCGCGATGATCTGCTCGCGCTGCTCGGCGATGTCCCCGCGAGCGGCCTCGAGACGCTCCGAGGCGGCCTCCTCGGCCTCTCGGCGGGCCTCCTCTCGTATCTGGTTGGCCTCCCGGCGGGCCTCCTCTCGTATCTGGTCGGCCTCCGCCTCGGCTTCGGCGACGATCTCGTCTGCATCGCGCTCGGCCTGTTTGATGTCCTCGAGTACCTGTGTGTCTGGCATCCCTCAATCACCGGGATATACTACGAGTGCCTATTTGGTAGTTGCGAAACCGGACGCCGCGTTCCGAATCGGTTATGCCGCGAGAGCCCAACAGTAGAGTGATGGGCGTCCTCGAAGACAAATCGCGCGCTCGGCTCTTCTACAAGTACCTCTCGACGGTCTACGACCGCATCAACCCGTTCATCTGGAACGAGGCGATGCGCGACGAGGCCGTCGAGATGCTCGATATCGGGGCCGGGGACCGCGTGCTCGACGTCGGCTGTGGCACCGGCTTCGCGACAGAACGGCTCTTCCAGGAGACCGAGCACGTCCACGGGCTGGACCAGAGCCAACACCAGCTCCGGCGGGCGTTCGAGAAGTTCGGCACCCGCGGCCCCGTCAGGTTCTACCTGGGCGACGCCGAGCGGCTCCCCTTCGCCGACGACGCCTTCGACGTGGTGTGGTCCTCGGGCTCCATCGAGTACTGGCCCGAACCCGTGGCGGCGCTGGAGGAACTCCGCCGCGTCGCCCGGCCCGGCAGCCAGGTGCTCGTCGTCGGTCCCGACTACCCCGACCGGACGGTCCTCCAGCGTCTCGCCGACGCGATCATGCTCTTCTACGACGAGGCAGAGGCCGACCGGATGTTCGCCGCTGCCGGCTTCGAGACGTTCGAACACCACATCCAGCAGGCCCGTCCCGGGAGCCCGCGGGCGATCACGACCCTGGCCGAGACGCCGGAGTAGCGCCCGAACCTGAACGGCGTCCGCGCGAGCAAGACGGGACACGACGCCGGGGCGTCGGGACGGCTCTTATGTTGCCGTCGTTTCGAGCGACGCGACCACACCCCCCTCCGTCGCGACGGTCACCTCCACGTGCGATCCCTCCGAGAGTCGCGGCTCGTTCGTGGACGCGATACGGATCCCCGCCGTCTCGCCGGCCGACCAGTCGTCGTCGCTGGCGACGTTGAATGGCCCGGTCGGGCCACTCTCGAACCCGTCGGCTGCGAAGAAGGGCACCGGCGGCTGGCGGTCGAGTTCCGCCCCGTCGACCGAGACGGTGACAGACAGTTCCGAGACGTCGAGGGTTTCGCCGCCCTGGTGTGTCAGTGCGATCCGGTCGGCCTCGGCGTCGGCCGTCAGCGAGAGGCTGGCTGTCGGGACCTCGGTACCCGGATCGACGGCCGCCAGGCTACCCGCGGCCGTCGCTACGAGGACGGTCACCGCGACGAGCAAGACGACACCCACGAGAGACGAGGTGGCCCGGGCCACGCCCGGGGCTGGTCGCGTCTCCCCACTTGAACTCCCGGGGCTGGTCGCGTCTCCCCACTTGAACTCCCAGGCCTGGCTACGATACAGTCACGGCAACGCTGTTGGCGTCGGTCGACGCGTTCACCCGGAACTGCCCGGCTGGCTGGACCGTCCACATGGTCCCGTCGTCGCCGGTCTGTCCGACGACCTGGCCGTTCACCCGGACCGTCCCGTCGAGGGGCGCGCCGGAAGCGGGCTGGATGAGTCGGACCCGCATCGGGCCGGAGTCGACCGTGGTCTCGACGGTGACGTTGAGCGCCTCGGTGGCGTTGCTCGTCGCACCGGTCACCGGCACGCCCTCGGGGTTCTGGGTCTGAATCTCGTGGAAGGCGTTGGTCGATCCCCCCGAGAGGTACGTCTGGAGCGTACCGTGGCTGTACTCGACACTGATGAGGTAGACGCCAGTATTCCCGAAGCCGCGGATCTGGGGGCCACCGATGTCGTTCTCGTAGACCCAGGGGTAGAGGTCGCCGCCGCGCTGGAGTGCGGCGATGACGTCACGTTCCTCGGAGGTTTCGAACTGGTCGGACTGGTCGGGGGCGTAGTCGTCGCGGACGGTCGCTGTCCTGATGAACTCCCCGTCCTCGACAGTGCCCAGGACGAGGGCGTTCTCGGCCCCGCCGGCGTAGACGACGCTGGGGTCACGCTGGCCTGCCAGTCCCGCCTCGACGCGATCAGCAACCGGATTCGGCAGTGTGACCAGCACCGTCGCGAGGTCCGAGAGCCTCGTCTCGAGCCTGACCGGCACCGACACTCCGGGGTCGTCTTCGACGCGGTCCGAGACGTGCTGGAGACGATCCCGGTTCGTCTCCGCTCTGACCGACAGTCTCGCGAGCCGGCGCAGCGTCGTTTCCCGGGAGAGCGAGCCGTTGCTGTAGGCGGTCAGGAGGGCGTCGTGTCGGGCGTCGAGTCGGTCCAGTCGCGCCTCGATGCTGTCGGCCTGCTCACGGACGACGACGACGTGGTTGGTCTCCGGTGTGTCGATCCGGGCGTCGAAGACAGCGTTGTCGTGACGGGCCTGTAGCCGCTGTGCGCTCATTCCGGCGGCAGCCGTCACGTCGACGTCACTGCGGACGAACGCGGCGCGGTCGGTGGTCTCGACCGAGAGATAGTTGGTCGTGTTCGGGACAGCGGTGACGATCGGGAACTCGTCGTCGACAGCCGTGGAGTTGTCGCCGGCGGCGCCGTCCGTGATCGGTTCCTCGGCGGGAACGCTGTTCGGCACGACGGCGCTCGCGGTCCCGACTGCGGCCGCGAGTACCGCGAGGAGGGAGAGGGCGACAAGCGCTTGCTTGCGGGACATACCGTAGCCATATCCCGCCCGGTACAAAAAGGACACCACTCGCGGAGATTTGCTCTCGGAGCCTGAACGGCCTCGAGACGGTTTATCGAGTTCTCTGACGTTTTATCTCCGGATGGAAAGCGTTTTGCCGACGGCGATAACAGGGAGAGATATGCCTGCGGGGTCCCGCGCCATCCTGGCCATCACCCTGGCCGTAGCCCTCCTCGGCGGTGCCCTGGTCGGACACGCAACGGCCGGTCCGTCACACCAGCAGGTATCGCCGGACTCGGACGCGACGCTGACGATGACTGTCGACCTGCAACCCGACGGGGACGCCCGGTGGCGGGTGTCGACGACGTTCGATCTCTCGTCCGAGGCCGAACGGGAGTCGTTCGGGGAACTCGCCGAATCCTTCGAGAACGGCGAGACGTCCGCACTCGGCCTCCCGGCGTTCCGCCGGGCCAGCGGGGCGGCCAGCCAGGCGACCGGGCGCGAGATGTCGATCAGGGACGTCCAGCGCCGGAGCTCCGTCGAGAACGACACTGGCCGGTTGACGGCCGCGTTCACGTGGACGAACTTCGCGCAGACCGAGGGAGACCGCCTCTACGTCGACGACGTCTTCGCAACCGGCCCGAACGGGGAGACGTGGTTGCCGGGTCTCGACCCGGGTGACAGGTTCGTCGTTCGCGCGCCGGAGGGATACGGCGTGGTGGCCGCGTCGGTCCCGCCCGAGAGCCGCGACAACCGGTCGCTCCTCCAGTGGACCGGGCCGGCGACCTTCGAACCGGACGACCTGCGCGCGGAATTCACCGGCCGGGCCGACACGCCGACACCGACGCCAGCCTCGCCGGGGCCGCAGGGTTCGGTCCCGTGGCTGATGGTGGTCGGCCTCGGCCTCGGGGGCGGTGTGGTGGCCGTCTACCTGCTCGCGCGGCGCAGTGACGGATCCCCCTCGCCGTCGCCAGCCAGAGAGGACGACGAGCCCGGCGGGGAGTCGCCGCCGTCGACCGCCGACGACGCCGCTCTCGAGTCCGGATCTGCGGACGCGGAGACGGAGACGGGAGACGGGACCGAGACGGCGGCTGGCGCGGGCGTCGACGAGGAACTGCTCAGCGACGAGGAGCGCGTCGAACGACTCCTCGAGCGCAACGGCGGGCGGATGAAACAGGCCACCATCGTCAAGGAGACCGGCTGGTCGAACGCCAAGGTCTCGCAACTCCTCTCGGCGATGGAGGAGAACGGCCGCGTCGACAAACTCCGGATCGGCCGGGAGAACCTCATCTCGTTTCCCGACGAGGACGTGACCGACACGAACGAGTGACGAGAGGGGAAACGTTTTCGGCCCCGCGGCCGGAACCCGGGCGTATGAAAATCCTGGTCACGGTGGCCGAGGAAATCGCCGTCGACGACGAGTTCGAGATCGACGGCACCCGCGTCGACGACCGGTATCTCACGTACGACCTCAACGAGTGGGACGACTACGCACTCGAAGCGGCCGTCCAGTTGGGCGAAGGCGACGACGATACCGAGGTCGTCACCGCGACGATTGGGCCCGAGCGCGTCGAGGAGAGCGTCCGCCAGGCCCTCGCGAAGGGGGCCGACCGCGCGATCAGGGTCTGGGACGACGCCCTCGCCGCGGCGGACGTCCTCGATCCGATCACGAAAGCGCGCGTCATCGCTGCCGTCGCCCGCGAAGAAGACCCCGACCTCGTGCTCTCCGGTGTCCAGACCGGCGACGACGCCTTCGGCGCGACGGGCGTGGCGCTCGCCTCACTGCTCGGGTTCGAGTGGGCCGCCGTCGTCAACACCCTCGACCTGGACCGCGAGGCCGGCGTCGCCAGCGTCCACCGCGAACTCGAGGGCGGGGTCGAGGAACTGACCGACGTCGAACTCCCGGCCGTGTTCACCATCCAGACGGGCATCAACGAACCCCGGTACGCGAGCCTCCGGGGCATCCGGCAGGCACAGAACAAACCCCTCGACGCGAGGACACTCTCTGACCTCGGGGTCGCCGCCGAGGACATCGCCCCGCCGCTGTCGGTCAGGTCGCTGTACGAACCCGAGACCGAAAGCGACGTGACGCTGTTCGAGGGGAGCGCCGACGAGGCCGCGGGCGAACTCGCCGACCTCCTGCAGGATATGGGGGTGGAGGCATGACCGTCCTCGCGATCGCAGAGCACCGCCGCGGCGAGTTGCGCCCCGTCAGTTTCGAACTCCTGTCGGCCGGCCGTCATCTCGCCGACGCGGCTGGCGGCGAGTTACACGCCGCGGTGGTCAGTGGCGACGTCGAGAGCTACGCCGAGCAGCTGAACCGCGAGGGCGTCGACGTGGTCCACACCGTCGACTACGGCGAGGAGTTCAACCACGACGTCTACGTCCAGACGGCCCGGGGACTCGTCGACGCGGTCGATCCGACCTACGTGCTGGCGCCGAACTCGGTCAACGGCCTCGACTACGTGCCCGCGCTGGCACAGCGGCTGGGCTGGCCGCTGGTGACCGACGCTGTCGACCTGGCTGCCGACGAGGGGCTGACGGTCACGCGGGAACTCTACAGCGGCAAGACCGAGGCCGAACTCGCCGTGGCCGACGAGCGCGCGGTGGTCACGGTACGCGGCGGCGAGTGGCCAGCAGCCGAGGGGACCGGCGACGCCGCGATCGAATCCGTCGATGTCGACATCGACGAGAGCGCCCTCCGCTCGACGGTCACCGGCTTCCAGGAGGTCGGGGCCGGTGACGTCGACATCACCGACGCCGACGTGCTCGTGTCGGTGGGCCGGGGCATCGAGGAGGAGGAGAACATCGATCTGATCTTCGACCTCGCGGACGCGCTCGACGCGACTGTCTCTGCCTCCCGGCCCATCGTCGACAACGGCTGGCTCCCCCAGGACCGCCAGGTCGGCCAGTCCGGCAAGGTCGTCACTCCCGATGTCTACATCGCCATCGGCATCTCCGGGGCTGTCCAGCACGTCGCCGGCATGAAAGGCTCCGACACCATCGTCGCGATCAACCACGACCCCAGTGCCCCCATCTTCGACATCGCCGACTACGGGATCACCGAGGACCTCTTCGACGTCGTGCCGGCGCTGATCGAGGAGTTCGGAGGCTGACATGGAGACCACAGACGACACCTTCGAGGAGACCGAAGTGGAACCGGGCGTCCACCTGGCACAGCTCGTGGCCGGCGAGGAAACCAGCGTCCAGCACGTGCGGATGGAACCCGGCGCGCGGGTGCCGGAACACAGCCACCATCACGAACAGGTCGGGTTCATCTACGCCGGCGAACTGACGTTCCGTCTGGAGGACGATACGGTCGCGGTCGGACCCGGCGAGGCCTACCACCTGGCCAGTCACGAAGTCCACGGTGCCAAGAACCACAGCGAGAGCGAGGTGCTCGCCATCGACGTGTTCAGCCCGCCGCGACCGAACCCCGGCTGGCTGGAGTGATACTGCCGGCGATACCTGCGTGACGGTACTCGTTCCGCGGGGGACCGACGTTGCTCACGGGCGTATCGCCGGCAGTATGAGCAGACTGGCAAACCCGTCTCGCCCGCGTTGTGCTTCCAGGCGCCGTTCGTACTCCACCTCGGTGACATCTTGCTGGAAGCCGACGTAGTTCGTTACCGTCCCGTCGTCGCGGAGCGGTTCGATCCACACGTGGTTCCAGAACAGCTCCCCGTTCTTGCGGTAGTTGCGGAGTTCGACATCGACGGGTTCCCCTGCGTCGATCGCTTTTCGCATCGCCGCGACGGGTTCCTCCCGGGTCTCGGGGCCTTGAAGAAACCGGCAGTTCTTCCCGAGAATCTCCTCGCGGGAGCAGCCGGTCAACTCGGTGAACCTGTCGTTCGCGTAGATGATCGGATTGTTCGGCCGTGATGGGTCGGTGATGGTGACGCCGACTGGAGCCTCGTTCATCGCACGGTCCCGCAGTGACAGGGTTTCCCTGAGTGCGGCGGCGTCGAGTTCCGAGACAGTACAGATCAGGGTCCCGTCCTCGGCGTAGGTGACCTCGTGTTCGACAGTCACTTCCACAAACTCGCCGTCGTCGTCGAGGAATCCGATTCCGTCGTGAGCGCTCTCGATACACGAATCGTCTCCTGTGACGCCGACGCCGGTATGGAACTCACCGGTGGCCACCTCCGTCGGCGTGTGGCGGCGTCGCCGGCACCTGTCGGGTTCTCGCTCGATCAGTGTTCCCAGTCATGATCGGCGTCGTCGTCCGGACCGCCCGTCTCGAGGCCGCCGTCGGCCGCTGCGGGTGACCTCCCACCCGCGTCGAGTGTTCCCCCGGTCCCCGTTTCGAAATCAGACACCTGGTCGTGCAGGTCCTCGGCCAGCACGGCGAGTTCCTGCACGTTTTCCGACGCCTCCGAGAGCGACGCGGTCTGTTCTTCGGTTGCGGCAGAGACGTTGCTCGCCTCTGCCGCGGTCTGCTGGCTGACGCTCGAAACCTCGTCGACCATCGAGACGACTTCCTCCGAGGACGCCGCCTGGTCGTCGGTGGCGTCACTGATCTCTCTGATGCCGCTCTCGGCCTCCTGGACGGCGTCTGCGATCTCGTCGAACATCTCGATCGTGTTCTCGATCGTCTCGGTTCCGCGTTCGACCCGGTCGCTCATCTGTTGCATCCCGTCGACTGTTTCGGTCGTCGTCGCCTGGATCGTCTCGATCCGCTGTTCGATGTCGGCGGTGGCCTGTGCGGCCTCCTCCGCGAGTGACTTGATCTCGTTGGCGACGACCCCGAACCCCTCGCCCGCTTCGCCGGCGCGGGCCGCCTCGATCGAGGCGTTCAGCGCCAGCATGTTCGTCTGTTCGGCGATCTCCGTGATCATCTCGACGACCTCGCCGATCTGTTCCATCTCTTCGTCCAGGGCCTCGACCTGTGCAGTTGCCGCCTCGGCCTGTGTCTCGATGGACCGGATCTCTTCGGTCGCCTCGGACGCGTACTCCCGGCCCGTGTCGCCCCGCTCGACGGCGGTGCCCGCGGTCGCAGTGACCTCCTCCGCCGAGGAGGCGATCTCCTCGACCGTCGCCGACATGTCGTTCATCTCGTTGGCCACTTCCTGGAGGTTCTCGCTCTGTGTGTCGGTCCCCCTGGAGATCTCTTCGACGGATTCGGCGACCTGCTCGCTTGCCTGCTCGATCTCCTCTGTACTGCTGGTTACCTCTTCGCTCGAAGTCGCGACCTGGTCTGCGATTTCCTGTACTCGTCCGACGCTGTCTCCCAGCCGGTCGATACCGTCCTCCAGGTCCGTCAGGACAGCGCCGTACGTGCCGGGATAGTCAGTGTCGATGGTCTGGTGCAGGCGTCCCTCCCTCAGGTCCTGGCTCGCGGTCGATATCTGCGTGAAACTCTCGGACAGCCGGGTCGTCCCCGTGGCGAGGTCGTCCAGGACCGCGCCGTACTGCCCGGGCCGATCGGTGTCGACGTCCCCGTCGAAGGCCCCCTGCTGGAGGCCGTTGCTCACGCGCTGGATTTCGTCGAAGCTCGCGGCGAGCTGATCGGCACCTGCCTCGAGATCCGCGACGGTCTCTCCGTATCGGCCCGGGTAGTCGGCCTCGGACTCCCAATCCAGGTCCCCCTGTTTCAGACCCCGACTCGCAGATCCGATCTGGGCGAAGACGCCCCGTAGATTCTCCTGCATGTCGGCAAACGAGTCGATCATCCGGCCGATTTCGTCGTCTTCGACGTGTTCGTCGAGTTCGTTGTCGAGGTCACCCCTGCTGAGAGCCTCCGCCGTCTCGGACAGCTGTGTGATCGGCGGGATGATCCGCCCGGCGACGAACAGCCCGATCGCGATTGCGACGACGAACGCACCGACAGTCAACCCGAGAAGGACCCGTTGCACTGTCTGTGTCGTGCTGTCGGCTGCGGCCACCGACGCCTCCTTGTCCGCCACGGCTGCGTCTTCGAGGGCGTGGGCCGACTCCCGCATCTCGGCAACCATCGACTCCAGTTGTTCCATGTTCGCCCTGGCTTGCTCCGTGTCGCCGGCCGCTTTCGCGTCGAACAGTTCCTGTGCAACCGTCGAATATTCCTCGTGGCGGGACTTCAGCGTCGCCAGTTGCTGCTGTTCTTCCTCGCTCAGGTCCTGCCGTTCCATCGTCTCCGCCCACTCGTCGAAGTTCGATTCGGCCTCCTCGAACTCCGCCCGGGCCCCCTCTTCGTCGAGCAGGGCTGCCTGCACCGCTATCTGCTGTTTCTCGACTGCAACCAGCATCTCCATCGAGGCGTCGATCTTGTCCCCGTCCTCGGAGATAACGTGTGTCTCGCCGTCGACTGCACCGATAGCCATGTACCCGACGACCCCGGTCACGCCGACCAACAGCGCGACGAGGACGAACGCCAGAATGAGTTTGGGTCGCAGATCGAACCTGTCGAGTGTTATGCTCTCTAGCATGACCTACAGTGCGCGCGGCAGGTGAATGAGTTGCCACTCTAGATAACGGCACGAGTATCAAACTGGATAATTAGCGGCGACGGCGCGGTCCCGGGAGCGGTGAGATGGGGGGAGTTCCAGTCGATCGAGCATCGCCTCGAAGAGCGTCTGCTGGGCGTTGCGGAGGTGATACGAGAACGTCGACTGTGTCAGCGAGAGGGCCTCGGCGATCTCGGTCGCCGTGCTGCCCCGGGGTGACTCGAAGTACCCGGTGTGGATCGCGGCCCGGAGAATCTGCTGTTGCCGGTCCGTGAGTTCCTCCCGGAACACGTCTGCCAGTACCTGGCTCGATCTCTCCCTGGCCGTCCTCGCCGAGCGGTTGTACTCGCGCTTTGCGACCAGTTCCGTGTCCGGAAACGCCTCCGTGAGGCGGGTCACCAGCGAGTCGATATCGTGACCCAGCGGAACCTCGCAGACGACCTCGGCCCGACCGTCGGTGACCGTGTCCGCCGTGACGACCGCTCCTGCCGTCACGAGTGTCGCCGCCAGGGACCGCTGTTGGAGTTCGATTTCGACGTCTCCGCCGGGCGGGTCGTCGGTCTGTCGCGTCTGTCGCAACTGGACAGCACAGTCTGCGTTCTCCGCCAGGTCGTCGAGCGCGTCCAGAGAGGCGTCCCGAACGGACGCGTAGTAGACGAGTGTCCCCCCGGCCGCCGGAATCGTATCCACGATGTCGATCGTACACCCGAGTCTCTCGGAGGCAGACACGAAAAACGATCCCGGGTCCGTACTCCGGAACGTGAGTTCAGCCACCGAATCGGCGTGGAGCACACGCTCGGTCTCGAGCGAGTGCAGAACCTGCCCGATCCTGTCACCGAGCGTCGACAGCAGTGCCACTTCGCGCTCCCCGAAGGCGTCTCCACGGCCGGTGTACAGACCGAGCAGGCCGTAGATACGGGCCCCGTGGCTGAGTGGCACGATGGCACCACCCTGGAACCCTCGCTCGAGTGTGTGCTCTCGCCACGACTCGAAGCGCGGATCGGTTCCGTCGCCGGTAACGACCTGCACCTCGCCCGTTTCGACGGCGACGCGTGTCGGAGTTGCCTCCCCCGACGAATCGACCGGGGGCACCGCCGACTCGTCGACCGAGAGGGTCTCGCTCCGGTTCCGGAGAGACGCTTCGGTCGGTACCGTTCCCGGCGTGTGCTCGCCGATCCGCGCACACTGGTAGGCCCGCGTTTCGGTCAGCAACGCACAGATGTCCCGTTCGGTCTCCTGGCGCGTCCCTGCGCTGTTGAGAACCTCGTTGACCGGGCGGAACGTCTCGATGAGCTGTTCGAGGCGCTTCAGGACGGTGATGTTCTCCAGCGCGACGACCACGTGTTCGATGGACCCGGCTTCGTCGAAGATCGGAGTGACGTTACTCGACAGCCACCGGTCCGACCCGTCCGGGAGCGTGATTCCGTGCGTGAACCCCCGTGTTGTCTCTCCGGCCGTGATGGCGCGCGTGACCGGGTGGTTCTCGCGGGGAATCCTGTCCCCGTTCTCGTCCCAGATGTCCCAGTCCGGACAGTCGTACCGGCGTCCCTCGATGTCGCTTCTCGAGAGGCCGAGCAACTCCTCGGCGCGAGCGTTCGCACGGGTGATCTCTCCCGCTTCGCTCAGCAGGACGATTCCCGCAGGGGTCGCTTCCAGGATCTGTTCGAGTTCACGCTCGGACGCCTTCGACTCGGAGATGTCAGTAAAGAATAGAACGATCCCGTCGTCGCCGGGATAGACCCGGACCTCGACCCACTGATCCGTCTCGGGTTTGTACCGCTCGAACGACGTCGGCGTCTGCGTTTCGAGTGCCTCCTCCAGGCGCTCCTGTGCGACGGTGTCCGCTGCCTCCGGAAAGACGTCCCAGACGTGCTCGCCGTGGAGTTCGTCCCTGTCTCTCCCGAGGATCTGCTCGGCCTGCCGGTTCACGTAGGTGTAGCGGAGACCAGTGTCGAGCGCGGCGACACCGTCCGAGACGCGCTTCAGACTGTCTATCTCCCACCGGTCGACCTCGGTTTCGAGGAGTGAAACGACCGTCTCGATCAGTTCCCGCTCGGTCGCCAGCCACTGTTGCTGGCCCGTACCGGACCGGGAATCCGTGTTGACGACCGTCATCGAAATTCCCGTCCCGGTGCGTGTGCTCGCCGCCGCTGTCAGGGGGTCGCTGCTCTGGCGGAACCCCTCGGTTTCGAACACCTCCCCGCCCACGGCGATCCTGGCTTCGGTCGTTGCCGGACGCCGGAACCACTGCGGGAGTTCCGTGACGTACGTCTGTACACACTCCCCGGCCGGTTCGGACGGGCCGACGAACAGTTCTGTCGCCCGTCTGAGCGCGGCGAGAGCTCCCGTCCCGTCTCGTGGCGCGTCTCCCGTCTCCGCCACGCCGGACCCCTCGCCGTTCCGCCTCTCGATCCTGGAGATATCCTGCCATTCGACCGACGCGTCTCCGCCACTCCCGGACCGTTCCGTCTCTCTCGTCTCCTGTCCTCTCTCCTGCCGACCCTCGCCGTCCATGCGTCTCACTCTTCTACAGTGGCATAAATATCGTTCTCCCGTTCTTCATATTTTAATAATACACTCTCATTCTCGAAGAACTGCATATTATGTATTAATAGAGTTAAAAAACAAAAATATATTTGATTTATATCGGGAATATACAAATATTTCAGAGAATGGGCGGTCTGTCCTCGCTCGACGAGTCGTACGTCTGTTCGAGATAGGTGCGGACGGTGTCGACGATTCCGGGATCGTACGTCCAGGCTCCGTAGAAGTCGTTCTCCCCGCGTTCCTCGGCGAGCAGGGCAGTCTTCTGGGTATCGTCGCCGCCGCCGTCGAAAACCACGAACCACGTATTGGCAATCTCGTCTCTCGGGACTGCGTGGACACGGACGGGACCGAGATCAGGTGGCGTGGTGTCGGGGACGCCGTACGCGTGCACGGAGACGCCCCGGCGTGCGATGTCGACGTAGCTCTCCCGTTGCTCTGCCATGATCGAGCACTGCTGGAATCCGGCGTGGATCGATCCCCGCCCGACCCGGCGGGCGCGGTCCTCGATTTCCCGGGAGGCGTAGAACAGCCGCTCGGTGTCGTGCGAAGTGAAGGTCGTCTCTTTGAGGTGACCGAGGACGGACTCGTAGGTCGCGTCCGCGACGCCGATACCGCCGGACTCGGTGGGGACGTCGTCGGTCATGTCCCGGAGTGTCGACACGTCGACGAGCGCGAGCACCTCCCGCGCGTCGCTGAGAACGGCGATGTCTTCCGGGGCCCCGGACGCCGTCCGCCGGACAGTGATTGCGACGTTCTGTGTCTGGAAGTACGTCCGGAGGACGCGGGGTATCGGATCGTCCGGGTCGAGATTGAACAGCGCGAGCTCTTTCTCGTGGCGTCTGATCCACTCGAGACTCCGCCCGAGTGTCATCGACGCGCCACGCACGGGTTCTTGCATCTTGGGAGTTCTTAGGCGGCAGTACGCACACGCCTCACACCAGGTCCGACGGGTCGAGTTTCCCGACGGCCACCTCCCGGAGTTGCGCCTCGGAGAGCGTCTCGATCACGAACTCCGGCATGTCCTCGGGCAGATCCTCCGGGATCGATACCTCGTCGGGATCAGCCGCGGGATC
>CAYYHG010000050.1:0-18114 GCA_964471665.1 uncultured Halobacteriales archaeon | reverse complement strand
TCGTCGAGAACGGCGCCTGGCGGTGTACGGTCTACAACCGCATCTACCACCCGCGCGGGATGGTAGAGCCCGAAGACGGCGGCATGATGAAAGAGTACGACGCGCTGGTCAACCGCGTCACCCTCTGGGACGTCGCGGTCGAGCGCCAGATCCGGGTGAAGGGCCCGGACGCCGAGGCGCTCACGAACTACGTCATCACGCGCGACGCCACCGACATCGACGTGATGAAAGGCAAGTACGTCATCCTCTGTAACGAGGACGGCGGCATTCTCAACGACCCCGTACTCCTGCGGCCCGCGGAGGACGAGTTCTGGTTCTCGATCTCGGATTCGACGCTGATGCAGTGGCTCCAGGGGGTCAACGTGGGGATGGACTTCGACGTCGAGATCGACGAGATCGACGTCGCGCCGATGCAGATCCAGGGCCCCCGTTCGGTCGACGTGATGGAGGAGTTCCTGGGCGAGGAAGTCCACGAGGTTCCCTACTACGGACTGATCGAGGCGGAGATCAACGGCGTCAGTTGCCTGGTCAGCCAGACCGGCTTCTCCGGCGAGAAGGGCTTCGAGATCTACGTGCGGGACGCCACGGAGAACGCCGACGCCGTCTGGGACCCCGTCCACGAGACCGTCGTCGACCACGGCGGGATGCAGGTCGCACCGGCACACCACCGCCGGATCGCCGCGGGTATCCTCTCGTGGGGCCAGGACATGGACCACGAGACGTCGCCGTTCCAGGTCAACCTGGGCTACCAGGTGCCCGACGAGAAGGACGCCGACTACATCGGCAAGGAGACACTCGAAGCCCAGAAAGAACAGATCGAGAACGGGGACTATCCGTTCAACCTCAAGATGGTCGGGCTGAAGATGGCCGGCGAACCCATCGAGGACTACGCCCCCGACTTCTGGCTGGTTTCGGACCCCGAGACGGGCGAGGAGTGTGGCTACGTCACCTCGCCGTGGCACAATCCCGAAATGGAGACCAACCTCGCGCTCGCGTTCGTGCCCGCCGAGAAACTCGAACCGCTCGGCGTCCCGCTGGACGACCGCGCCTACGACGTCGCGTCCGACGCAGACATCGAGTTCCAGGTCCACCTGCCCGACGAGTACGCCGAGGACCCCGTCTACGCGAAGGTCTCCGAGGTGCCGTTCAAGCCCTCGGTCAACCCCAGCGCCCGCGAACAGGCGAAACTCCACGCCCGCGAGGACGCACAGAGCGACTAGATCCGCAGGTGTCCCGGCGGTTCGACGACTTCGAGTTGCTGGAGGAGGCCGAGCCTGTCCTCCTCGATCCAGATCTCGGCGATCCGGTCGTCCTCGACCCGGTACATCGCGAGTCCGGTCCACTCGACGGTGTGGCCGGTCGGCTCGATGTCCTGGTACTCCCCCGTGTGGGTGCCTTCGACCGTGTACTGTACCGCGACGACGTCGTCCTCGGCGACGACGAGGCCGGCTTCCCCCGAGTAGTCGGGGAACGTCTTGAAGTGGGCGTCGAGGAACTCGATGACCTCCTCGGGGCCGTGGAGTTCCTCGTGGACGCCGTGTTCGACGACGTCCTCGGCGAGTAGCTCGCGCAAGGTTTCCCGGTCTCTCTCGTTGAACGCGTTCAGGTATCGTCGGATCAGATCCTTGTTTTCGTCTGGTGGTGACATCGTTTTTCAGAACTGACGTACCAGCCCAGGAGACTGGACGTCACGTCCTGGCGTTGGCCGGGACTGTTGATAATAGTTGCTACACACAAAAGTACGCGAGAGTGACAGGTATTGTTCGCGCGTCCCGGACGGCCCTGGCGTGCCCGTGTGCACCGCTGTGCAGCGCCGACAGCATGAACGTTTTAGGCCTGGTCATCCTCCGTTCGGACATGGATCTCGACCTCGGACTCGACGGCAACGTGGCACTGGTCACGGGCAGCGCGACCGGGCTGGGACACGCCTGCGCGGAGGCGTTCTCGCGCCAGGGTGCGAGGGTCGCCCTCGCGGCCCCGAACCTCGACGACCTCGCGTACGCGAGCGACCGACTCCACGCGCTGGGCGACGGGGAAATCTTCGGCCTCGAAGCGGACGTCCGCGACCCTGGCCACGTCCGCGCGCTGGTCGAACAGACCGTCGACCAGTACGGCCGCGTCGACCACCTCGTCACTGGCCCCCGGCCGCTGGAACCGGCGGCGTTCCTGGATGTCTCCGACGAGGACTGGTTCCGGGCGTTCGACCGCCTCTTCATGAGCGTCGTCTGGACGACCCGCGAGGTCTACGACGAACTCGACGCCTCCGAACACGGCACGGTGGTCAACGTGACCAACCCGGCAGTCCCCGCCCTGGCCGACGAATTCTCGGTGTCGAACGCGTTCGGCCGGGCCGTCCAGGGCGTCACACGGACCCAGGCCGGTGCCCTGGCCCCCGACGTTCGCGTCAACGCCGTCGTCCCGGGGCCACACGAGACCGAGGATCTGGAGGGGATGCTGGTCGACCTGGTCGAACAGGACCGGTACGACGACCCCGCCGCGGCCTGGGCCGAGGTCCTCGAGGACTGCCCCTACGACGCACCCGGCGATCCGCTGGACCTGGGGAAACTGGTCACGTTCCTCTCGAGTGACCACGCGGGTTTCGTCAACGGGGCAACCGTCCCGGTCGACGGCGGAAGCGGGGTGTAATACTCTCGGCTACACACCCGGTCACGCTCGACGACACCGTCTACAGTTCTGTGACCGCGTCCAGCGTGATCCGGATCGCGCGGTCGACGTTGTCCCTCGCTTTCTCGGGGAGTTCCTCGTCGTCTGTCTCGCCTTTCTGGGTCCCCTCGACGAGGTTGCCGTCGACGGTGCAGATGGCACCGGCACGCATCCCCTTCCGGCGAGCCAGGGCAAACAGCGCCGCTGCCTCCATCTCGACGGCCAGCAACCCGGCGGACTCCCAGTTCTCGACGTACTCGTCGGTTTCGGCGTAGAAGGCGTCGTCGGTGGCGATGGGACCGACGTGGACCTGTCCCCCTGCGCTGCTGGTTCCCCGTTCGCTGGCCCGGGCAGCGTCGACGAGCGCCGAGAGCACCTCGTAGTCGGGCACTGCGGGGACGGTCGCGGACTCGTAGCGTTTGGTGGTTCCCTCGTCCTTGGCTGCGCCGGTTGCGACGACCATGTCGCCGATCTCGATCCCGCGCTGGAGCGCGCCGGTCGTGCCCACGCGGACGATGGTCTCGACGCCGACCGCGTGGAGTTCCTCCGCGGCGATGGCCGCCGACGGCGCGCCGATACCCGTCGAGCAGACCGTGAGTTCGCGTCCCTCGTAGGTGGCGTTGACGAGTTTGTACTCCCGGTTCCCGGCGACCGTCGCGGCGTCGGTACAGTGATCGGCGATGCGGTCGACGCGACCGGGGTCGCCCGGCACGAGCGCGACGTCCGCGAGGTCGCCCTCGCCCACCAGCAGGTGCGGTTGGTTCGCCATGGCGGCCGTTCGGTGCGGGCACACAAAACTGGCCGGCTCTCATCCGGCACCGAGCAGGAACAGCAGGAAGTTGTTCGCCCCCGGCCCGAGGCCGACAGCCGCGATCACCGCGAGCAGGAGGTTCCCTCTGGTGGGTTCCTCGCGGACGAAGTCGGCAAAGACCACGACGACGAACACGGCGACGAGGATCTTGACGAGGATGAACAGCCAGCCGCTCCCGAGGTACGGGGCAGTGGGCAGGCCGGCAGCGAAATCCATGATGCGGGCGGGCAGGACCGACCGCTCGCCGGTGCCGATGATGTCGACGCCGATGGCAGTCGTGACGCCGTCGAAGACGTGGGCGAACAGCACGAACGCGCCGACGTACCGCATCTCCGCGACGACGTAGGTCCGCCACAGACCGACGAGGAGGTAGACGACGAACGTAACCGCAAGCGAGACGAGCAGACCGATCGTCGGGAAGATCGGATCCATCGGGCCGACGAGCGGATCGAGCCCCTGCCAGACCGTGAGCCCGATCAAGACGATCATTATCCCGGCACCCGTCGTGCCGAGATACCGCGCGACGTAGTCGGTTCTGTCGGCGTCGGTCTTGGTAATCCGGTGGAAGAACACGGCCGCTATCCAGACGACACCCATGAGGAGAAACGTCGTCAGGTAGACGGCCGGTGCCGAGAAGAACGGTTCGACCAGCGGCGAGTAGACCTGCCTCCCGTAGATCTCACCGAGCTGGTAGAAGACGTGCAACGCAGCGCCCGAAACCATCCACGGGGCGAACGCCACGGCGACCAGTTCGGTGACTGGCGGCCGGAGCTGGGAGAGAATCGCCACGACAGCGAGTGTCCCCACGACCAGACACGCCGTGTACAGTGTCGGTGGGACGACGAACCCTTCGAACGGGACCTGCATGGCCGGCAACTCCACTTCGTGTAATAAAAACAGTTCCGGCCGACGGCTCCCGTTCGTCGGAGTGGTCGACTGCCGGTCCAGTGTCTCTCGCCGCCACGCGTCGCTTCCGGGTCGATTGTCAGCCACAGGGCAGTGCACCTGGGAACTTTGATCCCCCTGCCCGTAGCCGGCCTATGGAAGAGGTCCCGTCCCAGATCGAACACACTGTACTCGGCCCGACAACGACCCGGGCGGACGTGACAGCGGTGCTCGACGCCGCAATCCGGGAGGGCATGCGGGCCTGCGTTCCACCGTGCTATCTCGCCGACAGCGTGGCGTACGCCCCGAACGTGGACGTGGTTACTGTCGTCGGGTTCCCGCACGGCCAGCACGTGACCGAGACCAAGTGCGCCGAGGCACGGGCGGCCTGGCGAGCCGGCGCCGCGGAGGTGGACGTGGTCGCCAACGTCGGCTATCTCAAGGCCGGCGACGACGAGACCTTCCAGTCGGACATCGAGGACGTCGTCGCCACCGTGTCCGTCCCGGTGAAAGTCATCGTCGAGGCGCCGCTGCTATCGGAAGATGAACTCCGGCGGGCCTGCCGGGCCGCGGCCGACGCCGACGCCGCCTTCGTCAAGACCGCGACCGGGTTCTCCGAGGGCGGGGCGACAGTCCCCGACGTCGAAGTCATGGGCGAGTACCTCCCCGTGAAAGCCAGCGGCGGTATCGGCTCCTGGGAGCGAGCGGAGGCGATGTTCGACGCCGGCGCCGAACGGATCGGTGCCTCCAGGGGCGACGACATCGTCCGCGAGTACCGGGAGCGAGACGACGAGTCGGTGTAAGAAACCAGGTTCTCTCCCCATGACACACCGAAAAATCGGCGACGACGGGTCCGGAGGAGCGGTTGCGGGCGAGCGGTCTCGACCCCCGGACCCACCTGCGACGGCACGACACCTCGGAGGCGCTCCTGTGTGCCGACGACGTGGTCGAGACAGGCCCGACCGGGACGAACGTCATGGACCTGCGACTGCTGGTCGTCGAGGGGTGAGACTGGGACAGTCCGAACTCGCGGGTACCGTCGGATCGACGCGCCGTGGTTTGCCGGAACCGGCCCAGCGAACCGTGGGTTCGACCTGTCACCCCTCGGCCCGTGTCGCGTTGCCGTCCGTTCGTTCGACGACGTACTCCGTGTCGACCTGGCTGGCGAGCAGGCTGTCGACGGGGGCGTAATCGTCCCGGAGCAGCGGCGCGTCCCCGACCACGACCGACCCCTGGTAGTGGCCGATCTCCCGCGAGAGATCGATCCCGATGTCGCGCTCGCGGTTGCGCTCACGGAACTGTGACTCGGTGAGTCGTCGGTCGCTCTTCGTGGCGACGAGTTCGATGTTCTGCAGTGCGCTGGTCCCGCTGGTGGGGAAACTGTAGGCGTTCGCGAAAACCCGATCCATCGTGCGGTACTGGGCGCGGTAGAACTGCGACTGGGGCCCCTCGCGTGCCGAGATGATGTTCGCCACGACGACGCCGTCCTCGTCGAGTCGGCCGTGGATCTGATCCATGAACTCGGCTGTGGTGAGGTGGTACGGCACGCGGTCGGCCCGGTAGGCGTCGAGGACGACCACGTCGTAGGTGTGGTTCGTCCGTTCGAGGAACTCCCGGCCGTCCGTGGTGTGGATCCGCAGGCGGTCGGACTCCCTGACGCCGAAGTACTGTTCGGCGGCGTCGACGACTGCGGGATCGATCTCGACGACGTCGACGGTCGCGTCGTACTCGGAGACGAACCGCTTGGGGCCGGAGAACCCGCCGCCGCCGACAAAGAGGACGCGGTCGACCTCCTCGGGATCCTCGACGGCCAGCATCGAGAGGTGGAAATACCGGGTGTACTCGAAGACATACTCGTCGGGCTGGTCGAGATACATTGCGCTGTGGGGCACCCCATCGAGGTACAGCGTCCGGGTGTTGCCGTCGTCGACTACCTCCAGTTGCTGGTACTGGGTCTGGGTCTGGTAGACCGTATCACCCCCAACGCTGATCCCGACACCGCTCGCGTAGAAGCCAGCGACGAGGGCGAGTCCGACGAAGACGGCGGCGCCGGTGTACACCGAGTTCCGGGGCGCGACGACGAGCGCCGTCCCGACGAGGAGCAGGCCGAAGGCGAACTCGATCCCGGCGACGCCCAGCGCCGGCACGAGCAGGAACGTGGTGGCGAAGGCCCCGAGGATGCTCCCGGCGGTGCCCACCGCGTACACGCGCCCGGACGCGTCGCCGGTGCTCTCGGCCTCGACCAGCTCGGCCGCGTAGGGACTGATGAATCCCAGCAGGACCGTCGGCGGGCCGAAGAGGAAGGTGATGGGGAGGATCGGTGCGAAGCGTGGCGGGAGGCCCAGTCCCTCGACGTACCCGAGGAAGGGATCGGCGAGCACGAGCAGGAAGCCGACGTACAGCGCTGCACCGACAGTGACGGCGGCCAGCGCTCCCCTGGAGGCGCGGCCTTTCGCAGTGCGGCCGGCGATCCAGTAGCCCAGGGCCAGCGCCGCGAGGAACACGCCGATGACACTGCCCCAGGTGAAGACACTCGACCCGAACCGCGGCGCGAGTTGCCGGCCGGCGACGATCTCCAGACCCATGCTGGCGACGCCCGAGACGAACACCGCAAACTCCACACGGGTGGGAACGAATCCGGTCGCGGACCGACGGAGGGGGGACGGCACGTACCCGTTCTTTGCCCCCGGACGCCAATAACGGTGATGACCGGCCGCGACGGCACGGCCGCGGGATCGGGAGTCCGAAACGGGGGGCTTTTGGACGGCGGGACCTACCATCGAACATGGCCCGCTACCACATCGAGACGTACGGGTGTACGTCGAATCGGGGCGAGAGCCGCGAGATCGAGCGGGCGTTGCGCGGGGGGGGACACCGCCCGGCTGGCGGGCCGGACGAGGCGGACGTGGCCATCCTCAACACCTGCACCGTCGTCGAGACAACCGAGCGCAACATGCTCCGGCGGGCGAAGGAACTCGACGCGGAGACGCCAGCCGACCTCGTGATCACGGGGTGTATGGCGCTGGCTCAGGGCGAGGCCTTCCAGGAGGCGGGCGTCGACGCCGAGATCCTCCACTGGGACGACGTCCCCGAACACGTCCTGAACGGCGAGTGCCCGACGGTCACCCCCGACACCGAGCCCGTCCTCGACGGCGTCGTCGGCGTCCTCCCGATCGCACGGGGGTGTATGAGCGACTGCTCGTACTGTATCACCAAGCAGGCCACGGGCCGCATCGACTCCCCGTCCGTCGAGGAGAACGTCGAGAAGGCACGCGCGCTCGTTCACGCCGGCGCGAAGGAGATCCGGGTGACGGGCCAGGACACCGGCGTCTACGGCTGGGACCGCAACCAGGGAACGAGTCTGCTCCCGGACCTCCTGGAGCGGATCTGTGCAGTCGACGGCGACTTCCGCGTCCGCGTGGGGATGGCCAACCCGAAGGGCGTCCACGGCGTCCGCGACCGCCTGGCGCGGGTGTTCGCCGAGAACGACGAACTCTACAACTTCCTGCACGCGCCGGTCCAGTCGGGCAGCGACGACGTCCTCGCGGACATGCGCCGCCAGCACACCGTCGACGAGTTCCGCGAGGTGGTGGCGGCGTTCGACGCCCACCTCGAGTACTGGACGCTCTCGACTGACTTCGTCGTCGGGTTCCCGACCGCAACCGCCCGCGACTACGAGCAGTCGCTGACCCTGCTCCGGGAGACACGCCCCGAGAAGATCAACATCACGCGGTTCTCCAAGCGGCCGGGAACTGACGCCGCCGGGATGAAGGGGCTGGGCGGCACCACGAAGAAGGAACGCTCCTCCGAGATGACCGACGTGAAGATGGACGTCGTCGGCGAGGCCCACGAGTCGATGGTCGGCCGGACCAGCGAGGTCCTGGTCACGGAGGACGGCACCGACGAGTCGATGGTCGGGTACGACCGCGCGTACCGCCAGGTGGCTATCCCGGGCGCCGAGCGCGAGGGCGTGGCACTCGGCGACGTCGTCGCCGCCAGAGTGACGGGCCACAACACCGTCTACGCGCTCGGCGAGTTGCTCTGAGAGCGACGGCCAGCCCAACCAGTCGCGGCCGAGAGTCAGCGCTTCCGCGTCCACCACGACCAGCCCGCGAGTGCCGACAGCGCGGCCACGACTCCGAAGCCGGGACCGTCTGCTCCGGGAGTCTCGGTCTCGGTCGGGGTCGGCGTCGGCGTCGGCGTCGGTGTGGGTGTCGGCGTGTCGGTCGGCGTCGGGGTGCCTTCGGTGTCGATCGGAAAGACAGCCACAGAACCCGTCTCGGCGGCGTCGTCGCCAGTACCGGTAGTGTTCTGTGACGCGCCGACGAGACCGAGCCCCGCTCCGAGTGCGACGGAGGTTCCCGCGAGGGCACCGTCGGCGCCGTCGTCGGGTGCGACTTTCGCAGTTCGAGTCCACTCGCTGCCGGCACGCTCGAAGACGTAGGCCGCGCCACCGTCCTCCCCGTTCGGGTCCGCCTGGCGGCGCGCCCCGACGAACGCCGTCTCGGCCGAAAGCGCCACCGACCAGCCGAACTCGTCGCCTTCGGCGCCGTCCCCGGCTGCGAGTTTCGCTGTCTGGGTCCACCCGCCGTCTCGGTCGAAGACGTAGGCCGACCCAGCCCGGTCGCCGTTGGGATCATCGTCGTGGACCGCAGCGACCAGTGCGGTCTCGCCAGCGAGCGCGACCGAGGTGCCGAACAGGTCGCCGTCGTCGCCGTCGTCCGGGGCCAGCTTCGCGCTCTGTCTCCACTCGCCGTCTCGCTCGAAGACGTAGGCCGACCCCGCCTGGTCCCCGTTGGGGTCCGCGTCGCCCGGCGCGCCGACGAGAGCAGTCCCGTCCAGAGCCGCCACGGACGTTCCGAAGAAGTCCTCCTCGTTTCCCTCCTCCGCGACGAGTTTCGTCTCCTCGGACCACGTGCCGTCGGTCCGCTCGAAGACGCGTACCGCGCCCCCGCCGGGGTCCTTGTCCCGCGGTGCGCCGACCAGCGCCGTGTCCCCCTCGAGCGAGACCGACCAGCCGAGCCGGTCGTCGACCGCGACGCTCTCGGGTGCCAGTTTCGCCGCCTGCTCCCACTCGTCGTCGCTCCGCTCGAAGACGTACGCCGACCCGGCCCTCGGGCCGTTCGGGTGTTCGTCGCGGCGTGCACCCACCAGTGCCGTCCCGCCGTCGAGAGCGACCGCCGATCCGAACAGGTCGCCGCCGTCGCCGTCGTCTGGGAGCAGCTTGGCCTGCTGTGTCCACCCGCCGTCTCGCTCGAAGACGTACGCCGACCCCGCCTGTTCGCCGTCACCGCCGCTGTCGTCACCGTTGCTGTCGTCCGTGACAGCGCCAACGAGGGAGGTGTTGCCGTCTACTGCTACGGACCAGCCGAACCCGTCGCCGTCGTCGCCGTCCTCGGCCACGAGCGTGGCCTGCTGGGTCGGCGGTTCAGTCTGTGCGGGCCCCGTCCATGGGGTGCGTGCCGACGCCGGACCGACGCCTGCCAGTCCGCCCGCAACGCCTGCCGTGACCAGCTGGAGGTAGGTGCGTCGTGAGACCAATGTTGGGTGCCTCTCCACGCCGCACTATCTAATATGCGTCGACTCGGCGCCGCGTGGGTCGTGCTGTCGACTGTCCCTTCGTGGAGACACCCCACACCTCGCGAGGAGTCGAAACTGTTCACGGGCACACAGCCGACAGTATCACTCGTCGGGCCGTTCGCCCACGAGCCGTTCGACATCCTCGTCGTCTTTCCACTCGCCGGCCTCCCGTGGATCCACGTGGACGAACACGTCGTCGACCTCGGGGAGGGTCTGTATCGACTCCATGATATCGGTCTCGATGCCGTGTGCCTCACGTAGCGTGCGGTCGCCCTGGACCTCGATGTGGAGGCTGACGTCGATCTCGGGCCCGACGTAGTGGGCGATGACGTCGTGGGCGCCTTCGACGTCCGGATGTGCGAGTGCGCGGCGGACGATCTCGATCCGAAGGTCCTCCGGCGGGGCGGCGCCGACGAGATACCGAACGTTGTCCCGGACCACCTCGACGCCCGTATAGAGAATTCCGATTGCGACGACCGCGGCGGCGAGCGGGTCGAGGATCGGATATCCCAGGCCGGCACCGAAGACCCCGACCAGCGCGGCCCCGGCGGTGAGGATGTCGTTGCGGTTGTCGACGGCCGTCGCGACGAGTGCCGGGGAGTTGCGCTCGGTCCCGGCCTGCAGACAGTACCGGTAGAGGAGATACTTCACGACGGCCGTGCCGACGAGTACCGCCACGGCCGTCCCTCCCCGGGTTACCTCGACCGGGCCGGACAGCAGGGACGTGCCCGCCTGCCAGAAGACGACCCCGCCGGCCGCGAAGATGCCGAGGGCGACGAACAGGGCGACGAACGGTTCGATGCGCTCGTGACCGTGCGGGTGTTCGAAGTCCGGCGGCCGCGTCGTCAGGTACAGGCCGCCGACGATGACCAGGCTGTAGACGGTGTCGGCGAGACTGTTGACCGCCTCCGACCCCACCGCGAGGCTCCCGGTCTCGAAGTACACGCCTGTCTTGGCCGCGAACAGCGCCACGTTGGCCCCGAGAACCAGGAGTCCGACCCGGCGGAGCACGCTACGCCGCGACATCCAGCGGGGGTTCGTCCCCGGCCACAAAGTGGCTTTGGCCCCAGGTCACGGCGTTACTGTTTCCTGTGGCAACCCGTTGGCCAACGGAGCGTGCCGATGAAAAAACGCCGACCGCGAAGACAGTCTCACGACTCTCCGCCATCCGGGGAACCGATCCACTCCCGGGCCCACTCGGCGATGGCGTCGAAGACCGGGCTCAGCGACCGACCCTTGGGGGTCAGCGAGTAGTAGGTCGCGACTGGGGCGTCCTCCTCGACGCGCCGGTCGACAAAACCCATCTCCTGGAGGTCGTCGAGCACCCGCGAGAGCGTCCGCGAACTCGCGTCGGTCGACGCCTTGAGTTCGTTGAACCGCTTTTCTCCCTCCTGGAGGTCGTTGAGGACGATCAGCCGCCACTGGGAGCCGATCTGTTCGAGCGAGGCGACGACGCCACACGGTCTCGTCCGGTCTGCCTCGGCTTCACCATCAGTCTCGCTTTCCGGTACTGCCATTCCTCTCCGTTCGTGCCCCGTTGGCTTATAAATTCACTTCCGAACCTGGTAACACTCCACTACCGCACGTGGCAGTTCTTCAGCCGACACAGTAGCGCGGAGTCCCCTTCCTCCAGGAAGGCACGCAGTCACTCGAACGTCCAGTCGGTTTCGACACCCGGCGGATTCTCCAGGGTCTGGTAGACGACGCAGTATCGCTCGGTGTATCTCTGGAGTGCCGCTTTCGTGTCTTGGTCGATATCGCCCGAGACGGTGACGTCCAGCCGAACGTCCTCGAATCCGACGGGGACGTCCTCGTCGATTCCCATCGTCCCCCGCAGGTCGAGGTCGCCCTCGACATCGACGCCGACATCCACGTCGACGCCGAAATTCTCGGCGACGGCCTGGGCTGTCAGTTGCGAGCAGGCCGCGAGCGCGCCCAAAAGCAGGTCGCCCGAGCAGGCCGCCGACCCCGGCCCGCCTGCCCCCTCGTGTAGTTCCGCCTCGTAGATGGCCCGCCCGATGTCGACACTACACGACCGGACGTCGGCCTGCTCCTCGCCGGTGGCCGTCAGCGTGATCTTCGCGGCCTCCGGATCGGCCTCGTAGCGTTCCTTCAGCGGTTCCTGCTCGGTCGCGAGGTCTGTCTCACTCTCGGACATACGCTCTCGAGATAGCGAGGGCTGGGACTTAAAGACGCCGCGAAACCCCGTCTCGGGTACACGAAACCGGCGCCGGACGGCGTCAATTCGGTACAGCAATCATACTGTCGGCTATAAGCCCGTGAGCAGTATCGGCACCCCGGGGTGGCGAATATCTTCACGAAGTTATAGCCGACAGTATCAGTATCAATCGCCGGCCAGTTCCAGTACGTCGTCGAAAAACGAGAGCGAGTCGTTGGGTCCGGGGTTGGCCTCTGGGTGGTACTGGCGGGTGATGATACCGAGGTCGTCGTTCTCCAGGCCCTCGGGGGTGTCGTCGTTGACGTTGACCTGCGTGACGTGGAGTTTGTCGCCCGGGTCCGCGACGGTGTACCCGTGGTTCTGGGTGGTCATCACGACCTGGTCGGTCTGCAGGTCCCGGACGGGCTGGTTGACGCCGCGGTGACCGAACTCCATCTTCTCGGTCTCCCCGCCCAGCGCGCTGGCGACGACCTGCTGGCCCAGACAGATGCCCGCGATCGGCACCTCGTCGACGTACGTCTCGACGATTTCGCCGGCCTGTTCGAAGTTCTCCGGGTCACCCGGGCCGTTCGAGATGAAAAGCAGGTCGGGGTCGACAGCCGCGACGTCGGCCACGCCCGCGTCGTAGGGCAGGACGTGGACGACTGCGTCGCGCTCGACCAGCGAGTCGACGATCGATCCCTTCGCGCCACAGTCCAGCAGCGCGACCCGCTTGCCATCGCCCTCCGCGTTTCTGACTCGTGGTTCGTCGATGGAGACCTTCGCGCCGATGTCCGCGTGTTCGGACATGTGCTTGCACGCCGCGAGTTCTGCCAGTGCGGCCTCGCGGGTGGCGTCCGGACCGGCGGCGACGCCACACTTCATCGCGCCCTCGTCGCGGATTTCGGTCACGATTTCGCGCGTGTCGAGGTGGTCGACGGCGGGGACCCCCTCCGACCGGAGCCAGTCGGCGACGTCGTCGGTCAACTCCCGCGCGACGACCCCGTTGGGCTGGACGCGGTCGGACTCGAACCGCTCCTCCCGGACGCCGTAGTTGCCGATCAGCGGGTACGAGAAGGTGAGGATCTGCTCCTCGTAGCTCGGGTCGGTGAGGCTCTCCTCGTAGCCAGTGTAGGCGGTCGTGAACACCAGTTCCCCGCGCGTCGTGCCCGGCGAGCGCGCGCGTCCCTCCACGACCCGCTCGCCCTCGATGGCGACGTAGGCGTCCGACATTACGAGATGCGTACCGACTGCCGGTAAATAAGCGTTGCTTTCGAAGCCGAATTACGAATTTCGTAGCGTTCAAGTAGGGGCGGTCTGAAGGTGCACACCCCGATGGACGACCTCGACCGGCAGATCCTCGACATTCTGCGACGGGACGCGCGCACGCCGTACACGGAGATCGCCGACAAGGTCGGTACCTCCGAGGGGACCGTCCGCAACCGCGTCGAGCAACTTGTCGAGGACGGCGTCATCGAGCGGTTCACGATCGCGACCCGGACGGGCAACGTCAAGGCGATGATCGAGATCAGCGTCGACGTGAACGTCCACACGGAGGGGGTGACCGAGGAGATGGCCGACTGGGAAGAGGTCGACTTCGTCTGGCAGGTCTCTGGCGAGGAGGATATCGTCGTCGTGGCCGACGCCGCCGACACGTCGAACCTGAACGAACTGATCACGCGAGCGCGCGAACTCGAGGAGGTCGTCTCGACGAAGACACGGCTCATACTGGACGAGTGGCTCGGCAGACAGGCCGCGCCGGCCGGCGAGTAACACTGCTGGCTACCGGAGACCGAGCTCCTGCTCGTTGGGCACGTTCTCGACGCTTTCCTCACACTCCGGGCACGACTGCATCCCCTCGGAGATGTACACCGTCTCACAGACCGGACACTCGTAGAGGCCCGACGACGTCTGCGGGTCGGCGGAGTTGTCCTGGTCGTCACCGAGCAACGTCTTCAGGTAGTCGAAGGGGACCATCTGCGTGTAAATCACGCCTCCGAGAGCGATATGAGTCTTGTGGCCGACGCCACTGCTCTCGCCAGCAATCGAAGCCGGTTTGTGGCGGGTCTCCGTTTTGGGGACAATGAGTGCCGACGAGCCAGACGGCCAAGCGCACGACAACGCGGGCCAGCAGGTCGTCGCAGTCGACGCAGAGGACACCGAACAGGGGCTCGTGAACCGCCTCGAGGCACACACCGGGGAGGGGGTCCGCCATCGGGCGTTTACCACGATGCTGTTCGACGAGCGGGGACGCGTCCTCCTCGCACAGCGAAGCCCAGACAAGCGGCTCTGGGACACCCACTGGGACGGGACCGTCGCCTCGCATCCAGTGCAAGAACAGAGCCAGGTCGACGCCGCGAGCGAGCGCCTCGCCGAGGAACTCGGCGTCGACCCGGACCAGTACGACGACCTCCGCGTGACCGACCGCTTCGAGTACAAGCGCTTCTACCACACGGAGGGTGTCGAACACGAGGTCTGTGCCGTGCTGAAGGCGACACTCCTGGACCCGTCTCTCGATCCCGATCCCGCCGAGGTGGGCGGCGTCATGTGGGTCCCGTACGAGCGCCTCTACCACCACCCCAGGTGGTACCGGCAACTGCGACTGTGTCCCTGGTTCGAGATCGCGATGCGCCGGGACTTCGACTGAGACTGCCGGCGATAAGCCCGTGAGTAATTTCGACCCCCTGGGGTCGAATATCTCCACGTAGTTATGGCCGGCAGTATGGCCGGGATCACTCCGACCGCGACCGGACAGCGGCCCAGACAGCGACCGTACCCAGCAGGAACGCGGGGACCAGCGGGAGCACGAGATAGGCGTCCCGGAGGGTCAACCCGAGCGACGCGACGACTGTCTGTGCCCGGGGCAAAAAGAGGATCGCAGCCGGCACGGCGAGAAAGGCGACGACGATGACAGCCACCAGCACCCACCCTCGCCAGCCGAACTCCTCGCTCATGAACTGTCTTGGCTGTCGGGAACCAGAACGACCTTGCCGAACCCCTCGCGCTCCTCGATCAGCCGGTGTGCCGCCGCGACGTCGCTCATCGGGAGCGTCTCGCGGACGTGGGGCTGGATCTCTCCCGACCAGACGAGGTCGAGGACGTCGTCGACCTCGCCGGGCGTGGCCATCGTCGACCCGACGACTTCGAGCTGGTTCCAGAAGATGCGGTTTATGTCCGTCTCCGGACTGCCGCCGGTCGTCGCGCCGCACGTGACGACACGCCCGCCCTTGACGAGACTCCGCAGCGAGTCGCGCCACGTCGCCGCCCCCACGTGGTCGACGACGACGTCGACACCGCGTCCGCCGGTCTGCTCGCGGATGGCGTCGGCGAAGTTCTCGGACTCGTAGTTGAGGGTGTGGTCGGCGCCCAGTTCGGCCGCGTGGGCCAGTTTCGCGTCGGTGCTCGCGGTCGCGTACACCTCGGCGCCGGCGTGGGCTGCGATCTGGACGGCTGCGTGGCCGACGCCGCCGCTCGCGCCCAGGACGAGCACGGACTCGCCAGCGTCGAGGTCGGCCCGCGTGATCAGCATCCGCCAGGCCGTCTGGAAGACGAGCGGCGCTGCGGCGGCCGTCTCCCAGTCGACGCCGTCCGGGACGGGAACGAGATTGTCCTCTGGGATGGCAGCCAGTTCGGCCTCGACGCCGTCGACGTGTTCGCCGATGATCCGGAAGTTCACGCACAGCGTCGGATCGCCGTCCCGGCAGAACTCGCAGGCCCCACAGCTCATTCCTGCCGAGAGCGCGACGCGGTCGCCAGCCTCGAAGCGGGTGACCGCGGGGCCGACTTCCGCGACAACACCCGCGCCGTCACACCCGGGGATGTGCGGGAGATCGAGGTCGAGATGCGGGAGTCCCCGCCGGACCCAGACGTCCATGTGGTTCAGCGCGGTCGCCTTCACGTCGACCAGCACCTCGTCGCGTCCGACGTCGGGGTCCGGGTGTTCTGTGTACTCGAGGACGTCCCTGTGGCCGTGTTCCGGGATCTGGACTGCCTTCATGAGCGATCCGTTGGGGCCTCCGGAAAAAACACTGCTGATCGGAGGCCATCTTCAAGCCGTCGGCGGCCCACAGCACGCACATGGAAGTCGTAAACGTCACCGCCGACGCCGACACGTTCACCTGCAACGCGTACCTCGCGCTGGGCGAGGAGCCGACGATGGTCGACGCCGGGTCGATGCCGGGCGTCGTCGACGTCGTCCGGGAGCACACCGACGACCTCTCGAAGGTGGTCGTCACCCACCAGCACAGCGACCACGTCGAGCAACTCGCGGCTGTCGTCGACGCCTTCGACGCCGACTGTCACGCCTACGCCTCCCACCCGGCCAGAACCCACGAACTCGCGGACGGGGACGTCGTGACCGTCGGCGACGAGGACTGCGAGGTCGTCTACACCCCGGGCCACGGCGACGATCACGTCTCCGTCGTGAGCGACGCGTCCCTCTTTTCGGGTGACGTCGTGGTTCACAACGACGGCGCGTTCGACTACGGGAGTTTCGGCCGGACAGACTACCCGGGGATGAGCCGCGAGCGACTCATCGAGAGCGTCCGCGAATTGCTCGACCGGACGCCCGACGGCGTCGAACACATGTACGCGGGCCACGGCGACGTCTTCCACGGTGACGTCCGCGATGTCGTCGAGACAGCCCTCTCGCGGGCCGAAAAGCGCGAACCGAAGTATCCCGACGAGTAATACCGTCGGCTATAAGCCCGTGAGTAATTTCGACCCCCCGTGGGGCCGAATATCTCCACGTAGTTATAGCCGACAGTACAAACGGGGCCGTTGTCATAGTGATTGCTGTAACGAATTACCGTTTCGACCGCGTCGAGTCCTGCGGTCGATCCGGTAATGGCTTACAGCAATCACTATCAGGCCTCCCGGAGGAAATTCCGGATGACGTCGTGGCCGACGGCGGTCAGGACGCTCTCGGGGTGGAACTGCACGCACTCGATGGGGTAGTTCCGGTGGCGGACCCCCATGACCAGTGTTTCGCCGCCGACGTCGGTCGTCGCGGTCACGTCGAAACAGTCCGGCACGTCTGTGGCGATCAGCGAGTGGTAGCGCCCGCCCTGGAATCCCTGCTCGAGACCCTCGTAGACGCCCGTCCCGTCGTGATCGATGGGGAATGCTTTCCCGTGGATCGGTTCCGGCGCTCGGCCGACCGTCCCCCCGTACGCGTGGACGGCAGCCTCCAGTCCGAGACAGACACCCAGCGTCGGCACCTCGGGGCTGACCTCCCGGAGCACGTCGGTCGTCACTCCGACGTCGCGTTCGTTTGCCGGGTGGCCCGGGCCCGGAGAGATGACGATGGCGTCGGGATCGACCGCCCGCACGTCCGCCAGCGAGGCGGTGTTGCGCAGGACCTCTGTCCTGGCGTGTTCGCTGACGTACTCGACGAGATTGTACGTGAAGGAGTCGAAGTTGTCCACGAAGAGGACCCGGGGGTCCGTGGCGGGCATCGACGGCGCGTCCCCCGTCCGGGTTCCGCCGCTCGGACTGTCGGTCCGTTGGCGCCCGACCCCCTCGGTCCCGCTCTCCGCCCCGTCGCTCTCCTCGCTCGAACTCATCGGGACACCTCCTCTGGGGTCACTTCCGGACTCTCTTCGAGGCGGTCCAGGGCCGCGAGCACGCCGTCCATCTTCGTCTCGGTCTCCTCGTACTCCGCAGCGGGGTCGCTGTCGGCGACGATGCCGGCGCCGGCCCGGACGGTGATACGTTGCTCCTCGGGAGCGTCGTCGAGGTCCTCGACGGTCGCCGACCGAATGACGATGGCGAAGTCGGCGTCGTCCTGCCAGGAGACGTAGCCGACGCCGCCGCCGTAGGGTCCGCGCGGCCGGTCCTCGAGGTCGTCGATGATCTCCATCGCGCGGATCTTGGGTGCTCCCGAGAGTGTCCCGGCCGGGAACGACGCACGCACGGCGTCGAAGGCGTCCGCGTCGGGAGCGAGCGTTCCGGTCACCGTCGACTCGATGTGCTGGACGTGGCTGTACTTGAGGACGTTCATGAACTCCTCGACGCG
>CAYYHG010000049.1:0-18419 GCA_964471665.1 uncultured Halobacteriales archaeon | reverse complement strand
TTCGACGTGACCGCGGTCAAGATCGATCCCTACCTCAACGTCGACGCGGGGACGATGAACCCCTTCCAGCACGGCGAGGTGTACGTCCTCAAGGACGGCGGCGAGGTCGACCTCGACCTGGGCAACTACGAGCGGTTCCTGGGCGAGGACATGACCTCCGACCACAACGTGACGACGGGCAAGACCTACCAGCACGTCATCGAGAAGGAGCGCGCCGGCGACTACCTGGGCAAGACCGTCCAGATCATCCCCCACATCACCGACGACATCAAGCGCCGCGTCCGGGAGGCCGCCGAGGGCTCGGACGTCTGTATCGTCGAGGTCGGCGGGACCGTGGGAGACATCGAGGGGATGCCCTATCTCGAGGCCCTGCGCCAGTTCGCCCACGAGGAAGACGACGAGGACATCCTCTTTGCCCACGTCACGCTGATCCCGTACTCGAAAAACGGCGAGCAGAAGACCAAACCCACCCAGCACAGCGTCAAGGAACTCCGGTCGATCGGCCTCCAGCCGGACGTCATCGTGGGCCGGTGTGAGGACCCGCTCGAATCGAAGACCCGCGAGAAGATCGCCCTGTTCTGTGACGTGCCCACGGAGGCGGTCTTTTCGAACCCCGACGTCGAGGACATCTACCGGGTTCCCCTGGTCGTCCAGGACGAGGGGCTGGACGAGTACGTGATGGACCACCTCGCATTGACCGGTGTGGCCCGTCCCGCGGCGAAGCGAGACACCGCCTGGCGTGACATCGTCACCCGCGAGAAGGAGGGTGAGGTGACGGTCGGACTCGTCGGCAAGTACGGGATGGAAGACGCCTACATCTCGGTCCACGAGTCGCTGAAACACGCCGGCCAGGAAGAACGCGTCGGCGTGACCAGGCAGTGGGTACACGCGGAGGACCTCGCCGACGGCCACGACGGCCACCTCGACGGTGTCGACGGCGTCGTCGTCCCCGGGGGATTCGGCTCGCGTGGCATGGACGGCAAGATCGAGGCCATCCGCTACTGTCGGACGAACGGCGTGCCGTTCCTGGGGCTGTGTCTCGGGTTCCAGATGGCAGTTGTCGAGTTCGCCCGCAACGTCCTCGGGTTCGAGGGCGCACACTCGGCGGAACTCGACGAGGACACGCCCCATCCCGTGATCGACCTCCTGCCCGAACAGACGGAGAGAGACGACATGGGCGGAACGATGCGGCTGGGCGCCCACCTCACCGAAATCGAGCCGGGGACGCTCGCTCACGACCTCTACGGGGACACGTCCTGTACCGAACGCCACCGCCACCGCTACGAGGTCAACCTCGATTACATCGCCGACCTGGAGGCGGCGGGGATGGTCTTCTCGGGGCAGTCGGGCAACCGGATGGAGATCCTGGAACTGCCCGACCACCCGTACTTCCTGGGGACGCAGTTCCACCCCGAGTTTCGCTCGCGCCCGACGCGTGCCAGCCCGCCGTTCGTGGGCCTCATCCGGGCGGTGCTGGCCCGGAGCGAGCAGACCGCCGACGTCGAGGAACAGCCGGCGGTCGGTGGGGGGGACTGATGGTCGACGTCGAGTCCTTCGTCGCCGACGCGAAAGCCGAAATCGCCGCCCAGGTGGGCGAGGACGACGCTGTCATCGCGCTCTCTGGCGGCGTCGACTCCTCGACGGCCGCGGCGCTGGCCTACGACGCCCTCGGCGACCAGCTCACCCCTGTCTACGTCGACACCGGTCTCATGCGCAAGGGCGAGACCGAGCAGGTCCGGGAGACGTTCGCGTACATGGACTCGCTGCGGATCGTCGACGCCCGCGACCAGTTCCTCGACGCCCTCTCGGGGATCACCGACCCCGAGGAGAAGCGCCACGCCATCGGCGAGCAGTTCATCCGCGAGTTCGAGGCCGTCGCCCGGGAGGTGGGCGCCGAGTACCTCGTCCAGGGGACCATCTACCCCGACCGCATCGAGAGCGAGGGCACGATCAAGTCCCACCACAACGTCGGCGGCCTGCCCGAGCGGATCGGCTTCGAGGGCATCGTCGAACCGATGCGGGACCTCTACAAGGACGAGGTCCGGGAGGTTGCCCGCGCGCTCGACCTGGAGGAGGTGATCTCCGAGCGGATGCCCTTCCCCGGTCCCGGACTGGCGGTGCGCGTCCTCGGCGAGGCGACCGAGGAGAAACTCGCCGTCGCGCGGGAGGCAAACCACGTCGTCGAGGAAGAACTGGCCGACCACGACCCCTGGCAGGCCCTGGCAGCCGTCATCGGGAAAGCCACCGGCGTCAAGGGTGACAACCGCGTCCACGGCTGGGTGGTCGCCGTCCGCTCTGTCGAGAGCAGGGACGGCATGACCGCCCGCGCCCAGGAGATCGACTGGGAGACCCTCCAGCGCGTCCAGTCGCGTATCACCGGCGAGAACGAGGACGTGGCGCGCGTCCTCTACGACGTGACCCACAAGCCGCCAGCCACGATCGAGTACGAGTGACCGGCCGGGAGGGGTGACGAGAACGCACGGCACGGGGCGACGGTCGGGACGAGCGTCCGGACTCGGACGAGGGTTTTTGAGCCGTCGGCGACAGGTCGGGGCATGGAAATAACGGACGTGCGGGTCGTCACGCTTCAGGCACCGCTGGACGAACCGGCGGGCGTCTCCCGCGGCAGGGCACTCGACGCGCGGGGCGCGGCCATCGTCGTCGTCGAGACTGACGCGGGAGTGACCGGCGTCGGGGAAGGTGTCGGTCCCGAACCGTACATCGTCGAGACCATCGTCGAGGAGAAGTACCGCTCCAGCCTCGTCGGCGCGGATCCGCTCGAAACCGAGCGGCTGTGGTCGGAGCTACTCACCGAGGATCTCTACTGGGACCGGAAGGGTCAGGGCGTCTCGGCCGCCAGCGGCGTGGACATCGCGCTGTGGGACATCGCGGGCAAGCACTACGACGCGCCGGTATGGCGGCTGCTCGGCGGGTCGGGGACCGAGCGGGTACAGGCGTACGCGAGCGACCTCTTCTGGGACGATCCCGAGGCGATGGCCGACCGTGCCGCCGGGTACGTCGACGCCGGTTTCCCGGCCGTGAAGACGCACCTCGGCCGCGGCGTCGACGCCGACGAGGAACGCGTGCGGGCGATCCGCGACGCCATCGGCGACGCCGACCTGATGGTCGACATGAACTGCGGGTACGACTACCCCGACGCGTTCCGCGCGGGACGGATGCTCGAAGAGTACGACGTCTACTGGTACGAGGAACCCCTCTCGCCGTACGACGCCGACGGGCTCGCCGACCTCCGGAGTGAACTCGCGGTGCCCATCGCGACGGGGGAAAACGAGTACACGAAGTGGGGCTTCCGGGATCTTTTCGAGCGGCGGGCCGTCGACTACGCGATGCCCGACGCCATGCGGTGTGGCGGTATCACCGAACTCCGCAAGATCGCTGCGCTGGCCGAGACGTTCGACGTCGTGTGCACGCCACACTCGTTCTCTACCGGGGTGGGGCTCGCGACGACCCTGCAGGTGATGGTCGCCTCGCCGGCCTGCGAGTGGCTGGAACTCGACGTGACCGACTACGACCTCTACGAGCCGCTGCTCGCCGACCCGCTCGACATCGACGACGCCGGCCGGGTCGCTGTTCCCACCTCCCCCGGGATCGGCGCGCGATTGCCCGAGGATATCGTCGACGAGTACGGGACGTAACGGGGGGTAGAGCCATCTCTGCCGGTTTCCCAACGCCGACGACGCTGCCATCGGCCGCGACGGATCACAAGACAAGACAAGACAAGACAAGACAAGACAAGACACATACGACCGGCGGCCAACCGTCTCGCGTATGAAGGTGATTGTCGCCGGCACCGACGACCACGACATCGCGGCGGCCGTCTCTGCAGAGGGGCACGCCGCCGAGCGAGTCGACGTCGCAAACCGGCCGGCCCTGGAGAACGCCGGGATCCACGAGGCGGGGGCCTTCGTGCTCACCGAAGTCACGCAGGCGACGGCCATCTCGGTCGCCAAGGATCTCAACGACGGCCTCCACGTCGTGGTCTACGCGGACGAGTCGCTCCCGGATTTCGCCCGCGGCCAGGCCGACCTGGTGGTCGATCCCGAACTGCTCGGGACCGGCACCGTCGCCGAAGAACTGGACGCACACCGGTAGTTCTACGGGTCACCCTGGAGTCCCGCCGCACATCCGGACAGCAGCCCGCTGCCTCCCGACGCGACCGGCGTTCCGTGCCCCGGACAGGCGATCTCGTAGCCGGGCGCTCGTCCGGCAAAGTCGACGATACTCTCGCCTGCGCGGTCGTGGTCGGCGTTCAGGAACCACGGCGGGCGCTCGAAGGCACCGTCTCGCTCCCGGACAAGATCACCCAGGAACGCAGCCGACAGCCCCTCGTGGACGAAACACGTGTGCCCGGGCGTGTGACCGGGTGTGTGGTGCGCGGTGAATCCCCCGACACTGTCCCCGTCAGCCAGGGGCTCGACAGCCACCTCCGGGGGTTCCTGGACGAGGCCGGTGACTCGCTGGAGGGCTCCTTTCGGGTTGGTCCAGCCCGGTCGCCCGGACCCCGAGAGGGCAGCTTCGTCGTCGACACCCACGGAGACCGGCGCGTCGAGTCCACCGAGGTCGAGATTCCCGACGTGGTCGAAATCGGCGTGCGTGACGAGGACCCGGTCGACCGCAGCGGCCGACCCGGCGACGGTCTCGAGTTCCCGGACCAGTCGGTTCCGGTGCCAGGGCATGCCGGCGTCGACCAGCGTCAGCCCGTCGGCGTCCTCGACCAGGTACGCGTTGACCCCCTGGAGGTCGAACCACCACACGCCGTCTGCCAGTCGGGTAGCCATGCGGGCGCTTGGGCGAGGAAACGCAAATGCTCGCGGGTTCCGGCCCGGTGTGGCCGTCCGTCCCGTGACCTCTGCCGGTATAGCTTAGTAGGAGGAGACAGAGAGAACGGCATATGCCAGGCGAATTCGAGCAGTACGGTGGCCGACACGTGCCGGACCCGCTGGAAGAACCGCTCGCACAGCTCGCCGCAGCCTTCGAGGACGTGGTCGACAGCGAGTCGTTCCAGGCGGAGTTCCAGCACCTCCTCGAACAGTACGGCGGCCGGCCGACGCCGGTCTATCACGCCGAGACACTGAGCGAACGGTGGGACGCGAACATCTACTTCAAACACGAGGATCTGTTACACGGCGGGGCCCACAAGCTCAACAACACGCTCGGCCAGGGCCTGCTCGCGAAGAAAGCGGGGAAAGAACGGCTCATCGCCGAGACCGGCGCGGGCCAGCACGGTACCGCGACGGCGATGGTCGGGGCCCTGCTCGACGTGCCGACGAAAGTCTACATGGGTCGCAAGGACATCAACCGCCAGGAGATGAACGTCTTCCGGATGCGCCTGCTCGGCGCCGAGGTCGAGGAGGTCACCCGGGGCAACGAGGGCCTGGCCGAAGCCGTCGACGCCGCCCTGGAAGACTTCGCGGGGAACATGGCGGAGACTCACTATCTCGTGGGCAGCGCCGTCGGGCCGGACCCGTTCCCGCGGATGGTCCGGGAGTTCCAGTCGGTCATCGGCCGTGAAGCGCGCGAGCAGATCCAGGAGCTGCACGGCGACCTGCCGGACGCCTGCGTGGCCTGTGTCGGCGGCGGGTCGAACGCCATCGGCCTGTTCCACGCGTTCAAAGACGACGACGTGATGTTCTACGGCGCCGAACCCGGCGGGAAAGGCGAGAACCACCACTCGGCGCCGCTCTCGAAGACCCGACAGGAGGAACCGGAGGTCTTCCAGGGAATGAAGACCAAAGTGATCGACGAGGACACCGAGAACCACTCGGTGAGTGCCGGCCTGGACTACCCCGCAGTGGGCCCCGAACACGCCGCGCTGCAGGAACTCGGGCGCGCCGAGTACCACGCCATCAGCGACGAGGAGGCACTCGACGCGTTCCGCGAACTCGCCGAGGCCGAGGGCATCATCCCCGCCCTCGAACCGAGCCACGCCATCGCGCTGGCGAAGAAACTCGCACGCGAGGACCGCCACGACACGCTGCTGGTGAACCTCTGTGGCCGCGGCGACAAGGACATGCAGACCGCCGCCGAGAAGTTCGACCTCGGTCCGTCGTGACGGTTTCCGACCTGTCTGTCGGCGAACTTCTCGACAGTGTCGCCTCGCGGGCCCTGACGCCCAGCGGCGGTGCTGTCGGCGCTCTCTGTGGCGCTTCGGGCGCGGCCCTCTGCGAGATGACCTGTCTGCACACCCTCGCGAACGCCGACGACAACGCGGAACACGAATCCGTGGACCTGGCGGTCGTTCGTGACGACCTCGCGGACCGCCGGGAGCAGTTGGTGGCGCTGGCCGACGACGACGTGGCCGCAGTCGAGAAACTGCAGGCTACCCTCGAGTCTGCCGAGTCGACGAACGAAAACGACGTCCAGGACGCTGCCGAGCGCGCGACCGACGTCCCGCTGCGAACAGGCGGGGCGAGCCTCGCGGTCCTCGAACTCGCGACAGCGGTAACGGAGGCGGGCACCGCCAGGGCTGTCCCAGACGCCGGGACGGGTGCCTCGCTCGCCCACGCCAGTGTGCGGGCGACAGTCTGGACCGCCCGGAGCAACCTCGGACTGCTCGAAGACGCCGCGGTCGTCGCCGACTTCGAGGACCGGATCGCGGCTCTCGAATCGGCCAGCGAGAGTGCCATCGGCACGGTCACAGACAACGTGCGGGCGACCTGGTAGCGTCTCGTGATTGGACATCTGTCCAACGCAGGTCCGTGATAACGCGACCCTCGGAAGTCTTATTCCCCGACCGCTCCTCTGTTTGTTCGCAATGGCAAACGGTAAAGTTGACTTCTTCAACGACACAGGCGGTTACGGTTTCATCTCGACAGAGGACTCCGACGACGACGTATTCTTCCACATGGAGGACGTTGGCGGCGAGGATCTCACCGAAGGGACGGAACTCGAATTCGACATCGAACAGGCGCCGAAAGGCCCGCGCGCGACGAACGTCATCCGCGTATAAGAACCACCGATTTTTCGGCTTTTTCAGGGACAACAGCGACGCGTCGACGCACTCCCCGAAGACGCAACCTCCGAACTCCACGACGAAATCGTCGAACTGCTGGCTGCGCTCATACTGTCGGACATAACGACGTGAAGATATCCGACCCCCCCGCGGGATCGAAATTGCCCATTTTACAGCCGACAGTATCAGGACGGCATCGGACAGAGACTCGCGGTCAACACGACAACTTCGTCGGTGTCGTTGCGCGCGCCGTGGGACTGTCCACGCTCGTGGAGAACCACGCCCGGCGCCTCGACGGCGCGTTCCTCGCCGTCCTGGATCACGGTCACCGTGCCCTCGGTGACGTGGAAGACGTTCGTCGAGCCGCCGTGTTCGTGTGGATCGAGTTCGGCGCCCGGTCCGAGCGCGAACGCCTTCACCAGCACGTCGTCGGTCACGACCAGTTCCGCGTCGACGACCTCGCCAGTCTCGGCGTCGATGTCGGTGTACCTGTTTTCGACCATGTGCGGTCGGTCGGCGCGTTCGGACTTATAGGCATTGCCGTCACAGGACGGACAGTTGTCAGATACGCTCCGGACTGGCGGCCCCACTCACGCTCTCGTATTTTGCACGGGCTCTTCTGACAACCATCGGATATGCCGAATCTTCCAGTTCGAGACTCAGAGACTGCTGGAGACGAAGACTGTAGAGTGGTCCAGCGACGACAACGACGATGGCGAGTCCTACCCACGAGGGTCATGGTCCGCATACCGAAATCCGGGGTCTGTGACGGCAGGGCGGGAAAGAATCACGCACGACCCTATCAGAGAGGCGTATCCGTCACCCCTGCCAGCGCGCGTCAGCCAGCGTTCGCTGGACGGCCTGCTGGCCGACGGACTCGGCCAGCGTCTCGTAGCCGGCCCGCTCGCTCCGGTCGGACGCCCGCGCGACCAGTCGGGAGACGATGAACTCCGGCGTCGACCGCCCGACCGTCCCGAAGCGGGGCTGGTAGTCGACCTCCAGTTCCAGATCCGGCGTCAGCCCTTCGGCGAAGATGCCGTCGGTGCGCGCCGCCTCCGGCAGCGGTTCGAGGTCGTCGGCGAGGTGGGTGACGAAGGCGCCGGTGGCGTCCTTGCTGACGGTCAGCGTCACCAGCCCGTGCAGGAGGTCGGCCGCGCTGCCGGGCTCGGTGATGGCCTCGAACTCGTCGACGAGCATCAGGGTCTGCCCGTCGTCGGTCAGGGGCGGGACGACCGTCCGCAGGGTCGACTCGAGGACGCCAGCGTTGAAACTCGCGTGCCGGCGGTGGAAGACGACGGTGTCGACGACCCCGATCTCCGCGTCGGTCGCGGGCACGGGCAGACCCATCTGTGCGAGCACCTGGATCTGACAGAGCGTCTCGAGCAGCGTCGTCTTGCCTCCGCTGTTCGCGCCGGTCAGCACCACGACCTGGTCGTCGGGCGGCCGGGCCGCACCCGGAACCGGGAGGTCGTGGCTCCCGACGGCGTAGGTCACGGGCTGGACGTCCCCGTCGGCCTCGAGGAGAAAGAGGTTGCGCGCCTCGACGGCGCCGGTCACCTGGCGGTCGACGAAGACTGGCCGCGAGAGGTCGAACGCCAGTGCGAACCGCGCGAGCGAGAGGAAAAACGCCGCGTCGTCGACCACCTCGACTGCCGCCTCGACTGTCGGTCTGGCCTCGTCGAGGACACCCTCCAGTTCCCTGGCGACCTCGGACTCCCGTTCCGCGACGGCGGTCCGGAGGTCGTCGGCCAGGTCCCGCAGCGTCTCGCCGACGAACGCCGACGCGTCGGCGGCCTCGCCCGGCATCGCCTCCCGGATCCGCGCGAGACCGACCCCGGTTTCGTCGGCGACGTGGCGCACGAAGGAGTCCCGGAGCTGGTCGGTTCCGCGGGCACCAGACTGCACTGCTTCCAGAACCACACCGGGCGTCGCCGCCACGTCCTCGACGGCGCCCAGCTGCGCGCGCAACTCGTCCAGGCGCTCGTCGGCGCCCTCGCCGACGCGGTCTCCCTCCCCTTCCCCGTCCAGACCCGCGAGGGCTGTGGCCGCCTCCGCCAGCCGTTCCGACTCGAGGGTCGCGATGGACTCGAAGACGCCGTCCCGGACGCCGACGTCCTGCAGTTCGAGCGCCGTCTGGACTGCCGGGAGGGCGCTGCCGGCGACACTGTCGTAGGCGTCGAACGCGTCGACGACCGCCTCGCGGTCGCCATCCGGGAGCGCGGCCCAGGTGTCCCGGGCCGCGAGGACCGCGTCCAGGCGTCGTTCCATGGCGGACCGGTCGTCCAGCGGCGTGAGGATCCGGATCCTGTCGGCCGCCCCGGCCGTGACGGCGTACTCGCCGACGATGTCCAGCACCGACTTGTAGACGTCGCGCGCGTCCCGCGTGGCCAGCAGGTCCATCGCCTCGCCGCCGTGGGCGTGTCTGAGGACGCGCGTGGCCCGCCCGCGCGGGAGTCCGGCCTCGGTCAGTGCGCGGACGTCCGCCGACTCGATGGCCGCGATAGCGGTCTCCACGCCCAGGTGTTCGACCAGTTGCTCGCGGGTCTTGGGCCCGACCCCCCAGTACTCTTCGAGTCGCATCGGCCTGATGGTGGACCGGACGGGTCTTATGGGTTTCTTCGCTGGCACGGGACCTGGGAGGGCACGTCGATGGCAGCCGAGAAGTGGTGTGCTTTTCACGGCGGACCGACGAGAGAGGGTAATGAGTACGCGCGGTCGGACGGTACGCGTCGGCACCCGCGGTTCGGACCTGGCGTGGCGCCAGGCCGCCACCGTCAAGGAGGCACTGGAACGCCGTCGGCTGTCGGTCGACCTGGTCGAGGTCGAGACCCGGGGCGACCAGATCCGGGACGAACTCATCCACCGCCTGGGCACGACTGGCGCGTTCGTCCGCGCACTGGACGAGAAGGTGCTGGACGGCGACCTCGACGCCGCGGTCCACTCGATGAAGGACGTCCCGACCGACCAGCCCGACGACCTGGTCGTGGCAGGCGTGCCCGAACGCGGCCCCGCGGCGGACCTGCTCGTCACACCTGGGGGACGCGGGCTCGCCGAACTCCCCGACGGGGCGACAGTCGGCACGTCCAGCCTCCGGCGCGGGGCGCAGTTGCTCGCCGAGCGGGCCGACCTCACGATGGAACCGCTCCGTGGCAACGTCGACACCCGCGTCCGGAAACTGCTCGCACCCTCGCTCCAGCGGGACCACGAGGCCCGGATCGAGGCTGCCGGCGACGCCCCCGACGGGGAATCGCGGGCGGACAACGGCGACGAACCGGACACCGACACGGAGTTCGACCGGACGGTCGAGGAGTGGTTCGACGACCTCGCCGAGATAGAGCGACAGGCCCTCGAGCGCGAGGTTGACGTCGAGTACGACGCGATCTGCCTTGCCGAGGCCGGCCTGGATCGCAGTGGCCTGCTGGACCAGCTCGCGTTCGAACGGCTGGACCCCACCGGGTTCGTCCCGGCACCGGGACAGGGAACGCTCGCGGTGACGGCCGTCGACGGCGACCTCGCCGAACGGCTGTACGAGATCCTCGACCACCCGCCCACCCGCGTGGCGACGACCGTCGAGCGCACGGTGCTGGGAGAACTCGGCGGGGGGTGTGTCGCCCCGATCGGCGTCTGTGCCCGCCTGCAGGGCGAGGTGGTCCTGACCTCGGTGCGCGTCCTCTCGCAGGACGGCCGCGAGGAGGTGGCGGCCACGCGCGAACTGCCGGTCGAGCGCCACGCAGAGGCGGCGAGTGCCCTCGCGGCCGACCTCGCCGACCGGGGTGGGGCGGACCTGATCGAACAGGCGAAACGCGACCAGCCCGACGGCCCGAAACGCAGCGATGAGTGAGGAGCAGTCGCCAGCCCAGGGGGTCGTCTACCTGGTGGGCAGCGGCCCGGGGGATCCGGAGTTGCTGACGGTCAAGGCACGCCGCCTCCTCGCCGAGGCGGACGTCGTTCTCCACGACAAACTCCCGGGGCCGGACATCCTGGGCGAGATTCCCGAGCACAAACGCGAAGACGTGGGCAAACGCGCGAGCGGCGGGGGGACCCCACAGGCGTACATCAACGACCGGCTCGTGGAACTGGCCCGCGGTGGCAAGTCCGTGGTTCGACTCAAGGGCGGTGACCCGACCGTCTTCGGCCGCGGCGGCGAGGAGATGACCCACCTCGCAGACCGGGGTGTTCCCTTCGAAGTGGTGCCGGGAGTCTCCTCGGCCATCGCCGGCCCGGAGGTCGCGGGCATTCCGGTGACCCACCGCGACCACGCCTCCGCGGTCACCTTCGTCACCGGCCACGAGGATCCCGAGAAGGAGGGAACCGCCGTCGACTGGACGGCCCTCGCCGAAACCGGCGGGACCATCGTCGTCCTCATGGGGGTCACCCGCCTGCCGGAGTACACCGACGCACTGATTCGGGCTGGCAAGGTCCCAGCGACGCCGGTCGCGCTGGTTGAGCGGGCCACCTGGACTGACCAGCAGGTCGTGACGGGCACGCTGGAGACCATCGTCGAGGCCCGCGACGCGGCCGGGATCGAACCGCCCGCCGTGGCGGTCGTCGGCGACGTCGCCGCGACGCGGGACAGCGTCCTCGAGTTTCTCCAGACGACCCAGCCGGAGGGACCGCCGTGACCGACCGCCCGACCGTCGCGGCCTTCCGTCCGGACGACAACCGACTGACAGAGGCGGTCGAGACCCTGGAGTCGCTGGGCGCAGAGCCGGTGGCCGATCCGATGCTCGCGGTCGAACCGACGGGAACGCGTCCGCGAACCGACGCCGAGTACGCGGTGTTGACGAGCAAGACCGGGGCGGAACTCGCCGCTGACGCGGGCTGGGACCCCGGCGAAGCGACGCTCTGTGCGATCGGGGACACGACCGCGGACGCGCTCCGCGAAGCGGGCTACGCGGTCGACGTCGTTCCCGGGGCGTTCTCCTCGCGGGGGCTGGTCGAGCGTCTCGCCGACGTCGTCGGGGGCGCCCGCGTCGAGGTGGCGCGCAGCGACCACGGGTCGGCCGTCCTCGTAGACGGACTGGAGTCGGCTGGCGCCTACGTCCACGAGACGATCCTCTACCGACTGGTCCGGCCGGAGTCGGCCGGCGCGTCGGCGAAACTGGCCGCCGAGGGACGCCTCGACGCCGCGCTGTTCACCTCGTCGCTCACCGTCGAGCACTTCCTGGCGGCGGCCGCCGACCGGGGCGTCCGCGAGGCTGCCGTCGGCGGCCTGTCCGAGGCCGTGGTCGGTGCTATCGGGGACCCCACTGCGGAGACGGCCGCGGACGCGGGTGTCGGCGTGGACGTGGTGCCGGCGAACGCGGACTTCGGGTTGCTGGCGCGGCGAACAATCGAGCGTCTCGACCGGTGAGACGCCACGACCGTCGCCGATCACGGGACGTCCTCGTCGTCCGGCGTGGGACCGAAGTCAAATCGTAGCAGGTACGGGAGCGCGACGACGGCGACGCCGACCTCGAGCGCGCCGACGAGGAAAAACGCCGCTCCGAACCCGGCCCGGGCGGCGACCGTCGCGCCGCCGACGACGCCAGCGAGGAAGCCGAGACTGCCGAAGACGTTGAACCCGCCCATCGCGATTCCGCGCTCGGTCGCGCCCGCGAGGTCGGTGACCAGCGCCATCGTCGCCGGCGCCACGAGCGCGCCGAACACGCCTACCGCGATCATCGTCGCGCCGGTGGCGACGATGGATGGGGCGAGAAAGACACAGACGACGGCGACGCCGTAGGCGACCGAGCCCAGCGCGACCGGTCCGACGCGGCCGACCCGATCGGAGAGCCTCCCGAGTGGGTACTGCAACAGCGCGAAGGGTCCGAAAAACAGCCCCAGCATGACACCGGTCCCCGCCGGATCGAGGCCGAGCTCCGCCCGGAAGTAGATGGTACCCACGAGCGCGAAAAAGCCGGCGGTGAGGCGGTCGATGAACCCGAAGGCGAAGGGGACAGCGAGTGCGGATCGGTGCCGGAGGCTGGCGATGGCTGCGACGACGCCGCCGCGGTTCTGTCGGGGGGTCCGGTCGGGGACGAGCACGGCGACTATCGCCGCACCGACCAGGAGGAGTGCCGCGCCGTACAGCGGGACCAGCGGCCCGCGGGCGTAGAGCTGGCCACCGACGGGTGCGCCGAGAGCCGTCCCCGAGCCGATAGCAAGACCGGCCGCGCCCATGTTCTGCCCGTGGCCGCCGGGGAGGTCCATCAGCGTCGTGATAGCGAGCGAGAAGGCACCGATCGTGGCCGCTCCCTGGACGAACCGGACGAACAGGACACCACGGTAGGGGAGACCGAGCGCGGGGATGGCGACGAGCGAGAGATAGCCGGTCCCACCGGCGAGAGCGGCCCCGGCGATCAGGGACGTCCGGCGACCGAGGGCGTCGCTCCCGGCTCCCCAGAAGCCGGCACAGAGGACGAACCCGAGGAACTCGGCAGTGAGAAACCACTTGCCGGCAGCGAGAATAGCGCCCACATCACCGCCCCACCGGGCGGGTGTTCCGCCGAGCGCCTCGACGAGGTCCGGAATCCCCGGATAGAGGAGGACCTGTGCGAACAGGACGGCGAAGACGACCAGGGCCAGCGCTACGCGGTCGCTGTCGGCCACAGACTGCTGTAGGTGACTCCAGGGAAAAGCGAGTGGCGAAAGCGAACGGGCGACAGTCGCTACAGCACGGGTCCGAGCGTGGTCATACTGCCGGCTATAAGCGCGTGAGCACTGTCGGCACCCCGGGGTGCCGGATATCTTCACGTAGTTATATACCGGTCGACGTAACTTTTGATACTTCTCAGTCGGACGTTCCCGGCTGAAAGTATCAGGGCTTACGTCGACCGGTATAGCCGGCAGTATCAGCACCACACAGGGTGGGAGACAGCTGACCTGGGGAAAGAGCCGGTCACTCGCCGCCGGGAAATTCCTGGAACAACGTGTCGTAGTCCTCGTCGAAGTCGGCGACGGCACTGTCGGCCTGGTCGGCCAGTTCGTCCACGCGCTGGACCATCGCCTGGTACTCTTCGTTGTTCTGCAGTTCCGAGGGGGTCTTCTCGGCTTCCAGCGTGGCCTTCTTGGCGGTGAGCGCGAAGTACTCCTGGACAGTGTCGGTGTACTCCTCGCGGTCGCGCATGCTCTCGACGGTCCCGTCGAGGCCCTCGCGCATCACCGGTTTCGTGAGGTAGTCGTCGAAGGGCATGTCGACGATATCGAAGTCCGGATCGACCGCCGTCACCATGACGACCCGACAGTCGAGCCCGCGCTCGCGGATCCGCTCGAGAACCTCGTCGCCCGACAGGTCGGGCATCTGCCGGTCGAGGAACACGACGTCGATCTCGTCGTCAGCTTTCTCCAGCGCCTCCTCACCGCAGTACGCTGTGCGAACGTCGTGGTTCATCTCGAGCCACGTCGTGTACAGGTCCGCGATATCGCGTTCGTCGTCCACGACTAGTACCGTCTGTTCGTTCACCATGGATACTCCCATTTCTGTTGTAGTCTCCCCCAAGTTGGAACACCGTCTGAAAGGTGTGCCGGAGAGACAATTAAAACCACTCCGCAAATTATCATATTTGATTTTTGTCCGGGTAGTTCGATCCGAACGGATTTTGCCCGGGGGAGACCTATCCCGGTCTGTGACCGGGGACCCGACAGAGATTCGGTCGCTCGCGGTCACCGGTGAAGACCTCGTAGCGGCCGTCGAGACCAACCGGACGACCGACCGCGAGGCGGTTCTCCGGGTCACGCCGCCGTTCAGCGGGCGGATGCGCGCACGGCTACACGTCGTCCAGCCCGCGTCGGCGTCGCAGCGGGCGGTGACTGTCGACCCCGAAGGGCTGCTCGAACCCGACGCGCCGTCGTATCCCCGACCCGGCGAGACCGAGGACGCTCTCCGGGCCGACCCCGAAGAGGAGTACACCGTCGAACGCCACCGTGCATTCCACGTCGACGCCGTCGCGACCTGGCGCAACCGACTCCGGGACGCAGTCAGTGACCGCGCCACCATCGAGACGCCCGCGGGTCGAACCGAGGTGGACGTCCACGTTCTCGGGTGAGTGCCTGCGTGGAGCGGTGTCGGTGTGTCCCGGTGATCACCTGTTTTGGCTTCTGGGACCTCCGAGGTCCGAGGACTTGCCGAAGGTGGTTACGCACGACCCTGTCAGTCGTCGGCCGCGCCGGTGACCCCCGACCCGTTCCGGCGCTGTCGGCGGACGTACTCGGTGAAGTTGTCGAAGAGTCGTTTGGCCTCGCAGGCGGCCGCGTAGTTCTCGTCGTTGATACCGTCGAGGACACGCTCGAGTTTCTCGTCCGGGAGGACGTCGTCTTTGCCGGTCGTGACTGTCCGAGCCGTCCGGGCGTCGTACTCGGGATGGAACTGGACGGCAAACACGTCGCCGTGACGGAAGCCGTGGACGCCGTAGTCGTTTCGTGCGAAGACGTCGGCGCCGGGAGGGACCTCGACGACCCGGTCGGAGTGGGTCGTGAACACCGTGAACTCCTCGTCGACTCCCTCCAGCAGGAGGGTCTCCCCGTCGTGTTCGACGGTCCGGTACCCAATCTCGTACTCGTCCATCCCTCCGACCCGCCCGCCGAGGACGTCCGCGAGCAACTGGTGGCCGTAACAGACACCGAGGAAGGGCAACCCGCTCTCGATGGCGTCACCCACGTACGTCTTGAGGTCCCCGATCCAGGGTTCGTCCCAGTAGACCGAGGCACGCGACCCGGTGACGATACACGCGTCGAACGCGAACGTCTCGGGCAGAGCGCGTTCGGTCACGTCGTACTCGACGAGGTCGGCGTCGACCTCCCGGCGGAAGTTCCGCCGTGTGTGGTCCCCGTCGTGGGCCGCGTTCAACAGCGCGACGCGCAGTCGGTTCATCGACCACCTGTAGACGGTCTGTGATTAAAAAATCCCGCATCCACGGCGGTATCTGCCGTTACAGGGAGTCCGGGAGCGCACCTCGACGCCACCTGCGTCGGCAGGTCACCGTCTCCCGTGGCTGTGTTCGTCGAGAAACGCCACCAGCCGGTCGGTGACCGCCCCCGCGCTCTCGACGAAACACAGGTGGCGACCCGCCACGGGTTCGAAACTCCCTCCTGGGAGTGTTGCGGCGAGTCGCCGGCCCGTCTCCGGCGACGCCACCGGATCGTCGAGCCCGTGACACACCAGCGCCGGCGTCGACAGTTCGTAGAGGGCGTCGGCCTCGAACGAGAGAGTCGCGTCGATCTGTGCCGCCAGAGCCTCCCCGTCGGTGTCCTCCTCGGCGCGCCACTCGCAGATCTGTTCGACCAGGTCCGGCCGCGCGTCGCGAAACGCCGGTGAGAACGCTCCCTCCAGCGACGCCCGGAGGGCGTCCGTGTCGTCGGTCGACGGGTGCAGCGCCCGGAGTGCGCGCTCGTCGAGGTCCGCGCCGCTCGCGGCCGTCCCGAACAGCGTCAGCGTCCGCGCCCGGTCGTGTTCGCGAGCGTACCGCAGTGCGACCATCCCACCGAGACCGGCGCCGACGACGTGTGCCCGCCGGACGCCCGCGTCCGCGAGAACGGCCTCGAGGTCCGCAGCCAGGGTATCGACGTCGTGCGGCCCCGGCGGTGCGTCCGACCGCCCGGTCCCGCGGAGGTCCCACACGAGGGATTCGCGCTCGCCTGCGACGGCTCCGTGTTGCCAGCCCCACAGCCAGGCGCCGTAGCCGGCGTCGTTGACGAAGGCCACCGTCTCGCCGCTCGCTTCAGTCTCGTAGTAGAGTGCGGCGCCTGCACGGGGGATCCGTGGCATCCGACGTCAGGCGTTCAGGACCTGCCGGAGGACGTCGGGTGCCGCCTCCAGGGCTTCGTCGAGGCTCCCGGTATCGGGACCGCCACCCTGTGCGAAGTCGGGCGGACCGCCGCCGCCACCGCCGACGCGGGCCGCGAGTTCGCCGACCACCTCCCCGGCGTCGGCGGCCACGCTCTCGGGCACTGCGACCACGAACTGGGCGCCGTCAGCCGCCGATCCCAGCACTGCGACCTGCCCTTCCTCGACGAGTGCGTTTGCCGTCGCCCGGAGTTCGTCCATGTCGCCGTCGAGGCGCTGGATCACCGCGGTCGTCCCGTCGATGTCGACCTCCTCGCCACCTCCCTGGCCGCCGGCACGGACCGCAGCGAGTTCCTCTTTCAGTTCCTCGACACGTTTGCCCCGCTCTTTCCACTCCTCGAAGAACCGCCGGGCCGTCTCGGGAACCGCCTCGGGGTCGACGTCGAGCACGTCGGCCGCCTCGTAGAGGGCGTCCTCGGTCTCCTGTGTCGACTCGATGGCCGCCTCGCCCGCAGCGTAGGTCAGTCGGACCACCCCGTCCTGGACGCGCTCGGTGCCGAGCAGTTTGATCGCACCGACGTCGCCGGTCCGGGAGACGTGCGTCCCGCCACAGGCCTGCGTGTCCTCGTCGGCGTGGATGAGCCGGATCTGTTCGCCCTCGGGAATGCCCCCCTGGTAGATGTCGAACCCGTGTTCGGTCTCGGCCTCGTTGCGGTCGATCCACTCCTGGGTGACCGCGGCGTTACCCATCACCACCTCGTTGGCCACGCGCTCGATCTCCGTGACCTCCTCGCGCGTGATCGACTCGTAGTGTTTGAGGTCGAGGCGGGCGCTGGTGGTGTGTTTCTGGGCGCCGGCCTGGCGGACGTGCTCGCCGAGCACCTGCCGGGCGGCGTAGCCGACGATGTGCGTGGCGGTGTGGTGGCGCGTCAGCTGTCGGCGTCGCCGGCCGTCGACCTGCCCGCGGACGATCTCGCCCGTCCCGGGGTCGTCGTCGGTCCGGTGGACAATCACGTCCCCGATCCGCTGGACGTCGGTCACGTCGACGGTCGCGTCGTCCGTCGAGAGCGTCCCGTGATCCGGAGGCTGGCCGCCACCCTCCGGGTAGAACATCGTCTGGTCGAGGACGACGTCGTAGCCCTCCGCTCGCTCGAACACCTCCAGGACGACGGCCTCGAACTGGAGGCGGTTCTGGTCGTCGTAGTAGAGGCGGTCGGTCGCGGGCAGTCCCTCGAACCGCTCCCGGTCGATCCCGGCCGCCCCGTCGTCGGCCGTGGCGTCCGCGGAGCCGTGGCGCGCCGCGACCCGCGCGTAGAAGTCGTCCGGCACCTCGACGCCGACGCCGTGGTCGGCGGCCACGTCCGCGACGATGTCGGGGTGGACGCCGTGGGAGTCGTACAGTTCGACCAGGTCCTCGACCGGGATGGGCGCGTCGCGGTCGCGGTACTTTGCGGCCAGCTGCTCGACGCGTCGGGTGCCCCGGTCGAGGGTCTCCCGGTACTTTTCGACTTCGGTGCGGACGACGTCTCGTACGGTGTCGCGGTTCCGGTAGCCGAGCCGTTCGGCCTGCATGTCCACCAGTTCGTCCAGTGGCGCGTCCACGCCGACGGTGTCACAGAGCCGTTTGGTGCGCCGGAGCACCATCCGTGCGAGATAGCCGGTGCCGACGTTCGACGGGACGAT
>CAYYHG010000048.1:0-18482 GCA_964471665.1 uncultured Halobacteriales archaeon | reverse complement strand
AATTCGTTCCAGCAATCCGTATCAGCTCTCCTCGGTGTCTTCGACCCTGATGTCGCTCGTCGACCCACAGACCGGGCAGGCGAGGACGCCCTTGATGTCAGTCTCCGCCTTGCTCCGTGGAAAGGTTGACCCGCACGCACGACACACCGCGTTCGCGTACGCGTGGCCCGAGTGGTACTGTTCGGGAACGCCGCCGACGACCGAGGCGTCACACACCGGACAGGCGAGGTCGTTGGGTCCGTCAACTGTCGCCTCCTCGCGAGGGAAGGTCGCACCACACTTGACGCACCTGGCGTCGATCGGCCCCGGCATCATCTCACGTTTCGAGCGTGAATATTTGAATTTTTGCCCGGAGTACCAGCCTGAACCGCTCGTCTTGGACGACCTGTTCATCAAACACCGACGCTCCCGACCAGCCCGGGCGAACGAGGACCGTCCCGGTTGTCGGTCGACGAATCACTAGCAGTACAGCACCGCTAGCCGGTCGCGTTCGTTGCGGTGGCGGTACTCTCGTTCGTTGCGGTGACGTTGCCAGTCGCGTCCGGGGGAACCCAGTCCGGTTTCCGGAGCGTGGTCGTCCCGACGTCGGACAGTCGCAAGCTGTAGGTGGCGGTCACGTTCCCGTACTCGGTCAACTGTCTGGAGAACTGGTACGACCAGCGTCCGCGCGTGACGAGGCCGTCCGCCCGCACGGTGACGGTTCCTGTCGTGTTCCGGATGACGGTTGCGGGGTTGCCCTCGGTGACCAGGTAGACCGATCCGCTCCCGTTGTCCACCTGGTAGTCGAGGATCGACGACGACCGGACCTCCAGAAACACCGTCAGGAGACGAACGTGTCCCGCCAGGAACCGGTCGTAGGAGATCACGACGCCGCGCTGGACCGTCCCGTTGGTGCGTTCGAACCGGACGGACCCGTTCGCGTAGACGTCGGTTTCCACGATCGAGGGGGCAGGCGCCTGCAGCGTCCCGTGACGGGAGACACTGGCGCTGTACCGGGTGGCGTTCTCGACGCGGACCGTCTCGGTGTAGACGCCCGTCGGCCGCCCGTCGACGGACTCCCGGTAGGTCACTGTCAAGCGGTAGGACTCGTTTTCGAGGATCGAATCGTGTCTGGCCGTGAGGCGCTGGCCGCGGATGTCGCCCGACTGCTCGATGGCCGGGGGCAGGTTCGAGAACTGCCTGTCGGGCCGCTCCGTCATCGACGTCTCCGTCGCGGGTGTCGGCGATTCCTCGACGACCGGTTCCGGCGTGTTCGACGCCGGGGTCGCCGTGGCCGCGTCGGCCTCGCCGGGGACCTCGGGCTCCAGTTGCTCGGCCATGACCACTGCGATCCCCCCGGTTACCACGACCACCAGCACCGCCACGAGAACGACCCGCGACCGTCCGCCGGGCGAGCGAAGCACCCGTGACGCCACACTGTCGACGGCCCGACCGACGACTCCCGGGCGGCCGCCCGCGCGGCCGTCGTCCGGTCGCGGGGCCCACCCGAAGTGTGTCTCGAGTAGCCGTCGGGCTACCGGCCGGTCGATGGCGTACGCGAGTCGTCGTCCGAGCGCCGCCGCGTCGACCACCTCGACGCCGTCCGGCAGACCCGAGCCGTCGAGAGCGACGACTGCGTCTGCCCAGGCCACCAGGTCGACGGCCGGGACGGTGTCTGCGGGGTGGACGACCCCGACCCGTCGTTCGGTGCCGTCGGCGGAGACGACGAGTCGTCGGCCCCCGCTCCGATCGACTGCCCACCCCTGGGCTGCGTAGAGGTCGGCGACGAACGCCGCCGCGGTTTCGGGGGACGCGTCACGGTAGAGGGCAGCGAGCGGCGCGTCCGCGACCGAGGACATACCCCGGGTACGGTGTCCGGAGACATATACGTTTCACGCGGACTGCTGTCGCCGCTTTCCAGAACGACGGTGTGCTGGAGCCGACGAAGTCACTGCGTCGGGGGTTCGAGACGCCCCCACGACCGGACAGTACCGGGATCGATCCGAACGAGGGGGCGCTGTTCGAGGTCGTGAGTCGCGTACTGGTCGTACTTGTCCCGGAGTGCCGTCGTCCCGGACGCGTGTGGTTGCTCGTCCGGTTGGCAGTGAGTCGCCGTCCCGCGAACCTGTACCCAGCCGAGCTGCGACCAGTCGTCCGTGTAGTGATCGACGATCAGCGCGACCCGCGGATTCTCGGCGATGTTCTGGCTCCGACGGAGTGCGTTCGGCCCGACGCGCTGTGGCTTTTGATCGACTGGTGTCACGATGTGATCGGCGTCGAACGCAAAACACACCGGAACCGCATGAGGCCGACCAGCGGCGTCGGCCGTGGCAAGGCGGCCGATCCGTGCCGTCTCGAGATACTGCCGTTCCCGGGACTGGAACATGCCGCGACCAACAGGGAGCCAGACACAAGAAAGTACGCAGCGAGAGCACCGACGGGAGGTTTTTCGAGTAGACCCTCCTAACTCACACGCGCCGGATGGTCAGATTCAGGGACGACGTCGACGGCTGCGGGTGCCTTCGCTGTCAGGAGGTGGACAGTGACGTGTTGCAGCGGTCGGGACCGGACACAATCCGCTGGAGTAGTCGGCTGGTGCTCGCACGTCCGTCCATTCTGTTTGTCTTCTTCGCGGTCGCTCCGCTCCAGTTGCTCGCGCTCGTCGACTCCGACGCACTCGTCGTCGCAGGTGTCGTCGTCGGTGTCCTCGGAGCGTTCGTCGGCCGCGGCTACGTGGATGTCACAGGACGGGCCACACTCGGAGGACGTCCCGTCTCTCCGGTCGAGGCACTCCGCACCGTTCTTCGTCGCCTGCCGGCACTCGTCGGCGCGATTACCGTACTGAGTGTGGGTTCGGTCGTGGGCGCGGGTCTCGTCCGGGTGGTCATTACCCCAGTCGCGAAGAACGCACTCGAACCGGTCGGGGTGGACCCGACGGTCGTCGATCTGTTCTCGCTCGTTCTCATCGCGGGGTGTCTCCTCTACGCAGTCGTGAAGTTCTGTGTTCTCCCGGAGGCGTGTTTCGTCGGTGGCTACGGTCCCGTCGCGTCACTCCGTGTCGCCTGGACGGTCACGTCACTCCAGACCACGAGGGCCGTCCTCGCCGTCGCCGGCTTCGCCGCACTGCTCGTGGTCGGCGTCGTTCTGGACACGACCGTCGCGGGCCCGACGAGTCCCGTCGCGCTCTCCTTTCGCTACGGCGAGACGACTGTCGTCCTCCGGTCGTTCGGATTCTCGGTCGCGAGCGGTCTCCGGTTCGTGTTCGACGTCGTCGTCACCGCTGTCTACTCGGGTGTTTTCCTCCACCAGTACGTCGACGGCGTCTTCACCCGATAGCGGACGCGCCCGGCGTCACACGTCCAGGACGGCCTCGAACAGGTCGGACACGGACTGCCAGGCGGCGAGAGCGAACGCCGAGAGACCGACGGCACCCGCCATCTGTCCGAACGCCCGCCGGAGACACGTCTCGTCGTCCCGGGTGCCCAGTACCACGACTTTCGGCTCGCTCGTGGCCGCGTAGATGTCCATCTCCCTGCCTTTCTCCGAGTAACACGTGTCGATCACTTCGACGAGATCCGCGTCTTCGAGGTTTTCGAGGTGGTAACTGACACTCTGGACGGACGTCTCGAGTTGATCCGCGAGTTCCGAGGCGGTCAGCGCTTGATCGGTGAGCAAGCGGAAGACGCTCATCGCTGTGTCACCGGCGAGGGTCGAAATGAGGTCTTCGGTCTGCTCGCTGTCGACGTACAGCACTGAGGGATCGTCCTGCCGCGTGACCGATGAGTCCTCACGCGAGGAGAGCAGTCTGGACATGTCCGTCTGAGTGCGGTGTTCGAACCCTGCTCGATAAAACGTTTTGAAGAGTGAAACTCAGTTTTTACCTATCTTGAACGAACCGTGACCGGGTGTATATCTTCACCACGGTACAGCCGACAGTACAACAACGAAATACAAATTACGGTGTACGAGAGTAGTACCGATGACCCGCCACAATGCTCGACCGGTCCGCTACCATCGCCCTCCTGACGGTCGGTCTGGCTCTCGCCATCGCGAGTGGAGCCGGTTTCGTTCCCGGTGGGGACGGGACCGGGACCGCCGACCAGGCCCAGGCCCAGGACCCGGAGCAGCTGGTCACGAGTATGCTGACGGAGAGTCCCGACTCGGTCGAGGGGCAGTTCTACGAAGAGATCAGGCACAACGACTCGACGGTAAACCGGACGGTCTACAACGTGGCCATGCGCCCGCCGAGCGACAGACAGCGGATCACGATCGTTCGCCCCGCCGAGGGGAACCTCACGCTGGTCCAGAACGAGACGACCGCCTGGATCTACGACGCCGGTGACAACGAGGTCCTTCGACACGATGTCGGACAGTCGGAGGGGGACATTATCGTCCCTGCCCTCGAGTACGAGTACTACAACGACCTCGTCGAGGATTCCAACCTGACATACCGGGGGACCGAACGCGTCGCCGGACGCGAGGCACACGTCGTCGTCTTCACCGACCCGTCCGAGGGGAGGAGTAGCGCGTCCATCGACCTGATCCTCGGTGACGAGAAGTATCAACTGGCAGCGACGACACTCGAGAAGCCCCTGCTCCTCAGCGAACACCGCCTCTGGATCGATACCGAACACGACTATCCGATCAAGAAACAGACCACGCTGATCGGACAGGACAACGAATCAGTCACCTACACGTCCCGATACGACCGGATCGATTTCGAACCCGACACCGACGCCGGGACCTTCCAGTTCGACCCGCCGGAGAGTGCAGAGAGCCACGCGTCTCCCGAACTGGACTCCCGCGAGTATGCGTCGGTCGAGGCGGCCCGGTCGGCTGTCCCGTATGCCGTTCCAGATCCGACCGTTCCGGGTGAGTACGAGTTGCAGACCGTTCGCGTCGCGCAGATCAACGGGACGACCCGAACCACACTCGAATACAGCGACGGTACCGATAGCCTCCGCGTCCGGGTTTTGCCCGGCTTCGATCACGATGTCCGGGGAATGAGCGTCACGGTCGGTGACCGGCAGGGAACGCTCACCGGGGGACAGGGAGCGACGGGGCTCTACTGGCAGTGTGACGGGCGCATGCACGTCGTACACGCCGACAGCGGGACGGTGTCACCCGGGGACCAGCTCGCCGTCGCCGAATCCATCGAGTGTCCGTGAGGCGGGACGCGTACGGTCGCGGGGGTCGTTCCCGGACCCGGCTCGCACGTCGCCGCGCGGCAGGCAGTCACACCCGGCGGGGAACCAGCACCGCTCCCCGGTGTCGCTGACTCTGAAACACCCTCTGGTCATTTATTCGTCCTCCTGCCGGTCGTCTACACGATGGCACTCCAACTCACGAGCGCACTCACGACGCGTAGTGACGCGAACCGGCGGCGTCCTGTTCGCTGCCCTCCTCGCCACGCAGCTGTTGCTCATCTCGTCGGTCAATACCGTCATTGACGCCACAGCGCCGGCCGAAGTCGCCGGCCAGGTCGGGCTCACGCTTCCGGTGTCGAGATCTGTTGCTCTCGGTCTGGCACTCGGCACGTATCCTCACCGCGGCGTACTTCGTCGTGGTCTCCCGGGCGCTGACGCGGCCGTTCGGGGAACTCTCCACGTTCCCGGCGGCGCTGTACACCCGCCGGATCGGCCGCGCCACCCTCTCGATGGTCGTCGGCGGCGCCGTCGTTGCGGTCGCGGTCGTCCTGGGATTGATTTTCTTCGTCCTGCCGGGCCTGTTTTTCGCGGCCTGCTTCCTGTTTTTCATCTTCGCGGTCGGTGTCGAGGACCGGGGCGTCGTCGGCGGACTCAAGCGAAGCTGGGGTCTCTCGCAGGGCAACCGACTGCGGCTGGTCGCGCTCGTCTTTTTCGCGGGACTCGTCGGGTCTGTCGTCGGCGCGGTCCCGGCCATCTTTCAGGCCGCCGGGGAACCCGTCGTCGGCCAGCTCGTCGCTGTGGTGATCAACAGCCTCCTGTTCGTTGTCATCTACGGGGTCATGGCCGCGGCCTATCTCCAGGCGGGCGGTAGCAGGCGCGGGCCCGGGAGCGCCGGCGGGACAGCAAGCACATCCGGCGCGCTCGATTCCAGCTGGTGAGACTGTCGCCGGGACGGTCGGGTCGCGGACACGAGCGGAGTCCGGTGTTTCAGAACCAGCAACTGAGACTCGCATTATACGTGAGCCGAGGCACACGGATCGAATATGCCGGTCCAACAGCCCGACTCCGACTCCGACGCTGAACGGGACGTCTCTCCCATCGAGAATACGACCGGTCGCGCAGTCAGCGACGAGAGCCTGGTTCTCCGGAACTACGATAGCGCCGACGCACACGAAATAGCGGTCAGGTTCGTCGATCACCACGGCGAGACTGCCTTCGACCGGACAGTTGCCGTGGCACCGCTGGAGACGGTCAGCGTCCAGACCCGCCTCGAACGTGCCGTGTACCGGGTGGAGGTCCGCCTCGAAAACGGCACGACCGCCAGTGCCGAGTGCCTGATCGGCAGCGACCCCGGCGAGTGTGCGATGGTCGAAACCGGGAACGGGCGGATCAGCGTCGTCGAAGGCGTCTTCTGATCTGAAGACAGTATCAGTCGTCACAGGGGGGCGCCGCAGTCGGTGTCGGTTCCGGATCGCGTGACCGGTACCGGAGGCGACGCAGTTCCTGCCTGAGTGTGGTTCGCTCGACCACCGCGAACCCCGCCACGACGACGAGAAAGCCGACCACTGTCCACCCCGACACGGCCGCGCCGAGGAGGAGCCATCCGGCCAGTGCGGCGAAGACGGGCACGACGTAGGCCACCATGTTCGCCCGCACCGGTCCAGCGCGCGCCAACAGTCCGAAGTGGATCGCGTACGCCACCGCCGTCGACGGGATCCCGATGACGAGGAGACTCGCGACAGTCACGGGGGCGATTCCGACGACGCTGGCCTGTGTCTCGCCGGCCGCGAGACTGACTGCGTGGAGAGCACCCGCGCCCGCGGCCATCCCCCATCCGGTCAGCGCGACACTCTCCATGGGTGGACTGATCCGCGTGAGGAGGACGCTGCCGAGCGCGACGGCGGCGGCGGCACCCAACACGAGCGCCTGACCGACTGCACTCGCGTCGGTGAGCGTCGACGGCGACGGCTGGACGATGATGACGACGCCGCTCAGGGCGACGCCGATGCCCACGGCACCGGGCCAGGAGAGCCGCTCATCTAGCACCCACCAGGCGAAGACCGGTGCCAGGACGGGGTTCAGCCCGTACATGATCGAGGCCATCCCGGGCGTGGTCGATCCTTGCCCGAGGAACAGCAGGCTGTTGTTCAGCGCGACCAGAAACAGCCCTGCCACGCCGATCCCCAGCAGGTCCCGGCGCGTCCCCGGGAGCCACGAGTTCCGCGGGCGCGTCAGCGCAACGTACGCCAGCAGCGCGAGCGCGCCGATGTCGAACCGGAGGCTGGCGAACAGCACCGGCGGGAGCTCGCGGAGTCCTGTCTTGATCGCGACGAAGCCGCCGCCAAACAGGGCAGCGAGCAGGACGAAGAGGCCGGCGTCGCGATAGCGTGCGGGGATGGTGAGACCGGTTAGTCGTGTCGGGAGCGGGGGGGTCGAGTTCAGCGCCACCACCTGCTCGACGGGTTGTATCTCATAGGAAATTTAGGGGCTGGAATCACAAGAGGGCTACGCGAGACGTGGTGTCATGGGTCGGAACATCACGCCACACAGAAAGCCAAAGACAACCGCGTCTGTCGACGCTCCGACGCGTTCAGCCGCGACCGCTCTGGCTGCAAAAAACCCAGTTATCCTCACCGGTATCGGTCGTAGAGAGAGTCGGCGTCTGCTTCGTAGTCCTGCACCATGTCGAGAACGTCCTCCATCAGGTCCTCGAAGGCGCCAGCCCGCGACGGGAGGTCGTCGTCGAGGTCCTCGAGTTCGTCGATCACGTCTTCGAGGTTTTCTCGCGCTCTGTCGGCTGCGTCTTCGGCACTCCGATACTCGCCGTCGTCGGCTTTCTCGCGGGCCGCGTCGAGCTCGTTCCGGGCCGATTGAACGCTCGACAGCGCGCCTGAGATCGTCACCAGCACTTCCTGTTCGTGTTCGAACTGGGTCCGTTTCTGTTCGTATTCGGTTGTCCCGACAACGTCGGTCGTCCTGGCAGCCGCGGGATCGACGCTCTCGGTGATGACTTCCAGGGGCTCGTGGGTGTTTTCGACCGCACGTTCTACGGTGTCGAGTTTGTCCTCGACAGTATCCTCGTCGCTCTCGTCGTCGAGTTCCTGGTACGCCTCGGAGACGGCGTCGTGGCCATCGATCAGCCACGCCTGCAGGTCGGTCGCGTGCATCAGGAAACGGTGGATCTCCTGTAACGCGTCGACGGTACGGGCCTGTTCGTCGGTCGCCGACGCTGCCTCCGCCTCGCTGATCGCGGTCTGGACGGCCGATAGTTTCAGCAGGACAGCCCGGTCGTCGAACTCGGACGTGTCGGCCGAGACGTTGAGCAAATCCGTCGAGACACCACCGGAGTAGATGTACACGACTTCCCTGAGCCGATCCTGTGCGGTATCGATCTTGTCGGCTGCCTCCCTGTACGCGTCGGTCGATTTCGGGTCCGGTGTCTCGGTGGGTGTCGGTGTCTCGGTGGGTGTCGGTGTCTCGGTGGGTGTCGGTGTCTCGGTCGGTTCCGCCGATTGTGTCTCTGTACCACTGAAACAGCCTGCCAGCAGCGGCAGGGCCGAAGCCAGGAGGGCTCTCCGCTTCATACGCCGTAGCACAGACACTACCTAACAATAAAAGTATAGGTGATGTCTGACGTGCGTCTGACGATATTCCGGCTGTATAGGCCATATTCTGCCTTTTTCCTAATAATTGGAAATACTATATATAAGAAATATTTAGAAAAATATACCACGGTCGGGGCGCGTGATTCCAACAGTATGGCCTCACAGACGGGCTCGACTCGTGCGCGACCCACGTCGGACGGGACCAGGTGGTTCAAGATATCGGCACTCTCGTTCGTCGTGCTGATCGGAATCCTGAACGTGGCGACGAATCGACTCCTGACCCACTTCCCGTCGGTCCTCCCGCCCTCGTTCCAGTTCGACTACGCCGTTACCGTTCCACTCACTCCGCTGGGAGCCAGCGTCCTGTTTGTCACCGCAGCGGTTCTGGCAATCGTGTCGATGGCGCGGTTCGTCGAATCGGTCGGCGGCGCCGAGACTGGCTGGTTCGGAACTGCAGAAACCGGCGGGTTCGGAGCTGCCGAAACCGAGAGTCCTCTCTGGCGGCTCGGTCGCGCAGTGGGAGTCGTGGTCGGCGGTGCCGTCGTGATTCCCGTCGGCTTCGCGCTGCTGGTCGTTCCCGGACTCGTGGGACTGGTGTACCTCCCGTTCGTTTTCATCGGCGTCGTGCTCGGGGAACGGACGATCACCGGGGCTCTCGAAGCGAGCCACGTACGAATCGTCTCCCGGCCAGTCGTGGTGGTGCCGACGGTTCTGGCGACGGGACTCGGCGTCGCCGGGATCGGTGCCGGTGGCTTGCTCACCTCGGTCATCCCTCCAGCGATCGAATTCCTCGTCGGCGGCACCGGCGTCGCCCTCGTCGTCCTCGCCGGAATGCGTCGCCTGACCGCACTCTACCAGCGACTGCCCGTCCAGACCACTCCGACGGAGTCAGGTCGGCTGTGAAGTCGGGGGGGCCGGTGAACACTCCCCGGGAACGCGGCTACAGCACGGTGTCCAGGCGGTCGAGTGCCGCGTCGGTCCCGGCGACGACGAGATGATCGCCAGCCCCGACCTCGGTCCACTCGCGGAGATCGGTGTCCACGCGGCCATCGCGGCGCTCGATCGCGACGACCGAACAGCCAAACCGCTTCCGGAACCTGGTCTCACCGAGCGTGTGGTCGGCAAAGGGCCCGGGATCCCGGCGGACCAACCGGATCTTCGCGTCCAGTGCGATCGTCTGACCGGAGTCCAGGATCGCCGTCGCGAGCAGCCGGCCGGCGACGGTCGAGAGCGCGAGTGCGTAGTCCGCGCCGGCCCTGTGTAGTTTCGGCACGCTCTCGGTCTCGTTGGCCCGGGCGACGATCTCGACGTCGGAATCGAGATTGCCGATGACGAACGCCGCGACCAGCGTGGTGGTGTCGTCGTCCAGCGCGAGGACGACCGTGCGGGCGTCGGCAATGCCAGCCTCCTCGAACACCTCCTCGTCGGTCACGTCGCCGACGACATCGACCCGCCCCTTCTGTTCGAGATCGATCACCGTCTGGTTGACGCCGTCCTCGATGAGCGCGTCGCTGACGGCGGTGCCGACGACGCCGGACCCCGCCACGAGCACCCGTCCGCGGCCGTACTGTGTCACGCTCGATCCGGCCGAGTCCGCCAGCGACTCCAGCGTCACCGACCGTCCCGCGACCAGCAACACCGACTGTGCGTCGAGCGCGAGTCCCTGAAACGGCGGGACGTGAAACTGGCCACGCGCCCACACGCCGACCACGTGTCGTGGCGTGCGGGCCCGGTCGTCAGCGTCGTCGATCCCCGGTCGGCGGACGCCTGCCTCGGTCAGGCGCGCCCCGTCCAGTTCGCTCCCCCGGCCGATGGGTATCTCGGCAATCTCGATGTCCTCGCCGACGGTCACTCTCCCCTCGAGTTCTACCTGCACGGTGTTGCGGACCTTGTTTGCGAGCCCGTTGCCCAGCAGTTTCCGTGGGAGAAAGGCCCTGTCGGCGCCGGCGAGTTCGTGGTACTCGGCGAAGTCCTCGTCCGTGGCGATGCTGTAGACCGGCACTCCCGGGGCGAGTTCCTTGGCCGTCGTGATGACGCTCATGTCGACCTCGTCGTCGGCGTCCGAGACGACCGCCCGTGCCGCGGCCACGTTGACCCCCGCCAGCGTCTCCATCGACGTGGGATCGCCGTGGACGACCTCGCGGTCGCGTTCGAACAGGCTCGTCGCCGTGTCCCTGTCCGGTTCGACGATGACGTACGGGACTTCCCCGTCTGCGAGTTCGTCGATGAGCGACTCCGTGTGGGTGGTGGCAGTGCAGACGACGACGTGGTCGGACAGGTCCTCGCGCGCGGCGGGTGGGGCCCGGGACAGCGACTCCTTCAGGACCGGCACCACCACCGCGGGGAAGGCACTGAAGATGAGCAACAGCGTCGCAGTCTGCATCGTCACGACCAGCGCCAGCATGGCGGTGCTCTCCCACGGCGAGTCACCCCCGTAGCCGATGGTGGTCAGCGTCTGCATCACGACCTGAAAGGATCTGAGCAACGACCGCGGGCGGCCTTCGAAAAGAGACATCCCGACCGAGTAGAGAACAGTAAACGCGAGCACCGAGGCCACGAGAACCACAACGTAGCGCCGTGCAACCTGGTACGTGTCCATGCGAGATGCGTGCGGAACTGACGCGTATAAAACTCCGGACGCTGTCGGGGCAGTCACCGCGGCTGCGACGCGATTGCCGACCGGACGTCGTCGGGAGTCGCGACCCTGCCGCCGGCTGCCTCGATTTCCTCCCGCGCGTGTTCGACCCACTCGACGTTGCTCCTGTCGGTCCCCAGGGACGCGTCTTCGAGTCCGACGCGGACGTGACCACCACGCTCGACCGCCTCCGACACGAGTGGCGTGACGTCGACGCCGAGCCCCGAAACCATCCACGGAACGGCACCCGCCTCGTCGCCCAGGAGTTGCAGGAGACTGTCCAGCGCGTCCTGGTGGGCAAACCGCTCCTCGGCGGGCATCGTCCCGTCACCCGTCACCCCGAGCGGCGGAATTGTCGGGCAGACGACAGCGTCAGTCCTGTCTCTGATCCCTTCAATAATCCGGGCGTAGATATCGGGATTGTCGTCCTGTTTGTCCGCCTCCGGGTCGAACGCGTGTACGTGGACGATCGCCGCACCCGCCTCGGCGCAGGCGACGCCCTGCTCGATACACTCGTCGACGGTGGTCGGAGACCCGGGTTGTCTCTCTTTACCCCAGGGGCCGTTTATCGCCGCCTCGATCCACGTGGCTGGCCTCGGTCACTAGAGTCGCTCCCACTGTCTAATACTGTCGGTTATCACTCCTCGCGGAGGCGTCGATCACGAAGCGTGCGACGCAGGTCGTGCCCGCGCTGCTGGGACCGGTCACGACCGCGGTGTCGGCGGGATCGCCGTCGGCAATCGGTTCGAGGACGCTGGAGAGACGATTGATAGTGATTGCTGTACCGAATACCGTTTCGACCGCGTCGCGTCCTGCGGTCGATCCGGGAATGACTCACAGCAATCAGTATGGGACCACAGTCCGGACTGGCCGTCCGCAACGACAGTCGACCGCCCTATCGCGGTGAGAAGCTGTGTACCGTGCGGGCGTGTCTGAGGAGTGCGTCGGTCTGCTCGAAGGTTTCGCCACACGCACACACGCACGGTGCCGTGCTGGTCGACTGCTGTGTCGGCATATCCGTTCGTTGGTCGCGAGGGTATATAATTGTTTTTCATGATGAATTGTGGGATGGGACAACAGAGTGCACACACGGTTCACTTCGGTCGGGGCGGGTTGATGGCTTCGCCGCTCAGGGTGGTGTAGATGATGTACATGATGACCATGATCGCCAGGAGGGCGTCGAGGTCGTCCACGAGTCCGGCAACCAGCGGAATAATGAGAATCATGAAGGCGATTGCAATGATGCCGTTGACGACCCAGGTCGATTCACCCTCCATATACGGCGGTAACGAGACGGAGAATACAAAGATTTGGCCCGGGTTTGCCGGTAGTATTCGTACTGCGGCTCTCTCGGTTCAGCGAGAGAATTCCGCTGTTCACAGTGTGACGGATGTGACCTCGGCACAAGCATGAAGTACCGTTTCGACGTTCACTATCAAAATGGCAAAAGAAACCGGTGATCCGGAGAGTGAGTTGGCCGCCGGAACGATCGAGCTGGAGGACGACAAGCGTTCGGACCTGGAGCTCTGGTTGGTCGAACACTTCGAGCCCCCGTTTTTCAAGCTGCGTTTCATCCTCATCGTACCGATCCTGATCTCGATGATCGGTGCGATAATGATGTTCGCGGTCGGCGCGAACCAGACGTACAAGGCCGCGACGGCGATCCTGCTGAAGGGGGATTTCAGCAACCCCGGCGTGACGTTGCCGATCATCAAGGCCCTGGACGCGTTCCTCATCGGGATCATCCTCATCATCTTCTCGTTTGGCATCTACGATTTCTTCGTCAGCATCCTCGAACCGGCCGAACACGCGGGCCTCAGACCCGACTGGTTCAAATTCGAGACCACCGGCGAGCTGAAGACCAAGATGGTCGAACTCGTGCTCGTGATTCTCGCGATCCTCTTTTTCGAACAGATGATCGCGAACGCCGCGAGCTTCGAGGATCCGGTGCTCTATCTCATCATCCCGGTCGGAGCTGCGATTCTCGCTGTCAGTATCGGCTTTTTCAAGTGGGCGACCCACTGATACTGTCGGCTATACCGGCCGACGTAAGCCCTGATACTTTCAGCCGGGAACGTCCGGCTGAGAAGTATCAAAAGTTACGTCGACCGGTATATAAGCGCGTGAGCAATTTCGGCACCCCGGGTGGAGAATATCTTCACGAAGTTATGCCGACAGTATGAGTCTCTCCGTGCCCTCCCCGCGAAACGACAGGTATACCCCACCCCAGTCCAAGCCTCGGACATGACCACAGGCGTCGTCGTTCTCAACTTCGGCGAACCGTCCGAACCGGAGCGGGAAGCCGTCGTCGGCTACCTCGAACGCATCTTCTTTGCGAACGCCGACCTGGAGGAGTACGACTCCGAGGCCGCGGCGCGCGAGCGGTCCCGGAAACTCGCACAGCGCCGCGCTCCCGGTCTGATCGAGGAGTACGAGGAGATCGGCGGCTCGCCGCTGAACCCACAGGCCACCCGCCAGGCCGAGGCCCTCGGCGACCGCCTGCGCGAGCGCGGGTTCGACGCGCGGACGTACGTCGGGATGCAGTACACCGAACCGTTCATCGACGACGCCGCGCGGGCCGCCATGGAAGACGGCGTCGACCGCCTGATCGGGTTTCCCGCGTACCCGCTGTGTGGCCCCTCGACCAACGTCATCTCGCTGGACGAACTCGAGGAAGCGGTCGAGGCACTGGACTGGGACGTGCCCGTACAGGCGATCACCGGCTGGCACAAACACCCCACCTACAACCGCCTCCGCGCCGAGAACATCGAACAGTACGCCGAGGAGGCGGGCGTCGCCCTCCGGGATCCGGAGACCGCTCTCGTGTTTTCGGCCCACGGCACGCCGCGTCACTACCTCCAAGAGGGCAGCCGGTACGACATCTACGTCGAGGAGTTCTGCTCTGTCGTCGCCTCCCTCCTGGGGGTCGAGGAGTACCACATCGGCTTCCAGAACCACGAGAACCGCGACATTCCCTGGACGGAACCCGAGGTCGAGGACCTGGTCGCGGACCTCGAGGCAACACGGGTCGTCGTCGAACCGATCAGTTTCCTCCACGAACAGAGCGAGACCCTCTCGGAACTCGACGTCGAACTCCGCGAGGAGGCCGGGGAGGCCGGCCTGGAGTTTTACCGCGTGCCGATTCCCCACGACGACGACCGGATTCCGGCGGTGTTCGCGGACCTCGTCGAGCCGTTCCTCGCCGACTTCGATCCCGAGTACTACCAGTACCGTCAGTGCCAGTGTCGCGACGTGCCGGGCACGATGTGTCTGAACGCGCCACAGCAAGCGCTCGACGCCGAGGATCCGATCCCCGAGCCGACGAACGAAGACTGACATGCGCGTCGCCGTCGTCGGCGCCGGGATCACGGGACTGGCCGTCACCCACTACCTCGCCGAGCGCGGCGTCGAGAGCCTGGCTTTCGAGACCGACGACCAGCCGGGCGGGGTCATCCGGTCGCGCGAGGTCGACGGCCGCGTCGTCGAGGTCGGTCCCCAGCGGATGCGCCGGACGCCCGCCGTCTCGGAACTCCTCGAGGCAGCTGGACTCGCCGACGACGTCGTCGAAGCCGACGAGGCGTCGCTTTACGTCTACGCAGACGGTCGCTTGCGGGCGGCGCCACTCGACGTCCGGACCTTCCTCCGGACCGACCTCCTGAGCTGGCGTGGCAAACTCCGGCTGCTCGCGGAACCGCTGACCCGCGAGGGCCAACCCGAGGAGACCGCCGCCGAACTGTTCACGCGGAAGTTCGGCCGCCAGGCCTACGAGCGGTTCGTCGGACCGCTCTACGGGGGGATCTACGGCTCCGATCCTGCGGCGATGCCCGCCGGGTACGCGCTGGAGGGGCTGCTCGAACGCGAACGGGAGGCCGGCAGCCTCCTCCAGGCGTTTCGGGCACGCGTCGGCCAGGGACAGGGGGCACCGCCCATCTCCTTCGAGGCGGGCAACCAGCAACTCCCGCAGGCGCTGGCAGCGACCCACGCCGACCGGGTCGTGCTCGACACGCCGGTCACGGACCTCCGGGTGGTGGGCGACCGCGAGACCGACACGTCGGGATCCGCGACGGCGGCGGCCGACGGGAGCGGACGGTATCTCGTCGAGACACCGGCGGAAACCTACGCGGCCGACCACGTGGTCGTCACGACACCCGCAGACGTCACGGCCGACCTGCTTTCCGGCGTCGCAACGGGTGCCGGGGGGCTCGCCGATCTGACCTACAACCCGCTGGCAATCGTCCACCTGGCAGCCGACTGCGACCGCGAGGGGTTCGGCTACCAGGTCGCCCTCGGGGAGGATCTCCACACCCTCGGGGTCTCCTGGAACGCCAGCATGTTCGGCCGCGAGGATCTCTATACGGTCTTTCTCGGCGGGATGCACGACCCGGCGATGGTCGAACGCGACCACGACGAGATCGGCGCCGTCGCCCGCGACGAGTTCGACCGGGTGATGGACACCGGGTCCGCGGTCCTGAACGTCAGCACGCGCGACCGGTGGTTCCCCGCCTGGGACCACACCTGGACGGCGCTGGACGACTTCGAGACGCCAGCCGGCGTCCACGTCGCGACCAACTACACGGCGCGGATGGGCGTCCCGAGCCGCGTCCGCGAGGGACGTGCGGTGGCCGAAGCGATCGCTCCCGACGGAGGATAGTCATAGGGACGGTTGTAGTTCTTTGCCGGATCACCCGCACGACGACGGGCGGTTGTCCTGGAAAACGGCTACAACCGTCCCTATCAGAGGTCGCCACGTCGATCCAGTCGGTCTCGGACACGAGGGCGTTCGCGGATCAGTCACCCGGGCTGGGATCCCCGCGGTCCGTCTCGGAGTCGGGGAGGCCGAACGCCGCCGCGAGGTCGTACTCGCGGCCGGTGGCCAGGTAGAGCACGTCCTCGACCATCACGAGCACCTCCGGGAGTTGCCGGACGACGAGCCACGTGACGAGCACCAGCGCGACCACCGACGCGCTCTGTGCGAGGACGCGGTCCGAGACAATGTACGAGACCATGTACTCGTTCTCCAGGGAGAACACCGTCATCACGACGTCGGGGAAGACGTTGGTCAGCTGGTTGCCGAACGTGACGGCGATGAAGACGTTCCGGACCAGGTTCAGGCCGTAGATGACCGGGATCGAGACCGCGAGCGCGCGCAGCTTCCGGCCGACGGGTGCGGAGACCGCGCCGATCAGTCCGACGAAAATCGCCATGCTCCCGACGCCCGTACACGCGATGGCGATGTTGTACGTGATCGGGATGTCGCCGTTGTAGAAGGCGAACGTGCTCTCGTAGGGGTAGGTCTTCTCCGCAATGCGCAGCGTCTCGCCCGACCGGGACTGGATGGTCAGCCCGTCGACGACCTCCGGGTGGTATCCCACGAGGTTCATCAGACCCTCGGTGTGGACTGTCACCATCTCGATCAGTGGCCGGCGGAGCGCGTCGACGGCCACGAAGGGCAGGTAGACGACACCCATGATGGCGACGGCACGCGAGAGGACGAAAAGCGAGTCCCGCCCGTTCGCGAGGACGTATCCGACGTACAGCGACAGCGGGACCGCCAGGACACTCCCGATTCCCTCGATCACGCTGCGCTGTTCGACCACGAAGTACGGAACGAGCGCCAGCCAGAACGCCGCGAAGACGACCCAGGCGCCGACCACGAACGGGCGGGCGTAGCTCCGGTCGTACTGTTCGAGGAGCGCGCCGGCGACGAACAGGCCGACCGCGAGCCAGCCCAGCGGCTCGGAGTAGGTTGCCAGCCACGTGAACACCCCTGCCAGAGCCTGGACCATCGACGTGTGGCGGATACGGCAATGGCGACTATATGTCTTGTCGTTGCTGCCGTGGCGCGCACACGAGCGTCCGACCGACACGTTGAATCCGCCTGCCAGCCAACGGCCTGGCGTGCAGGTCGTCGGATACGAGACGACACCCGCGACGGAGACGGGCCACGCCAGCCTGGTCGTCGCCAGCGACGGGACTGTCCGTGAAGCCTCACTGGCGTCCGGCCGCGAACTCTCCTACGCGCTGGGCGAGCGCCACTGTGCCGGAACCGTCGACGGCGGGCGCCACGTCGCGTGTTCCCAGGCGGGCGGGCCCTACTGCGAGCAACACACCTCGCGGTGGGCCTGTGCGCGCTGTACCGGCGACTGTGCCCTCCCGCTGGAGACCTGCCGGGAGGAACACGCCGTCTACCTCGCTGCCTTCGGGCCGGCGACGTTCAAGGTCGGCGTCACCCGCTCGTGGCGCCTCGAGACCCGGCTGCGCGAACAGGGCGCCGACCGCGGTGCCCACCTGCGGACAGTTCCGGACGGCCGCCTCGCCCGACAGATCGAGGCCGACATCGCCGCGGACGTGGGCGACCGGGTGCGCGTCCCCACGAAACTCCGGGGTCTCCACCGTCCGGTCGACGCCGACGCCTGGGAGGCGCTGCTCGCGGAGTTCGACCCGTTCGCCACGTACGCCTTCGACTACGGGCTGGCCCTCGAAGACCGGCCGGTGGCCGAGACGCTCGCGACCGGGACGGTCCGGGGAACGCAGGGGCGGGTGCTCGTGCTCGACCACAACGGGAGCACCTACGCGGTCGACATGCGGGACCTCGTCGGCCACGAACTCCGCGAGGGGCGACCGGACCGCGACCTCCAGTCGAGTCTGGCGGCCTTCGAGTGAAGCGGAATGTGCCCCATTTAAGACCGCGCGTGGAGAGAATCAGCGTGCCACGATGACTGCAATCGACAAGCGTACACACGACCGGGCGTTCGTGCGGACCTTCTTCACGACGCCGACCGCGGTGGAAGGAGAGGACGACTCCGCGAAGATGCTCCAGAGCGCGGTCGGGTTGCGCGGGATGCAAGCACCCGACGTCTGGGTGCCGGACAACGAGGACGCAACCGCGCCCAGCATGCGCGACGAGGGGGCGCAGAACATCATCGACGTGGTCGCCGAGCACGGCGCCGACTTTCCCGGCGAGATCCACCCCCGGATCGTCTGGCACCGCGACGAGCCCGGCACCCGCAACCGGGGCTTCGAGCACATGCTCGACATTGCCGACCCCGACAACGGCGCAATCGAGCACATCGACGGGTTCGTCATCCCCGAGGTCGGTGACATCGACGACTGGAA
>CAYYHG010000047.1:7851-18756 GCA_964471665.1 uncultured Halobacteriales archaeon | reverse complement strand
GGGCGCGAAACTGGATGGCGTCGTGGAACTGGCCGTGGCTCTGGGACTCGCTGTACGGTTTTCTGGCCGAACACGGGACCAGCACGAGCGGATTGTCGAACCGGCAGCGGTAGCGTCCGGTGACCCGCCGGGCGAACCGCTGGATCTCCACGCGACGGAGCGTATCCTCGGTGGCGGCGGTGAGCTCTGCCCGCCGCAGTACCGGCGTGCGCTGTTCGAGGTAGGTGTACTGCTGGTCCAGTCGGCGAAAGAGGGCCGTCAGCCACTGCTCGTGGCGGGCCTGTCCCTCGACGTAATCGCGGAGCCGACCCGCGCGGATCCGCCCGCGGACCGTCGCGAGGGCCGCCCGGAGCGCGGCGACGTTGTGGTCGGCACAGTCCTCGCGGTCGAACGCCTCGATCGACTGCTGGCACGCCGGACAGGCACAGGCGAGTTCCTCGAGGCCGTCGAGCGAGCGTTCGCCGTCCACGGTGAGATACCTGCCCCGGGTGCCCGCGACGACGGCGCGGTCGGTGTCGAACAGGTCGACGCCGGCGTACGCGAGCGTCGCGACGTTTCCGGGGGTGGCCACACCCGGGAGATACAGCGCGGTGTCGGCGGGAATGGTCTCCCGGGTGCTGATCAGTGCTTCGACGAACGCCCGTGCGTGGCCGGCGACCTCCTGGGCGTTCGAGAGCACGTAGGCGTCGGGGTCGGCTGCGGTCGCTTCCCCGGCGGTTTCGGGCGTGACGACGGCCGCGCTCGGGAAGTCCACGTCCGGATACTCGACGGCGAAGGCCTCCTGCACTTCCTCGGGTGTGCCCCCCGGAAAGGCACGGTGGGGGAGGACCGTCAGCGACGCCTCGTCGCCCGCCGGTACCTCGCGGTCCGCGGGCCAGAGACTCCCCGCGTCCGCCAGCACGTCGTCCACGAGCCCGGGCGTCCCCAGGGGGTCGGCCAGCCGCAACTGCGCGAGCCTGGCCGGCCCGTCGCGCTCGTGGACCTCGAAGTAGTCGGTCATGCTCCCCGGTCGGCGACCCGCGAGTAACTATCTTGGCTTTTTCCCGACGTCCTCCACGCGAACGCGACCGGGAATCCGCTCCCGTGCAGTCGCCGGCCAGTCCGCGTGCCGGAGCGTGAACTCGGTCCCGGGGTTGGCCTTGACCACCTGCCGGACGCCCTCGGCGGCAGTTTCGAGCGCCTGCCGGTCGCGGCGGTCGGGCAACTCGGCGGTCAGCGGGTAGCCCTCCGAGAGGGCCGCCGGCACCGGACCGAACGGCGGAACGAGCCGCCAGGTCTCGTCGTGTTCGTCCTCGCCGGGGTTCGGGCCATCCTCGGTCAGCAACACGTCGTCGCCCGGATCCAGACGCGCGAGGCGCTCGTGGTGGCGGACCACTTCGGGCCGCCGGGCGCTCTCCGCGGAGACGTAGAAGAAAGCGTCCTTCGAGACGGGATCGGTCGCCTCCAGCCAGTTCGCGTACTCGAGTAGCTGCCGGTAGCCGTCGAGCATGTCCGGGTGGCCGCGCGCGCGGACGTCGACCAGTTCCAGCAGGTTCCCCCGGCGCAGTGCCTGGCGCACGCGGCGCATCTCCCCGAAGGAGACAGAGAGGTTGTGCTCGGCCAGCAGCCGGTGACGTTCCTCCTCGTCGGCTTCCCGGAGGTCTGCCGGGGTGTGGGCAGTGCAGACGGGACAGGAACAGGGCAGGGTCGACAGTTCCTCGAGGTGTTCGGTGCCGCGGACGGTCAGGTACCGCTCGTCCCGGGCGTACAGCGCGTAGGCCGCCGAATCGAACAGGTCACAGCCCAGCGCGGCGGCGAGCGCGAACATCATCGGGTGGCCGGCACCGAACAGGTGGACCGGCGCGGCCTCCCCCAGTCCCCGCTTCGCGGCGACGACGACGTCGACGACGGTTCCGAAGCGGTAGTCGTTCAACAGCGGGACGACAGCGCCGATGGGGAAGATGTCGAGGGCAGTCGCCGACGCCTCCCGGGCGGCCCGCTCGCGCAGGTCCGTGTACGTCGATCCCTGGACGGGCGCGGTGACGAGCATCTCGCCGGTCTCGACAGCCTCGGCACGCTCCAGGCGCTGGCGGGTACCCTCCCACTCCTCGTGGGCCTGCTGGCGGTCGGCGTCGGGCGGCGTCGGGATGTCGACGGGGGTCCCGATGTCGGAACCAATCTCGTGCTGGAATCGGAGAATCTCCGGCGTGGTCACGTCGATGGCGCCGTACTCGGCGAGCTGGAAGGAGCCGGAGTCGGTCATGATGGCCCCGTCGAACCCCAGCAGGTCGTGGAGTCCCTGCTGTCGGGCCGGTTCGCGGAGGTCGTCGCTGCCGTGGAGAACGTAGCTGTTCGTGATGAGTATCTCCGCGCCGAACGCCTCGCCGAGGCGCGCGGGCGGAACCGTCTGGACGTGTGGATTGACGACCGGGAGCAACGCCGGCGTCTCGACGGTGACGTCCCGGCGGGGTACCGAAAGCTCACCCCGCCGGCCGCGGGCGTCGTACCCCCGCACCTCGAAGACTCCCGACATCACCCCTCCCCGTGTGCGGACTCGCGGGGCGGTTGTTCGAACAGCGCGTAGTAGACCACCGCGAACGCTGTCCGGCCGTCCCTGATCTCGCCGTCTCGTACCCTGGCAGCCAACGCCTCGAAGGCCGTCGTGTCGACCGCGATGGTCTCGGTCTCGTCGAGGTCCTGGGCCGCGGTGCCGGTACAGCCACGGGCGACGTAGTAGTGAAAGACCGCGTCCGAGAAGCCGTTCGCGGGTTCGACGGTCGTCAGGTGTGAAAGCGTGTCGGCCTCGTAGCCAGTCTCCTCGCGGAGTTCCCGCCGGGCCGCCCGGTCGAGGTCCTCGCCGGGTTCGACGCTCCCGGCAGGTACCCCGCAGTTCGTCCGCCCGACGGCCTGTCGCCACTCCTCGATGACCACAACGTCCCCGTCGTCGGTGAACGGCAAGACGACGACACTCGGCCCCTCCGAGAGGTAGTCGAACTCCGTTCGTTCGCCGTCGGGCAGTCGAACCGTCTCGGTGACGATGTCGAACCCCTCGCAGGTGTACGCCTCCTCCCGACCGAGTGTCTCCCAGGACTGGCCTGTCATCGATCCGAATACGTCCCGACCCGGTAAAAATGGTTCCAGATCCGGCGGCGGCGCGGGCACGCTGTTGTCGGGTTCGGTTCGTGGTGCCGACAGGGGGCGACGCCACAGCCCTGACGCTCGCCGACGCTATCGGGGCTTACGACGACCGGTACAGCCAGGTCTGGCGGAGTGGCAGGAGTTCCTCGTCGGGTTGCTGGTCCCACGGGACCAGCGACGGATTGGCGGTGATCAGGAACCGCCCGACCTTCGTGAGGTATACGTAGACGATGTCGCCTCCCTCGTCGGGGGTCCCGGCGCTGACGTGGTCTTCGGGCATCGCGCCGTCGCCGTCGTAGATGACGTTGCCCCGGTGGTCGTGCACGACGAATCCGTTCTGTATCGCCAGCTGTCGCCCGGGTTTCTCTGTCCGGCGTTTCTCCTCGTAGATGATCGTCCCGTCGGCGTCTGACACCAGGTACCTGTGTTGCAGCCGGGCATTCTCGAAGGTGAGGCCCTGGAAGTAGTACCCCCGGTTCCACTCCGTCTCGCCGACGGTCTCGGTGCCCTCCACGAAGACCGGGCTGTTCAGAAGTGACGTGTACGCGCTGGCTGCCGACTGTCGGTCCCGGAACTGCTGGACGGACAGCGCCACGTGGGTCGACGCGAGGTGAACGTTGAAGAATTTCCGGTCCGTTCTGTCGGCGGAGACGTCGGTCCCGCTGAAGAGGGCAGTCTGTCGGTCGTAGAAGCGCTGGCGGTCGCGGTTCCCGACGCTCCCGACGGCTCTCGAACGCGGTCCCAGAGAGGCGGTATTCCGCACGACCGTCGTGAAATCCGCCTCCGGGGCGCTCACCACGAACGTCGTCGCCGGGTTCCGCGACTCGGCTGTCAGATCGTCGAACAGCGGGGACTGGATCGGGAAGTCCGGGAACTCCCGTCGGAAGCTCTGTGGCCGGCTCAACCGCTCGTAGTGCGTCTCGAGTTTCCCCAGTTCCCGTTGCACTGCGTCGAGATCGCCCCGCCCGGCGAAGGTCTTCAGGTCCCGGACGTACTCCCGGGACGTGCTGACGAGAGCGTCGACCGTGGCAGTCGGGAAGTGAGGATCCAGCGACTCCCGCAGGAGCCTGTTGTACCCGGTCGTCAGTTCGTCGACGCGGTCGATGTCGTACTGTGACAGCTGTGGTGGGTCCTGAAACTCCTCCAGGGTCCGTCGGATCCTGTTCGCGCGGCCGAGACACCGGTGAGTGACGACCTGGTACTCGTTCGCGAACCAGTCCAGTTCCGCGACGATAGCGTCGGTCGCCGCCTCGAGTTGCGGGTTCCCGACGCCGCTTCCCTGGGATCGCGTGTCCGTCCGGCCCGGCGGGTCTCTGTCAGGCGCCCCGTCACGCGGCGAGCGCTCCGCGATACCGTCATCCCCGCGCGATCGATCCGTTCGCGTCCGAGTCGCCATCCCGGTCTCCTCGGGCACTCGGTACTCGATTCCCTCGCCCCCACACCCGGCCAGCAGGAACGCCGAGCTACCGGCCATGGCCCGCAGTAACTCCCGCCGTGACCGTGGCATGGCCGCGTTTTGTGATCCGCCGACAAAACGTCTTCGTCGGAATATATCGCGCCAGCGTGAGAACACGACGGCCGGGACCAGTACAGCCAAGGCGTCGTGAAGTCAACCGGGAGACGTATCCCGGGCCGGTCACACATGTCAGCACTCACCGACCACATCACAACGCACTCATCTGATTCTCAAAAACCATGTGCTGCTGAGACACAAATCCTCCACCGAGTCTCGGTCTCTCGCGCGGCGCCAGTTTCTCGCGGTGAGTGTCCTCGGAGCCCTGTCGGTTGCGTCACCAGTCCATTGGAGTCGGGTTGCACGTGCCGAGGAGACCGGACACGCTGTCGGGTGGACCGAGACAGACGAGGCGACGAGTGTGGTTGTCGGCACCGATGACTCCGGGACCGTCCGGTGGACTGATCGACTCGACGGCCGGACGGTTGCCACACTCGGTCCAGCACCGAGTTCGGCGGGAGCGGTTCTCGGTACCGGATCTCGGGATGGAGAATCCGCCGGGTGCATTCGTATTCGGTTAAGACTAAGAACCAGCAGACTGCGGTAAGATAGAGAATCCAGAAACAGTAATAATTTCTCTCGATAAAGGATGAATAATTCTCCTATGTTCACGTAGAACTGAGACGATAAGAGAATGAGTGCACCAAGTGCACTATGACTAGTTCTGACGTGTCTGCCGGAGACGGATGATCAACTCACGCGTCGTGGGACCACGGTCTTCATCAGTTTCGAAATACGCTGTGAGGATCGCTTCCACGATCTCGGAGCGGCTGGCTCCGAGATCAACGCACTCCTCAACAAGGTCGTCAAGCTGCTGAGCAATCTCTGGTGAGGGCGAAATGCCGAATTTTGGGCGTGTCATGATATCCTCTCAATCTCTAGTGCACTTGGTGCACTATAATCACATCGGTCAGCAGAGACTCCCCGCTCAACAGGAGGCGTATCTTGATCGAAACCGTGGCTCACCGAAAATCACGCTCTCGTCTGTCGGTTTCCTTAACCGAATACGAATGGTGGGTTGACCGACGTGCTGGACACACACTGGTCGGTCGAGACCAACGCCAAGACACACAACTTCTGGGCGTTCAAGAAATTCCCCGAGCGACTGGTCTGTACCGCCGAAGAATACGGGATCTCCGTCGAGGTTCGGTCTGAAGCGTGGACCAGTCAAGAGCGCCCGCAGTGCGGTTCGACAGACCGGACGACAGCGATTTCGTCAGGTCGATCCGGAGACCGTCCACGACGAGTAACACCAAGACTTTTCTTTCCGGCCAGCCCAGTCGTTGCTAATCAACAAGCATCATGACCGAACTGACGAAAACAGGCATCGAGGGTCTCGACGAAATTCTCAACGGAGGGATCGTCACGAACTCTACGACGCTGATCAGCGGGAACCCGGGAGCCGGCAAGAGTATCTTCGGCCTCCAGTACATCTACAACGGGGTGGAACAGTACGACGAGAGCGGCATCTACCTCTCCTTCGAGGAGAACGAGCAGGACCTCCGGGAGGCCGCCGAGTCCATCGGGTTCGACAACTGGCAGGAGCACGTCGAGAGCGGGGAGATCAAAATCTACGACAAGCAGGTGTTGCTCCGCGAGAACGACTTCAGCGCGGCCCTGGACATCCTCCTGGAGGACCTGGACGACGAGGAGTACGAACGGCTGGTGCTGGACTCGCTCACGATGTTCCAGCTGTTCTTCGAGAGCGAACGCGAGAAACGAACCTACCTCCTGAAGTTCACCGACATCCTCCGGGAGAACGGGCTCACGACGCTGATGACCAACGAGCAGGGAACCGTCTTCCCGGACACGGAGATGGGCCTGGAGAACTTCCTGACCGACGGGAACATCTACCTCCTCCAGACGCCGACCGACTCGGGTGTCAACCGCTACATCTGGGTGGCAAAGATGCGAAAACAGAACATCGACGCCGACATCTTCCCAATCGACATCTCCCAGGGCGGGATCACGGTCCACCAGAACGCCAGCGCGTTCTCGATGATGAGCGAAGACGAGTCACCGCTCGAATAGGTCGGTCGCTATCGTGTGCGAAAAAGAGCGGTATCGGGCCGAGAACCCAGCGACGTCGGCGCGTTCGAGGGACGCGACCGAACGTGTCGGGATCCGATCGGTTCCTGTCATTTCAATGTTCGATAGTTTTATGAGCGTGGTAATTCACTATATGATAACCGATGGCTTCCGAGGAGGTGCTCCAGACGCTGGGAAACAAGTACAGCGCGGAGATTCTGGAGGCAACCGACGAACCGCGGTCCGCGCAGGAGTTGAGCGACGAACTCGGGATCCCGATCGCCACCTGTTACCGCCGGATCGACGAACTGACCGAACACGACCTGCTGGAACTACACGACAACATCCTCTCGGACGACAGGCGCCGGATCAAGGTCTACCGTCGCAACGTCGACGCCGTCCGGATCGAGTTCGGCGAGACCCTCGCCGTCGACATCACCGAACGGACCGAAGTGACGAACAAACTCGACGAGGCCTGGCGGACGCTCTCGGAGAGTTGAACCCGCGGGCGCGCCCGCGCTATCAGCCGTGAGTATCATCCGCGAGACCGATTATCAGTAGCGATATTTCCACAGGTGGACTTAACAACGGGTGGACGCAACAGGGGGTAGTGACACTGATAATCGAAACCCTGTACGCGGTGTTGACACTGGTGTTCGTCGCCGCCGGACTCACCATGGTCGGCATGGGGGTCAGGGCGTACGCCCAGACATCGAGTACTGCGATGTTGCACCTCTCGGTGGGGTTCACGCTGGCCGTCGCCGGCGCCGTTGCGACCATGATCAGTGCGTTTCTCATGGGGTTCGACGGCGTCAGGTCACTCCTGCTGGTAAACAGCGGCTTCACCACGTTCGGGTTCCTGTTCGTGATGTACAGCCTCGTCACCTACGACTGATAGTGATTGCTGTAAGCCGTTACCGGATCGACCGCAGGACGTGACGCGGTCGAAACGGTAATTCGTTACAGCAATCACTATGACTGTCCTCGCATATCAGTCTCGATATCTACACTCAGAAATAATAAAACAAAATATAATAAGATATAATCAAAATTTACTATAGTATTACAGAGATTTACCGTGCAGAAGGCCTGATTCGGTCGTTATCACGAGAGATTCTCTGCTCTCAGTTGCGAGCCGGGTCGAGACGCGGCGTCTCTGTTTTTCAATTTCGATAATTTGCAAGTCACCTTTATCAATATAGGCGAAAACTAATCAGGTAAGTCTGGGGCAGACGGCTGCCCAGGCGAGACAACCATGGACGAAATGCCACACAAGCGAGACAGGGGCCAGGTCGGTATCGGGACACTCATCGTGTTCATCGCGATGGTGCTCGTCGCCGCGATCGCGGCGGGCGTCCTGATCAATACCGCCGGCTTCCTGCAATCGCAGTCAGAAGAGACGGGTGAACAGTCGAGTGCGCAGGTTAGCGACCGGCTGCAGGTCGTGAACATCGCTGGACCGTCGATTGACGGTAGTACCAACGAAGTCACGGAGGTAAACCTCACTGTGACGAAGGCGCCCGGAGCGGACGACGTCAATCTGAAAGCGGTGACTCTCCAGTGGGTCAGTGATGACGCAATTGTTGACCTGACTCACGAAAATTCCGACGAAACCACGAATGGGGAGGTGTTCCAAACCAGTGCAGTGCAGGATGACGACGGTTCGATCACAGACGGTAGTAACAGCGAAAGTAGTGTTCTCAACGACAACACTGATCGCGCGGTGCTCTCGCTCGCTGACTTGGGTGGCACCGTTAACGGGTCCACCGCAGCAAACGCCGGTCCACTGGGTGAAGGGCAGACGGCAACGGTCACAATGACCACCCAGGCCGGCGGCGAGACGACGGCGACGATCTCCGTGCCGGAATCGCTCGAGGGCAAGTCGGCTGTTGCGCTCTGACGCAGGTTGCTTTCCTTTCTCGTTTTATAGTAGTCGACCAGCAGCGGCCCCGCCGGTCGGTCCGTCGGACGCGGCGACGGAGTTATACTCCTCTACCATAGAGTGTGTAGCATGGCAGACGGGCCCACCGAACCGGAGCCCGACGAGGGGGGCCGCCCCGAGGAGGGTCGGGTTCTCGCCCCCGACGAACTCGACATCACCGACAGCGAGAAGGTCGAACAGATCGCAGAGGACCGCTTTGTCGTCTCCTCGGACGCCAGGGGCGGCGGTATGCCCGTCGGGACTGAGCAGTCCCGCGAGGAGTCCGGGACCGACGGCGGACCGACCCCGGACGGGTCCTCCGACGGGGCCCCCGAGCCCGAGCCTGCGGGCTCGGATCCCCCGCGGACAGACGGGCAGACACGACAGGCCGGGAAACTGACCAACGAGCGGGTCCACGAGTGGCTCCGCGAGAGTTTCGAGGGGGGCCAGTCGCGGTACGGGTTCGACGTGACGGCGACGTTCGACGGGTCGGTCAGCCAGCGGCGGATGGCCTCCAACGACGTCGTGACCATCTTCGAGTCGCTCGTGCTCTGGTACGCACAGCAGGTCGACACCGACACCCCGGTCGAGGAGGTGCTGGGGATTCTCCTGATGGAGGCGAACGTCCCGATCCGATATCCGCCCGAGAGCCTGAAGTCACTCGTCAAGTCGGCCGGACTCGGGCCCGACGACACCGTCGCCGACCTGGTCGCTGCCGTGGACGAGGACGACGGAGTTAAGTTGTAGTTGGGTTCCACCCGAGATGGTGAAACCGTGGAGACAGAACTGCGGGTGACTGCCGGCCGGGTCGTGGCCGGTCTGATCCTGGCGACGCTCCTGCTCGCTGGCCCACCCGCCGGTCCCGACCTCGCCGCGTCCGACGACGCGCGCCTCGACGACGGGACGGCGTCCGTGTCAGTGCTCGAACCCGCGGGAGCGGAGATCCGCGTGACCGACGGCCGGTTCGGGACGGACGTCGCGTACGTGCGACTCCCGGACCTCGTGGTCGACGTCGAACAGTTCGACGGAACCCCGCGGGTGCAGTACACCGTCTCCGTTCCGGGGCTGGATATCGAGCGGACCGAGACGAAACTCGTGACCAGCGAGGGTCGACTCCGGGTCCGACTCGAGGACCGGGCGCTCCCCGAACGGCCCGACGAGGAGACCTACCGTGGCGTTCTCCGGGTCCGCGTCCAGAGCCTCTCGACCGAACAGACCGTCCTCAACCGGACCGTCGAGGTGACCGTCGAGTGAGCGACGGATCCGACCCGGTGTCGCTGGACCGACGCCTCGGGCGGGCGCTGTTCGGTGACCGGATCGGACTGGCGCTCGCTCTGGGCGTGCTGGCCGGTCTGATGGCCTGGTGGCGGATCGGCTTTTTCATCACCGACTCGACGACGGTCGCGAACGCGCTCGTCAACGTGGGCAACGGCCGGCTGGCTGTCGTCGAGACGCCGTACTCGCTGACGCTGGGGTCCCAGCCCGGACTGGTCAGGGTGGAGAACCAGGTGTTCGGGCGCAACTACGGCCACGTGCTCCTCGCCGTGCCGGTCCTGTGGCTGCTGGAGGGGCTGACGGCGGTGACCGACGCGGCCGTGTTGCTCGCCGGTCTCTGGAGTCTGGTGCTCGTCGCGCTGGCGGGCCAGGTCGCGACGCTTTCCGGCCGACAGTGGATCGGAACTGCCGGCAGTGCCGTCGCGCTCGCCGTCTTCGCCGGGAACGTCGCGACGGCACCGTCACTCTCCGGGGGTGTGCTCCCCTGGGCGGCAGCGAGCACGGCACTCTCGGGCCCGCCCCTGGCGCTGATCGCGCTCCAGGTGACGACGCTGCTTGCAGCCGCTGTCGTCGCGACCACGACCTACCGGTTACTCGACCACTTCCACGGCCGCCGGGTCGGACTCGCGGCCGGAATCGGGGTCGTACTCGCGACGCCGGTGGGGTTCTGGGCGTCGATCCCGAAGCGACACGTCCTGACCGCTGCTGTGGTCGTCGTCGTGCTGTACTGCTTTGCGATCGGCCGCGAGGAGGGGAGTCTGGCCGCGCGTACCGGAGCGTACGTGGCGCTTGGCCTGCTGACGACACTGCACCCCTTCGAGGCGCTCTTTCTGTTTCTGGTCTTGCTCCCGCTGGACCTGCTCACGGCCCCGACGAACAGCGGCCGGACCCTCGGCCTCGTGAGCGTCGTCTTCGTCCTCTCGCTGGTGCCCTTTCTGGTCGTGAACACACTCGTCTCCGGGAACCCGATCCGTCCGCCCCGGATGCTGCCCGGCGTCGCCTCCGACATCGACCTCCAGCCGGCGCTGGAACCCGACGCGCCCGACGGTGG
>CAYYHG010000047.1:0-7751 GCA_964471665.1 uncultured Halobacteriales archaeon | reverse complement strand
TCGCCTCCGACATCGACCTCCAGCCGGCGCTGGAACCCGACGCGCCCGACGGTGGAGGTGGGGGAGACACCGGTGGTGACGGCGCGAGCGGGACGGCCGACGGTGGTGACGGGAGTGGCGAGCCGGGTGGCGCGGGAGACTTCCTCCCGGTGGACGTGCTGTTCGGCCCGCTCTCGCGTGCGGTCGGCTACGGTGACCGCGTCGTCGGCTTCGCGCTCGGTGCCGTCGTCGACGGGTTCAGTGCGCTGGGCGAGTCCGAGCGGCTCTACCACACCTTCGTACGGAGCGGCCGGATTCCCGGAGTCAGATACGCGATCAACGACTTCGAGGCCGTCGAACTCGCGCTGCTGGAGGCCTTCCCGCTGGCCGCCGCCCTGCTGTGGTTGCCGGTGACGGGCCTCCGGCGAGCCCGCGAGGGCGTCGACCGCTCGGCGTTCGGACGGCCGGCCCGGCAGACGGACCTCCTCGCAGCGGCGTTCGCCCTCGTGTTCGTCGCCGTCTACATGCCACGACTCCCGCTTGTCAGCATGATCACCCTCCGGTACATTCTCCCCGTGACACCACTCCTGGTGTACGGGCTCGCCCGGCTGGCAGTCGTCCGCCGGCCGGTCGACGCCGTCCCGCGGTGGCTGGCCGGGGCTTACGCCGCCGTCGTCGTCGGTGGGGGTATCGCGCTCGTCGGAACACTCGCCGTCCTGGATCCGGCGGTCGGCGAGGCGGTGCAGTTCCACGGGCTCGTCGGGCTGGCCAGCGGGGCGGTGGCGGCACTGTCGGTCGTCACCTGGCGACTCCACGGCAGCGATCGGCTCCTGGCTGCGGGGCTGGCGCTGCCGGCGGGGACGACGACGCTGTTTCTGACGCTTTCCAGCCTGGCGTACTTCGACTACGGCCGGCACGCCCTCGGCCTCGTGGGTGTGCTGGCGGAACTGCTGCCCGTCCTCTGACGGTGTTTCACTCCACGGGCGGTTCGAAATTGCTCACGGGCCCGGAGCCGGCAGTACGCGTCGCCGAGTCCGTCGAGTATCAACAGCGATAATTTACGGAACAGGTTTATTGGATCGTTCCAAGTAGCCGTACAGTGAGCAGGCATGGCAAACGTACTTATCGCCGACGATTCGGAGTTCATGCGGAACCTCCTGCGGGAGATCCTGGAGGAGAACCACACCATCGTCGAGGAGGCAGAGAACGGCGTCGAGGCTATCGAGGTCTTCAATCAGGAGCAACCAGATCTGGTGATGATGGACATCGTGATGCCGATCCGTGACGGGATCGAGGCGACCGACCAGATCAAGACGGACAATCCCGACGCCACCGTCATCATGTGCACGAGCGTCGGGCAGGAAGAGAAGATGAAAGAGGCAGTCAAGGCGGGAGCCGACGGGTACATCACCAAGCCGTTCCAGAAACCGAGCGTGATGGAAGCAATCCAGGACGTCGTGCCCTCGTAGCGATGCACGTAGACGTCCAGTCGCTGGAGACGTTCAACCGCCTCGCCCACGAGGGGGCCCAGGCGGCTACCCAGTCGATGGCCCAGCTGACGGGCAACGAGGCCGACGTCGAGGTGACCAGGGTCTCCCTGATCGACCGGGCCGACATCGGCGAGGAACTGGGCCAGCAGGAGCTGGTTGGCGTCCAGTTCGACTTCGACGGGGCGCTGTCGGGCGAGACAGTCCTCGTGTTCGATCGGGCGAGCACCGACGACATTGTCGAGACGCTGGTCCCGGCTGGGATCGACGATCCGGCGATGGCCCGGTCGAGCGTCGAGGAGGTCGGCAACATCATGATGAGCGGGTTCATCGACGGCTGGGCCGACTACCTCGAGGCCACGATCGAACACACGCCGCCCGAGTACATCGAGCGCACGGGAGCGGAGGTGTTGCCCGAGGCTCCCGGGGCCAGCGAGCGCGACCAGCTGTTCGTCTTCAGAAGCGAGATCGACTGGCTGGACACGTCGATCAACTTCTACATCTACATGCTTCCCGTCTTCGACCAGCTGGCGGGGCTGATGACCGACCACACCACCGAGGACGCCATTCCGATCGAGAAACTGGAGGTGTTCAACCGGATGACCCGCAAGGGGACCGAGACGGCCGCCGAGAACGTCTCGACCATGGCCGGAATCGAGACCGAGGCGGAGGTGACACAGCTCTCCTTCTGTCCCATCGAGGATGTGCCCAAACAGATCGGCACCGACACCTACATCGGGACGGTCGTCGAGTTCACGGGTCTGCCGAGCGGGTACCTGATCGTGCTCTTCGACGAGCAATCCGCAAAGACCATCGCGGAGGAACTCATGCCGGTAGCAGTCGACGGCGAGGGCCTGACCGACCAGCACAAGTCGGCCATCGAGGAACTGGGCAACATCCTGACGAGCGGGTTCGTCGACGGCTGGGCGAACGTCCTCCAGGGGGCGGTGGATCACACGCCGCCACGGCTGGTCCACGACATGGGGCGTGCCATCGTCGACCCGCTGGCGGCCCAGCTCGGCCAGAAACAGCGCCACGCCTTCGTCGTCGATTCGAAGATGCAGACCGACGAACTGGCCTTCGAGTGTGAGATCCACGCCCTACCCGACGAGGAACAGCTCCGGGCGGCACTGGAGGAACTGCGCGTCGACCGCGCCGACCAGACAGAGGCCGACGTCGAACAGATCTTCCGATGAAAGTCTACAGCGGCTCCCCGGCCGAGGACATCCAGGACACGGAACGGGCAAAGGTCGGCATCGCGGAGTACGAGGTGACGACCGACGGGATAGAACTGACAACCAGCGGCCTGGGATCCTGTATCGGGGTCGCGCTGGTGGACACCGAGACCGGGGCCGCGGGACTGGTCCACGTCATGCTCCCCACCGCAGAGGAGATGGAGAACGGCAACACGGCGAAGTTCGCCGACACGGGCACGGAACTGCTGATCGAGAAACTGGCGGCCCAGGGAGCCGATCCGAACGACCTGGAGGCGAAGATCGCCGGCGGCAGCGACATGCTCGATTTCTCCGAGTCGGGTTCGAGCATCGGCGTCCGCAACGTCGAACAGGTCCGGGCGACACTCGGGGAACACGGCATTCCCCTCGTCGGTGAGGACGTGGGCGGCGACCACGGCCGGTCGCTGCGACTCGAGGCCGCGACGGGCGACCTCGTGGTCAAAAGCGCCGACGACGCCGACAGACGTCTGTGACGCTGTCTGTCCGACGTCCGACAGACACTGTTATCGAATATAATATCTCGAATATTTAGTTCCTAATAGTTATCTGAGGAACAAGTACACGGTTCTTTTCCAGAACAACACCGGTCATTTCGACATCGTATCGAAGGTTTGTGACTTATGTTATCAAATTTGAGAAGAAGAACGGTACATTCAAAAGGACAAGAGCCGATTATCAGACACAATGAACGGCGCCGTCCTCGAACCGCTCCAGGCAGTGCCCTGGGAGACGCCGAGCGTTGCGTGGCTCGTGCTCGTCGTTCTGACGGGCGGACTGGCCGGAATGAGCATCCGGAACATGCTGGAGGATATCGTCGGCGACGGCGAGTCCGAGGGCGGCGACGACCTCGGTGACGGAGGCGCCCTCGAGGGCGGCGATCTCGGAGACGGTGGCGGTGACGGACTGATGGCCCAGGAGGGCGGCGACGACCTCGGTGGGTTGGGCGGGCTAGACGACGACGGCGACGACCTCGGCGGGTTCGGCGACGACGAGTTCGGTGACATGGAGGGCGGCGATACCGGTAGCGTCGAAGAGCTCGAACACCGCCTGGACGAACTCGAAAACGAGGTCGGGAGCCTCTCCTCGACAGTCAACACGGTCCGGACCGAGAACGAACAGATCTCAGAGAGCGTCGAGGAGGTCGAGGAGAACATCCGAAAACTGCTCGACATCTACGAGATGGTCACCCGCGGGGTCAATCCCTTCGCCGACGACATCGACGCCGGTATGGGCGGCATGGCCGACGGTAACTCGTTCGGGCTCTTCGACGACGACGGCGACGACGAGCAAGAGAGCATCGACGACGACATCGCGGAGGCCGACGCGGAGGGGTTTTTCGACGACGACCTGGTCGACGAGGACGGGTCGGAGGCCGGCGCGGACGCGGACGTGTTCGGCGGAGACGACGCGGACGCGGTCGACTTCGACGGAGACGACGCGGACGCGGTCGACTTCGACGACAGTTTCGAAGAAGAGTTCGACGCCGGCGGGGAGGACCTCGGGGGCGAAAGTAGAGACAGCGGCGGCAGCGACGACACCGGCGGCGGGAAGTCCTTCGACGAACTCAAAGACGAGTACGATTCCGGCGACGCCGACTGGGCCGACAGGGACGGGGGCGACGTCGCGGACGCCGAGAGCGTCGAGGATGACGGATCGGCGGACGATGATCTGCTCGACGACGACGCAATCGACGACGGGTTCGACCACGACCTGGCCGACGACGACCTGTTCGACGACGTGATAGAGGACGAGAAGACCGAGGCCAACGCCGGGGCCACAGACCCGGCACACGAACAGGAACTCGAACCGGAGCCAGCCCCGGCCTCCGAGCGGGAACCAGCCGCGGATTCCGGGGCGACGGCAGCGACGGACACCGACCCCGACCCGGTCCAGACGAACGACACCGGAGCGAGCGAGGGGACGACCGAACCGTCGGAGCAGCGTCCGGCGGCCGTCGACGGAGAGGACGAGGCTGGCGAGGGCAAGCCGTACCTCGGGACACTCCCGGAGGGGTTCGCGGCGGACCTCGTCATCGTCGAGTGGCTCGAGTTTCTCGTCTCCGAGGGAGGCGTTCGGGAGACCGCCTCGGCCATCGACTACTACGAGACAATCGACTGGATCGACGAGGATGTCGCGGGCGCGCTCCAGGAGTATCTCCGGGGATTCGACGGTGGCGAGAGCGGCACGCTGACAGTCGATCACCACGCCCGGAGCCTGAACTACATCGGCCAGCTGAACGGCGACGCCGTCGCAGCGAGCCGGTTGCACGCGGGAGGTGGTACCGATGGGATTCAGCGTTAGCGGCGCCACAGCCATCATCTTCGCGAGCATGTTCATCGCCTTCGGCATGTGGTACAGCGCCGGGATGAACAGTTTCGAGCGGGTGACAGACGCCCAGGACGACCGGACCGACACGGTCCTGGAGACACACAACACCCACGTCGAGGTCGTCTCGGCGGAGTACAACGCGTCGGGCAACGACGAACTGAGCGTCCAGGTCAACAACACGGGCGCGACACAGCTGTCGGTGTCGGACACCGACCTGCTCGTCGACGGCACCTACCGGGAGTCCTGGAACACGAGCACCGTCGACGACAACGCCGGGACCGACCTGTGGCTGGCGGGCGAACGATTGACGATCAACGTCTCGGTGGCGACCACACCGGAACGGGCCAAGGTCGTCACCGACACCGGCGTCTCGGACACCAGCGACGTCGAGGATCGAAGCCCATGATACACACAACGGAGTTCAGCGGAGACAGACCGAGACCAATGGAAGTTACGAACGGCGGCCTGCTGTCTATCTTCGGCCTCTCTATCGGCGTCGGAGCGCTCCCCACGGTCACCGCGGTCCCCGCGCGCGTCACCGAGGCGACCGTCGCCGGTTCCGGCGTGGCCGCCGTCGCGCCCGTCGGGGAGGTGAGTGGCTGATGGCGAGCGTCTCGGTCTCTCATATGATACTGTTCATCGCCAGCATGCTCATTGCGGCCAGCGTCGCCGGCGTGTTTACGAGCAGCGTCGACAGGCTGAGCGGCGCCATCGACGACCAGGGGGTGCAGGTCAGCGACGACGTCCGGTCGGACATCGAGATAATCAGCGACAACGGAACCGGCGCCTGCGTGTACAACTGCGACGGCAACGACAACCTCACGCTGTACGCCAAGAACACGGGGACGACGGCGTTACCGGCCGAGAGCGATCAGATTGATCTCTTCGTCAACGGCCAGTTCGTCTCGGTCGCGGACGTCACCGTCACGGTCGTCAGTGATTCCGACCGGTGGCGGCCGGGCGAGGTCGTCAGGCTGGAGATCAGCGTCGACCGGTCGGGGCTGGGCACCGACAATCGCGCGAAGGTCATCGTGAACGGGGACGAAGAAGTGTTCGAGTTCAGGACACCGGCGATCGCATGAGCCTCGCACAGACCGACCTCTTCTCGATCGGCCTGCAAGAGCGCGACCGGCTCAACAAGGAACTCGGCGGCGGGCTTCCGCCGGGGAGTATCGTCCTCATCGAGGGCGACTACGGGGCCGGCAAGTCTGCCATCAGCCAGCGTTTCACGTACGGCCTCTGTGAGGAGGGCCACACCGTCACGACGCTGTCGACGGAGCTGACCGTCGGTTCGTTCTTAGAGCAGATGCACTCGCTGAACTACGGAATGGTCGACCACATGCTCGACGAGAACGTCCTCTTCCTGCACGCGGACATCGGCGACTCGAAGAGCACCTTCTCGGACGGTGACGACGGCGACCGGATGAGTCTGCTCAAGCGACTGATGGAAGCCGAGGTGATGTGGGAGTCGGACGTGATCGTCGTCGACACGTTCGACACCATCCTCCGCAACGACCCCAAGTTCGAGGCGCTGGTCCGGGAAAACGAGGAACGCCAGGCCGCCCTGGAGATCATCTCCTACTTCCGGGATGTCATCTCCGAGGGGAAAGTCATCGTCCTGACGGTCGATCCGACGACCCTGGAAGAGGAGGCGCTGGGTCCCTTCCGGTCGATCGCGGACGTGTTCCTCGAACTGGACCTGGTCGAGGTGGGAAACGACGTCCGCAGGCAGATCAACGTGCTTCGCTTTGCCGGGATGGGCGAACAGGTCGGTGACACCGTCGGCTACTCCGTCCGCTCGGGGACGGGCATCGTCATCGAGAGCAGGAGCGTGGCGTAACCATGACAGACCACGGGAGGCCCAACCCCTCTGACGAGCTCAGGCAGCACGCGGCCAGGCGGCCACACCTCCGGGAACACCTCCAGAAGTTCAAACAGATCACGGGGGAGTTCCCGAAGTTCATCGAGGCGGCCGACGACGACTACGAGTCCGACCGGCCGAACGTCCTCTATCCCGTCGGCGGACCCATCTACACCCACATCTACGGTGACATCGGACAGGACATGAAGTACTACGCGATCGAACCCGACCTGGACCAGGAGGAACGGGCCGTGTTCGGGAAGGTTCGCGATCGGCTGCTCGAACGGAGTGTCAACAAGCCCGCCCCGGAGGACGAAGACGAGTACGACGACCGTATCGAGGAACTGCTCGAAGAGAGCACCCGGGTCAAGAGCAGCGAAACCTCGGACAGTGGCATCCTGACCCGACTCTCGAAGATAACCGACGTCGGGAAAATCGAGGTCAAGGAAGAGACCTACGAGAACATCCGCTACCGGCTGAACCGCGACATCGTCGGGCTGGGACCGCTGGAGCCAATCATGCGCGACCCGGCCAACGAGGACATCCACGTCATCGGCCGCGACGAGTGTTACGTCGACCACGCGGTGTACTCGATGCTCGAAACGACAGTCGAGTGGGAAAGCGAGGAGTCGTTCGACCAGTGGCTGCGCAACATGGGCGAGCGCATCGGGGATCCCCTCTCGGACTCGGACCCGATCGTCGATTCGACGCTGCCAGACGGGTCGCGTCTGAACGTCATCTACTCCGACGACGTGAGTCTCAAGGGCCCCTCGATGACGATCCGGCAGGGCGACGAGACGCCGCTGTCGATGTTCCAGATCACGAAGTGGGGAACCCTCTCCCCGCGGCTGGCGGCGTACC
>CAYYHG010000046.1:0-19001 GCA_964471665.1 uncultured Halobacteriales archaeon | reverse complement strand
GCCTCGGGACGGTCGCGCTCGACCCGTTCTACTACCTCGCGCTGGCGCTGCTGGTCGCGGTCTATCTCGGTCTGCGGGCGCTGGTTAACTCCGACTACGGCCGGGTGATGGTCGCCGTCCGCGAGGACGAGGATCGCACAGAGATGTTCGGCTACGACACCACCCGGGTCAAGTTCACCGTGTTCACCCTCGGTGGTGCCCTCGCCGGGCTCTCTGGCGTGCTGTACGCGGCCCGGAACGTGTTCATCGACCCGCAGGTGTTCGAACTGTTCTTCGCGACGCTGCCGGTCATCTGGGTGAGCGTCGGCGGGCGGAAGAGTTTGCTCGGGGCAATCGTCGCGACGATCGCCGTCGAGTGGACCCGCGTCTCCATCGGCGGCGAGTTCGCGCTGGTTGTGCTCGGCGGGCTGTTGCTGGTCGCCATCCTGGTGCTTCCCGGCGGTGTCGTCCCGTGGATCGACGACCGCCTCGTCCCGGCAATCGCGGGGCGAACCGGCGCCGTACGCTCCCCACAGTCCGGCGACGTGACCAGCCCCGGTCCGACCACGACACCGGAGGCTCGATCCGAGGAGGACGACACGTGAGCGACGTCGACGACGCCGTCGACCCCGGACCGGCGGTCAGGCCGACCGCCGCGAACAAGGCGACGGGCGACCGGACGGGCACGCTGCTCCAGACCGACGACCTCCGCAAGCAGTTCGGGGGCCTGACCGCGACCGACGACGTGAACTTCGGCGTCGAGGCCGGCGAACTCCGCTGTCTCATCGGCCCGAACGGCGCCGGCAAGTCGACGCTGCTGAAACTGATCGTCGGGACCCTCCAACCCAGCGGCGGCCGCGTCTACTACGACGGACACGACATCACGGACCTCTCTCCGCACGAGCGGATCCAGCGCGGGCTCAGCATGAAGTTCCAGGTGCCGTCGGTGTACAACGACCTCTCGGTCGCGGAGAACGTCCGGCTGCCGGTCCAGCGCCACGCCCGCGGGACCGACCGCCGGGGGCGTGTCGAGTCGATCATCGAGGCGGCGGGCCTCGCCGGAAAGGAGTCCGTGCCCGCCGGCGACCTCTCGCACGGCCAGCAACAGCAACTCGAGATCGGGATGGCCGCCTCGCTGGACCCGGATCTCCTCTTGCTGGACGAGCCGGTCGCCGGGCTCGACGCCGCCGAGCGCGCGGCCATCGCCGACCGGATCACCGACCTCAACGAGCAGGAGGGGATCGCTTTCGTCGTCATCGAACACGACACGGACTTCGTCGCGGACATCGCCGACGAGGTGACCGTCCTCCACGACGGGGCAGTGTTCCGCGAGGGATCGGTCGAGGCGATCGAATCGGACCCGGCCGTCCAGCGGATCTACCTGGGGGAAAACAAGTGACGCTGCTCGATCTCGACGGCGTGACCGCCGGGTACGACGGCACGCCCGTCCTGCGCGAGGTCGACGTCGCCGTCGACGACGGCGAGATCGTCGGAGTGATGGGCAAGAACGGCGTCGGCAAGACGACACTGCTGAAGACCGTCATCGGTCTGATCGAACCCACCGGCGGCACGATCACCTACGCCGGCGAGGACGTCACTGCTGCCCCGGCAGACGAGCGTGCGCGTGCCGGCGTCGGGTACATCCCGCAGGGGCGTGACGTTTTCCCGAAGCTCACCGTCGAACAGAACCTGCGGATGGGCGAGACGGTCAACGCCGACAGCGACGAGACACTGTACGAGACGGTCTACGACTACTTCCCGATTCTGGCGGAACGGGCCAGCCAGGACGCCGGGACGCTCTCGGGTGGCCAACAGCAGATGCTCTCGATCGGGCGGGCACTGGTCTCGAACCCGGACCTCCTGTTGCTCGACGAGCCGAGCGAGGGGATCCAGCCCTCCATCGTGGACCAGCTCAGCCGGGACGTCTGTGACATCAACGAGGAGCTGGGGACGACTGTGCTGTTCGTCGAGCAGAACCTGAGTGTCATCCGCAGGCTGGCCGACCGCTGTTACGCGATGGGCCGGGGCACGATTGTCGACGAACTCGGCCCGGAGGCGCTGACCGACGACGAGCGGCTCACGGCACACCTCGCGGTGTGACACCTGCGCTGTGCGTCGCAAGTCTCGGTGCCGCGTGTTCCGGCCCTTCGGAACCCGGGCGCAACGGTTTTTTAGTGTGTAGCGCCAACCGTCCGAGAGATGCCCACGCGACGCCGCCAGCACTTTCTCGTCGGCCAGCTCGGGTGGATGCTGGCAGCCGTGCTCGTGCTGGCGTTGCTGCAGGCGCTCTCGCTGGAGCTGTTTTTCGTCGTCTCGCTCATCGGCTTTCTCGTCGTGGTGGAGCTGACGGCGCCGTTTGCGGTCACGCCGCGGTGGCGGGCGCGCCTGAAGTGGCTCGTTCTCCTCGGACTCCTCGGGTTCGGCTACATCGTCATCAGACGGATTCTCGAGATTCTCCCGCCGGGAGTGATCTGATCGTGGAGCGGTCGTATCCGGCCGTCTTTCTCGGACTCTTTGCGGTGGTCGTGGTCTGTGTGCTCGTCGTGGCCGCGAGCGTGTCCGGGACGGCGTTCAGCACGTACAATCCGGCGTGGGACGGGACCTCGGAGCTGCGCTCGCTGGCCGGGCAGACCGACACCCGGACCGACATCGTCCAGGAGACGGAGTACTACCGGACCGCCGATCCCGAGGGAACGATCGTTGTCATCCTCTCCCCCGAGACGCCGTACACCGGGCAAGAGGTGGCTGCGATCCAGTCGTTCGTCGACCGGGGCGGCACGGTCGTCGTCGCCGGGGATTTCGGGACGGCGGCCGACCAGTTGCTGGCTGCCCTGGACGCGGGGGCCCGCCTCGACGGCGCCCTGGTGCGGGACGAGCGCCACTACGAACAGGGCCCCGCACTCCCCCTGGCGACGAACGTCACCGCCCACGCGTACACGACGGACACGACACAGCTGACGCTCAACCACGGGACAGTCCTGCGCACAGACGACGACGAGAACGTGACTCGTCTCGTCGAGACGTCCTCGTTTGCGTATCTGGACACCAACCGGAACGACGAACTGGACGACACCGAGACGCTGGCGACCTACCCCGTCGTTGCCGTCGAGCGCGTCGGCAGCGGCGAGATCGTCGCTGCGAGTGACCCGAGCCTGTTCATCAACGCGATGCTCGACCGGGACGGCAACCGCCAGTTCGTGCGGGCGCTCCTCGGCGCACACGACCGGATGGGCGTCGACGTCTCCCACGCCGGCGGGCTCCCCCCAGCCGCCTGGGTCGTCGTGACGATCCGCGACTCGACGATCCTCCAGCTCGGCGGCGGGCTCGCACTCGTCCTGGCGATCGCCAGGTGGCGCCGGGTTGCCGACGCCGGGCGGGCGCTGCTGGATCGCGTGACGGCACCCGAGCCGGACCCCCCAGCGGCGAGTTGGGACGAACTCCTCGCGGGCCTGCAACAGCGGTACCCCGAGTGGGACGAACAGCGATTGCGCCGCGTCGCACAAACCCTTATGAATCGAGAGGAGAATTCCCGGATAGATGAGTAGTCCCGAAGACCTCTACGACGCCGTTTACGACGAGGTATCGCAGGTCCTCGTCGGCCACGGTCATCTCGTGGAGCGACTCACGATCTCGTTTCTGACAGACGGGCACATTCTCCTGGAGGGAGTTCCCGGCGTCGCCAAGACGACGCTGGCCAACGTCTTCGCCCGCGCCACGGGACTCGACTACGCACGGATTCAGATGACGCCGGACATCCTGCCCGCGGATATCACGGGCACCACCGTGTACCGACAGCAGACGGGGGAGTTCGAACTCCAGCGCGGGCCGGTCTTTGCGAACATCGTTGTCGCCGACGAAATCAACCGGGCGACGCCCAAGACACAGAGCGCGCTGCTGGAGGCCATGGAGGAACGGCACGTCTCCATCGAGGGCGAGACACTCCAGCTCCCGGACCCGTTCATGGTGATCGCGACACAGAATCCGCTGGAAATGAGCGGCACCTTCGCCCTCCCCGAAGCCCAGCGCGACCGCTTCCAGCTCAAACTCACCGTCGAGATTCCGACACGCGACGACGAACGGGCCATCGTCGATCGTTTCGACGACGCACCGTCGCTCGGCCCCGAGGCCGTCAGTCAGGTCGTCGACCCAGCCCAGCTCGCCGCCGCGCGGGAGTCCATCACCGAGGTTCACGTCTCGGAGAGCGTCCGGGAGTATCTCCTCGATCTCGTCGAGGCGACCCGGGACCACGCCGACGTCGAGCACGGCGCGTCACCGCGCGCGTCGCTTTCGTTTCTCGACACGTCGAAAGCACGCGCCGCGCTCGACGGCCGCGACTACGTCATCCCGGACGACGTCAAAGCCCTCGCCGAACAGATCCTCGTCCATCGTCTCGTGTTGGGCACGGACGCCCGTCTCGGCGACCTCACGCCACGGGACGTCGTCGTCGACATACTGGACACCGTGTCACCCCCGAGTGCGAGACAGGCAACCGAGACGGCGCCTGTCTCGGCGGATGGGCGGGGGGAGACGGACACTGACACTGACACTGACACTGACACCGAGTGACAGTGATTGCTGTCAGCCATTCCCGGATCGACCGCAGGACGCGACGCGGTCGAAACGGTAATTCGGTACAGCAATCACTGTGAGACGGCCGGTGTTCCGTCTTCATACTGGTGGCTGTAATTCTTTTAATCGCCGGTATCTGGTTTTCCGGACGACAGCAACTCTCTTATGGAATTCGTAGTTCGAATCTTCACGTACTTACAGCCACCAGTATCAGGACGTTTCGGCAGGAAGCCGACGAAACGTCATTGACGACGCGTCCCCGTCGGCGTGTGCGATCCGGATCGGGGTGTCGAGGCCGCGCGCGAGTCCGACGGCGAGAAACGACCGCGCGGGGTGGTCGAACCGGCTCACGTCGTCGTAGATATCGCCCGCCAGCTCGACGGTGACGCGGTCGCCGTCCGCGGCTGCGTCGAAGTCGACGGCGTCCGCGATTTCGAACTGTTCGACGAGGCCCTCTCGGAGTTGCACGAGGAGTTCCGGCAGTGTACTGCCGAGTGGCCCGTCCAGCGCGCGCTCGAACTCGCCGAACATTCGATCGCCCGTCGGCTCGAACGCGACGCCTCGCTCGTCAGCGTCGTCCGTCACGACGAACAGCGAGTCGAGTTCGCCAGCGTCGGGCACCGCGTAGTCCTGACGATGGGGCACGAACAGCCTGACACGGGCGTGCGCCTCGCCGACCGGGACGTAGACGTGCTCGTCTTCGAGGCCCAGTTCGGTGACGACCGCGGTGTGATTCGCCGCGAGGGTCTCGTATAGCTGTGCGCCGATGTCGGCCGCCACGAACTGCTCGGGGGTCAGGTAGTAGGTCAGCACGCCGGTGAACAACCCCGTCGCCCCGAGTGCGAGCAGGACCGTCCGCGCTGTCGGAAACACGGCGGCCCCGGCTGTCGCGAGCAGTCCGAGCGCAGCGAGACCGACAGCGACGCGCCGATACTGCGTCGTTTTCGCCTGGACGTAGGACTCGCGGAGGCGGTTGTTTTCGGCTCTGAGGAGTTCTACCGTCGCGAGCAAGTCGTCGGGGTCGGGGCTCCCGGTTTCCTCGTCCGACCCGGTTCCCGGGCCCGTCGCTGGTTTGCCGTTCCCCGCGTCTCCGTCACGCAGCCCCGGGTCTGTGTCACTCATCGCGACCCTCCGCGAAGACGACGACTGCGTAACGGTGCAGGCCGTACACCGTGATTGCCACGATACCGAAAACGAGAAGCGAGCCACGCCACACTGCCTGAACCGTCACCACGACGGCGACACTCGCCGCGAGGACAGTCCCGCCGACGATCAGCGAGCGGCCAGCGCGTCGCCACGGGTGCCGTCGATCGATCGTCGTCCCGAGTAGTCCCAGGAGTGGGAGTTCGGCGAACAGTACGACCGTCGGCGCGGCCTCCGCCGGGAGAGAGACTGCCAGCACGACCTGCGCGAGGGCGAACACGAACACGACGGGAAGCACAAACAGGCACAGACCGGTCCCGGTACCGAGCACCAGGCCAGAGAGCCCGCCGAGCCACCAGAACACACCGGTGGCAGCGACGACGGCGAGTCCGCTCGACAGCGCCGGTGTGGGGTCCCATCCCGGCGTCGCCACAGACGGGTGGAGAGTACTCACGGCTGTGCCTCCGTCGCGGTAGGCTGTCGGGCGGCAAGAATCGCACTCAAGCGATCCGCAGGCCCGACCTCGAACGCCGAGACGCCGTGCAGCGAGTCGAGGTCGTGGCGGAGCGATTCGAACTCGGTGTAGCGATCGTACGCCGCCTCCACGTCCTCCAGCACACCCGGCTCGAACAGCACCGTCGGCGTGACGAACACACTGACGCGGGCGGCTGACTGCCGCGCCAGCTTGACCGACTCGCGGAGTTCCGTCCGACGGGTGTCGTCCGTCACCATCACCGACCACGCGGTCCGGCGCTGTCTGGGCTGGTGCAGGTTCAGGGCTGCAAACAGCGGTCTGGACTGGACCCGCCGCACGTACTGGGTCTGATCCGCAAAGTACGGCTGCAGCGTCCCGGCGAACGCCGACGAGTCAGCTTGCAGGGCCTGCGCACGCCGGCGTGCCACCGCCGGCGAGAACGCGGCCGTCCCGTCGGTTTCCGACGGTGTCGGCGCGAGATGGAGCACGTCACGCCTGATCGCGTTGACGTTCGCTTCGGTCGTCGAGGGATCGTGCGTTGCGGTCAGCCCCTCGTCACCGACCGTGTAGCAGCCGACCGGATCCTGCTGGGCGCGGGCACTGGCGATGATCGCGAGGATCAGTTGCCGAGCGTAATCGAGTTTCGTCTCGCCCTCCGGCCCGAACCCCGTGGACTGTCGGTGATCGACGAACAGTGTCGTTTCCCGATCGGTCTGTACCTCGAATTCCCGGACGTGCGCCTCGGCGAGACGAGCTGTTGCCTTCCAGTCGATGTTCTTGACGGCGTCACCCGGGACGTACTCCCGGACCTCGGCCGGTTTCAACCCGGGACCCGTCTGTCCGGTTTCGTGTTCCCCGAACCCGGTGACGACCTCGTCGCCTCCCTTGCCGACGTGGACGTCTCGCGGGGCGCGTGGCTCGACCACGACCGTCGGGCTGTCCCCGCATTCGAGCGTCTGCGTGAAGAGGCCGAACCGATCACAGAACGTGACGCGTGGCGTCTCGAACGCGAATTCACCGGCGACTGGCCAGTACAGGTCGGCCCTCTGGCGCGCCTGTCCCGGTGTATCCAGGGTGACGGTGCCGACCGTGCCGTCGACGCCCACGGGCGTCGGTGCCGTCACCCACACCGACACCGCCGTCGGCTCCGTCACCGACGCAGACAGCGTCGCCTCTGTCGGTTCCTCGGCGGTAACGCGTTCCTCGGCGAGTTCGACAGAAACAGCGAGCTCTGATCTGGTCTCGTCGATTGCGCCGAGAAACAGGACCTGGACGCTCACCATCCAGGCGCCGAGGACGCCAGCGCCGACGAGCAGACTCGGGTTCGCGGTGAGACTTCCCCACCCGGCGAGAGCAACCCCGACAGTTGCGATTGTCCAGAAACGCCGGGTGACTCGCATTGCCCGCATCACTACTGGCACGGATTTGAAATTTCTGGTTCGCGCGGCGAGTCGAGCGAACGCACGCCCTTCCGACCGCGACATCGTACGGCAGGTCGTGTCCCGTTCGGTCGTACTGCTGGCGGTCGCGACCGTCGGGACTCCGAAAACGGATCGGAGACGCGGCGAAGCCTGGCACAGCCTCGCGTGACCGTCTGTTACCGTGGCGTCTTTTGCACACAACCGCGCGTCGACAGAGTCCCATCTATGGCATTTTTATTCGTGGTCATCCACGAATACAGTGTGCACCGATCCGTCGCGACAGTTGTCGGACTCACCGTCCTCGGAGTACTCGTCGCTGTCGCGATTCTCGGGACTGTCGGCGTCGCGACCGAGAGCGTTGCCGCCCAGCCGACCAACGAGACCAACGCCACACAGCACGAGAACCCGGAGACAGTCGGCGAGCGGGGCGATTCGGATCGGCTCAGGAACTGGCTGTCCGGCCGCCTCACCGACCGGCTTCGCGAGAACTCGATCCGCGTCTCCCAGGGACAGTACGAGCGGGCAGACGACGTGTTCGGTGAGGGATTCGAACAGCGACTGGGCCAGTACGTCGACGTCGCCGGGGAGACTGACGAGGACTCCGGATCCGACACGGAAGGTGACGAGGACTCCGGATCCGACACGGAAGACCAGACCGCATTCGAACGAGCCCAAAACGGCCAGTCACGGTTCACTGCGCTCCGACAGGAATACGACGACACGTACACCGCGTACCGCGAGTCCCGGGCCCGGGGTGATCCGGCGGCGGCACGACAACAGGCCCGCCGTCTCCGGCAACTCGAGCGCGAGATCAGACAGGTCGGGGGGAGCGTAACTCTGTCCCTCCGGTCGATCGAGAACGGGACCGGTGAGAACACCTCGGACATCAGGCGACGCGTCCAGCGTGTTGTCCAGAACGTCACCGAACTCCAGGACGAGGTCCGGGCCGAGACGTTCGTCGAGACGGAGCTCACCGCCAGTACGAACCGGACGGTCGCCTCGTTCGTGGACCCGGTCGACGTTCGCGGGCGACTCGTGACCGCAAACGACACCGCCGTCGCCGACCGTTCGGTTCGGATACGGGTCGGACAGCGCACGATGGAAACCACGACCGGCCCGAACGGCACGTTCTCGGTGACCTACCGGCCGATCCTCGTCCGGGTAGACACAGCGACCGTGCCAGTCCGATACCAGCCAGATCCGACCTCCCAGTACCTCGGAACGACGACAAACGTCACCCTGGCGGTCGAACAGGTCGACCCGTCGCTCGAACTAGCTACCACCCCCGACAGTGCACGATTCGGCGAAGCATTCACCGTCGAAGCAGTTCTCTCCGTCGATGGTCGCGCCGTGCCGGGCGTGCCGATGGGTGTCACGCTGTCCGGTGGCGCACTCGGCGAGACAGCGACGGACAGTGACGGGACAGCACAACTGTCGGGGACCGTCCCGGCCGGTATTCCACCGTCCAGTGCGCCAGTCGACGCCGTCGTCGTGCCGGAAAATCGGGCAATCGGGCCAGTAAACGCGTCGACGGGACTGGTGATCCGTGGCTCGCCGACCGACCTGTCTGCCAGTGCGCGGATCACGTCGGCTGGGGTCGTGGTTGACGGCGAACTCGTCGCGCTCTCGGCCGATGGAGACACGACCGCTGTCCCGTCCCAGCCGGTCGTAGTGACCGTGGGTAACGTCACGCGAACAGTCCGGACAGACGACGGAGGACAGTACGAGGCAACTGTCCCGGTCACAGCAGTGACGGGGTCCGAGGTGGTCGAGCCGGTGCCGGTGCGGGCCCGGTTCGACGGCAGCAGGACGAACCTCGAGTCGGCACGCGCGGAGACGCGCCTCAACGAGTCCGACCTGGCTGGGGCCGTCGGTCAAACGGGACAGACTGCCGACGGCAACAGTGGGGGACCCACTGGTGAGTTCCTCGCCTGGACGCGCGGGGACCTCGTCACCGTTCTCCTGTTCGGTGGCGGCGTCCTCGCCGCCGTTCTCCTGTTCGGTGGCGGCGTCCTCGCCTGGCGGTGGCGACGACGTGACGGCGACGACCAGAAACCCGTGGCCGACGAGTCAGTCCCTCCTACAGAGGAGCCCCCCAAATCGACGGAGTCACCCGATCGCTCACCGCTCGCCGACGCCCGCGACGCGCTGTCGACCGGGGCAAGTGACCGAGCAGTGATCGCCGCGTACACAGCTGTCCGAGCGGCGCTGACAGACCGGTTCGACGTGGGACAGTCACAGACACCCCGGGAATTCCTGGCGGCGTGCGACCAGCGACTGGATCCCGAGACACACGCAGCGCTACGAACACTCACCGAACTCTACGAACAGACCGTTTTCGCACCGGAGGCCATCGACGCGGCGAGCCAGGAGGCCGTCGACGCCGCGCAGTCGCTGCTCGACACCACCCCGGCACAGCGCGGAGAAGTGGGTGACGATTGATAGTGATTGCTGTACGAGACGCGCCGGGAACTCTAGGCGACGAGCCACACGGTCCTACATTGCTCGCCGTCTGCTCGACGTCTCTGTGGGTGCAACCGCGCCTTTTTTGTCGAGAACTCGCCTGTACCCGGACAATGGACCGCGAACGGGCCCGAAACTGGTGGCGCCTGTTACCGCCGGGTGTGCGGCGGCTCCCGGCCGACCTGGCCGCGGTACTCGCAGTTGTCGCCGCAGTCAACCTGGCGGTGTTTCTTCCGCTCGTCAACGGGACACCGCTCCGGGTCGTTCTCGGGCTCCCGTTCGTGCTGTTCGTTCCTGGCTACGCGTTCATTGCCGCGCTGTTCCCCGAGGCTGGCCAGTCACCGACCGACGAACCGGATCCGGCAGGAGCCGACACCGGGGAGACAGACGCAGACGCGACAGCCGAGACCCTCCAGGGGGTCGGTGACCGCGGTATCGACGGTATCGAGCGAGTCGCCCTCTCGTTTGGGTTGAGCATCGCAATCGTGCCGCTGATCGGGCTCGTGTTGAACTTTACGCCGTGGGGCATCCGACTGGTGCCGATCATGGTCGCGACGAGCGGCTTTACCGTCTGTGCGACGTGGTTCGCGGCGCGACGCCGCTGGGAGTTGCCACCGGAGGACCGCTTTCACACGCCGTATCGCGCGTGGCTCGACACCGCGCGTGCCGAACTCCTCGCACCTGAGTCCCGGACCGACGCGGCGCTGAACGTCCTTCTGGTGCTCAGTATCGTGCTGGCGGTCTCCTCGGTCGCGTATGCGGTAGCTGTTCCGAAGCAGGGCGAGACGTTCACCGAGTTCTACCTGCTGACCGAGGACGAGGACGGCGAGTTGGTCGCTGCCGACTACCCGACGGAGTTCGTCGCCGGCGAGGGCCGCGAACTGGTGGTCGGGATCGGAAATCAGGAACACGAACCCGTCGACTACACTGTGGTCGTCGAGCTGCAGCGGGTGGCGTTCGAGACGGCCACCGGGGAATCGAGCCCGACTGCGTCGAATCGCACCGCGAACGTGACCACCGTCCGCGTGGTCGAAACCGAGGAACTGCGTCGGTTCCAGACCAGCCTGTCACACAACGACACCCGGGAACAGCCGTACACGGTCCGCCCGACGCTGGTCGGAGAAGACATGCGGCTGACCTTCCTGCTGTACCGGGAGTCCCCACCCGAGAATCCGAGCGTCGACACCGCCTACCGGGAGACACACCTCTGGGTCGACGTGAGCGCGGGATGATCACCGGCGACGGTCCCAGTAACCACGCGACGAAACGCAAGACCCTATTATCCGCGAGAGACTGGATCGGGTATGGTCCAGTTCTGTGAGGAGTGTGGTTCGATGACGCACGCCGACGGCGACGAGATGGTGTGTTCGTCCTGCGGAGCCCGCGTTGCGAGAGACGAGGACCGCGCCGCGGTGTTCGTCAGCACCGACGAGCAGTCCGACGAGGACCTCATCGAGACCGAGGAAGGGGCGAGTTTCGAGGGCAAGCCAACCGCCGACGACGTGACCTGCAAGGAGTGTGGACACGGCGAGGCGTGGTACACGATCAAACAGACGGCCTCGGCCGACGAGCCACCGACACGCTTTTTCAAGTGCAAACAGTGTGGCTACCGCTGGCGGGAGTATAGCTGAAACTGCCGTCGGACATTACTGAAGCGGTTCCGGTGGTTCCTGAATCCGGAGACGACCGACGCACGTCCTGACAGTGGCTGGCGGCGTCCTCGCGGGTCCCGCCGGACTCGATCGCCGTTCCCCCGGAGCGCGGGGCTTTTGTCCTTCGATGGCGAACGAGAGTGCGTGTCCACTGACGCCGACCCCAGCGGCCAGACCGCCGCGTCCGACGCCGGAAGCGACTGTTGTGTGGAGGTCCATCCCGGCAGAGAGGTAGTCGTGGACTTCGACCCGGAGCTGACCTTCGAGTGTGTCGACGGCTGTACGTGGTGCTGTCACCACGGCGTCATGCTCTACGAACCCGACTTCCTCCAGCTCGCCGAGTGTGCCTCGCTCTCGGAGGCGACCACGGAGGTTCGCGGGGAGGACTTCGTCCGCCGGGAATCGAAAGAGCGCGACGAGCACGTCGACGTGGACGGCCAGGCGTGTTTTTTCCTCCGCGACGACGGCCTGTGTGCCCTGCACGCCGAACACGACTGGAAGCCGGCCCGGTGTTCGGTGTTTCCGCTGGCGGTGACCGTCGAGGACGGCGACCTGACCGCCCGCGAGGGCGGGGACATCCACGTCTCGGTCCGCGAGGCGGCCCACGACCACTGCGACGGGCTGAACGTCTCCGAACGGCGGGTGGTCGACCACCTAGACGCCTTCCTCCCCGAGGTGCTGTGGGAGCTACACAACCCCGAGACGCGCCGGGAACTCTAGACGACGAGCCACGCGAGGAGAACGGCCAGGCCGCCCAGCAGCGTGCTCGCGACGGCGTGGATCCGCAGGCGGTCCAGCAGGTCGTGTGACCGCTCGGAGAGCGAACACACCTCGTCGACCTCGCCGCCGACCTCGCAGGAGGGCAAAAAGTCCATGGCCACGTGGAGGAAGACGCCGGCGGCGAACCCGAAGATGGCGGCGTTGACCGCCGGGACCGCGGGCACCGACAGGAGGGCGGCGGGGATGGCGGTGATTCCGACCGCGGCCGCGGGCAACAGGAGTGCGGAGACGGGTTTGCCGGCCTCCTGCAGGCGGTTGGCAGCGGCGTAGCCCGCGGGTCCCTTGTGGGAGACGATCGCCAGCCCGAGCAGGAGGCTGAGTGCCGGCATCGAGGTGTAGATCAGGCCGATGATCAGCCCGGCCGCGAGGGCGTGGGCGGTGATCTGTGCGGCCGTCAGGTCCAGTCCCACGTCCACGTGGCCGACGCGGTGGCCCACGACGTGGGCAGCGTACCCGATCAGGAGCCCGGCCGCGACGCCGAACCCGCCGACGCGTGGCGCCAGCCCGATCGCCTGCGGGAGCAGGAAGACCGCCGAACTCGTGACCATCGCGCCGCTGGCCAGCCCGTACCCCCACACCAGCCGGCGAGGGTACGAGGTGACCGTGGTCCTGGCCGCGGCGGCTCCGAGGGCCATCGCCGCGAACGCCACCCACGAGATGACGAGCACCTTCCGGGCGCCCGCGACGACCCCGATCCCCGAGAGGACGGCGAAAAGCGCCGTCCCTGCGATCCCCAGCGGCGAGACTCCCCTGACGGTCGTACGGGCTTTCGCCGTTGCGTTACTGGACACGTTACTATTAATTCGAGCTGTAGAATTAATAAACCCTCCGGTTCAGCGGGTCGCCTCGCGCCAGTTGCGGCGGTCGAGGACGGCACCGTCGACGGTTTCTGGGTCGGCGTCGCGGGCGGCCCAGAGGAACTGGTCGGCGACGTCCGCCGGATCGAAGCCGCGGTCGCCGGCGAGGTCGGTGGCGACCTGTCCGGGGTCGACGACACCGACGGGCTGGTCGAACGCGGCGGCGAACTGCGCGGCGACGGCCTCGGCGGCCGCCTTCGAGACGGCATACGACCCGAAGCCAGCCTCCGGTTCCCGTGCGACCGCGCCGGAGGTGACGAGCACGCGCGCCCCGGGTGCCAGGTGGGGTCCGGCTTCCCGGATGGTGGCGAAGACGCCGCGGGCGTTGGTCCGGAGGTGGTCGTCGAAGGCCGCGTAGGATTCGGCCGGGAGCGGCGTCGCGCCGGGGTCGCCGTGGTAGACGCCGGCGTTGGCGACCACGGTGTCGATGCTGTCGCTCCCGCGGGCGGCCCGTTCCATCAGCCGTTCGACATCGAACTCGTCGCGAACGTCTGCCCGCATCGCGGTGACCGTCCCGTCTGCCTCGCGAATCTCCCCCGCGACCGCCTCCAGGGCGTCGGCCTCGCGGGCACAGATGACGACGCGGGCTCCGGCGTCGGCGAACCGTCGGGCGACTGCCGCACCGATTCCCCTGCTGGTGCCAGTGACGACTGCCGTCTGTCCGTCCATATCTCCGCCTCGGACGCGAGCCAGAAGTAGTCTGGTTTCCCGGCGGGGGCCTCCCGCTGGCCCGGACGGTACCTCACTGGTTTGGAAACCGGCTTATGCTCTCGGCCCCACAAATCGTAGTAATGACAGACCTCGCTCAGTCGACGGTAACCGTCGTCGGCGGAGGATTCGGCGGCCTCTCGACCGCGTGTTACCTCGCCGACGCCGGTGCGGACGTGCGCGTGCTGGAGAAAAACGAGCAACTGGGCGGGCGCGCCAGCCGCCTCCACGCCGAGGGCTTCCGGTTCGACATGGGACCGTCCTGGTACATGATGCCCGACGTCTTCGAGCGCTTTTTCGGTCACTTCGGTACGGCACCCGACGAGTACTACGACCTCCAGCAACTGGATCCCCACTACCGCATCTTCTTCAAGGACGGCGATCAGTGTGACGCCCGCGGGGACCCGGCGTACATGCGCGAAGTCTTCGAGGACTACGAGGACGGGGCGGGCGAGACCTTCGACGAGTACCTCGCCACCAGCAAGCGCCACTACGAGACGGCGATGGAGAACTTCGTCTACGAGGACCGCTCGCGGCCGCGCGATTTCGTCGACCTCGACGTGATGCGGGCGACGCCCGTCGGTCTGACACTCCTGCGGTCGATGCAGGGCCACGTCGAGCGGTACTTCGACAACCCGAAACTCCAGCAGATCATGCAGTACACGCTGGTGTTTCTCGGGGGATCACCCCGGAACACCCCGGCGCTGTACAACATCATGAGTCACGTCGATTTCAACCTCGGTGTCTACTACCCCGACGGTGGCATGGGTGCCGTCGTCGACGGCGTGGTCGAACTGGGTCGCGAGCAGGGCGTCACCTACGAGACCGGCCGCGAGGTCACGGAGATCACGCGCCGGAAAGACGGCTTTCTCGTCGAGACCGCCGGCCGGACCTACCACCCCGACCACGTGGTGTGCAACGCGGACTACGCCCACGTCGAGCGGAACCTCCTCCCGGAGCACGAACGCCAGTACAGCGACGACTACTGGGAGGATCGCACCTACGCTCCCTCCGCGTTCCTCGTCTACCTGGGTGTCGAGGGCGACGTCGACCCGCTGGCCCACCACACGCTCGTGCTCCCGACAGACTGGGACGACCACTTCGACCAGATATTCGACGACCCTGCCTGGCCCGACGAACCCGCCTACTACATCTGTGTCCCCTCTCAGACCGACGACAGCGTCGCGCCGGCGGGCCACAGCAACCTCTTCGTGCTCGTCCCCGTCGCGCCGGGACTCCACGACGGCGAGTCGATCCGCGAGTCCTACCGCGACAAGATGCTCGCGGACATCGCAGACAACACCGGCGTCGACCTCCGGGATCGGATCGTCGTCGAGGAGCAGTTCAGCGTCTCCGACTTCGGCGAGCGATACAACGCAACCGAGGGGACGGCCCTGGGACTCGCCCACACCCTCCGGCAGACGTCGCTGTTGCGCCCCTCGAACCGGTCGTCGGCCGTCGACGGGCTCTACTACACGGGGTCGTTTACCACGCCCGGCGTCGGCGTGCCGATGTGTCTCATAAGCGGCGAACACACCGCGAACGCGCTCATCGAGGATCAGCGATAGGACATGACGAGGGTCACCGACAGAATCGCCACGCTCACCCCCTCCGAGCAGTCCCTTCTGGGATACCTGTTCTGGATGTCGCGCCCGCGCTTCTGGCTGTACCTGGCCGGCCCCGTCGTCGTCGGCGTCGTCTACGCGGCCGGGTCGTCCGCGGAGTTCTTCTCGCTCCCCGCCGTCCTCGCGTTCCTGTACTTCCTGGTGCCCGCGAACGTCTTCCTGTACGGCGTCAACGACATCTACGACGCCGACGTCGACGAGTACAACCCAAAAAAAGACGAGGAGGGCCGCGAGGTCCGCTACAGTGGGGACGCCCTCGTCGTGATGGTCGTCTATCTGGCGACCGCAACCGGTGTGTTCCTCGTTCCGTTCCTCCCGATAACGGGTCTCTACGCACTGGCCGGATTCTACGCGCTCGGAACGCAGTACAGCGCCCCGCCCCTGCGGTTCAAGACCACGCCCGTTTTCGATTCGCTGTCGAACGGGCTGTACGTCCTGCCGGGCGTCGTCGCCTACACTGCGGTCGCCGGCCAGTTCCCGCCGGTCTTCGCAGTCGTCGGGGGCTGGCTCTGGACGATGGCGATGCACACCTTCTCGGCGATTCCCGACATCGAACCCGACCGCGAGGCCGGGATCCGAACGACGGCGACGGTCCTCGGCGAGCGGGGAGCGATGGTCTACTGTGGCGCCTGCTGGCTCGCCGCCGCGGTCGTCATGGCGCTTCTCCACCCCTTTCTCGGCGCCGTCTTCGCCGGCTACCCGCTGTTTGTCGGCACCATCCGTGCCCTCGATGTCGACGTCGACCGGGCCTACTGGTGGTTCCCGGTCGTCAACACCCTCGCGGGCATGGTGTTGACACTGGGTGGCATCTGGGTGGTCACCTATGGCTGAGGCGGCCGATCGGACCGACCGGCAGTCGCTGGAGCGGCGCCTGGACGCCCTCGTCGCGCGCAACCGGTTCACCATCGCCCTCGTCTTCCCGGCAGTGGGTGCGGTCCTGCTGATCGCCAGTGCCGAGGGGTTGCTCCCGCCGGTTCTCGCGTTCAATCCCTATCTCGTGCTCGCGGGCGTTCTCGTGATGCGCCTTCCGCTCGTCGCGGGCCTCCTGCCGCTCGTAGGACGCCGGGCGGCGCTCGCCCTGGTCGCGCTGGCGGCCTACGCCTACGGCGTCGAGTTCGTCGGCGCGACGACCGGCCTCCCGTACGGCGAGTTCGCTTACGAGGTACCGCTCGGACCGATGCTCGCAGACACCGTCCCCCTGGGGCTACCCGTGTTCTTTCTGCCGCTCGTGTTGAACGCCTACCTGCTCTGTCTGCTCCTGCTGGGCAAGCGGGCCCAGTCAGCGCTCGTCCGGGTGCCCGTCGTCGTCGGGGCAGTCGTCGCGGTCGACCTCGTGCTGGATCCGGCGGCGGTGGCGCTGGGGTTCTGGGCCTACGAGACGGGGAGTTACTACGGCGTCCCGTGGCTGAACTTCGCCGGCTGGGTGCTCTCGGCGACGGTCGGGACGGCACTGGTCGACGCCGCCTTCGAGCGCGGTGCCTTGCTGGCGCGTGTCCGGTCGTGTCCGTTCGTCCTCGACGACCTGGTGAGTTTCGTGTTGCTGTGGGGCGTGGTCAACGTCTTCTACCGCGCCTGGGTGCCGGTGGCGGTCGCACTCCTGTTTGCGGCGGGACTGGTCCGGCTGGACCGGTTCGACTTCGCCGTCTGGCGTCGGGTCCCCGGCCGTCACTCGGGGTGACCGCTCTGTGGAACGTGCTGGTGGTCCTCGGCGTCGACGGGCGCCGACTCCGCGTCCGGGACGGGGCTGACCCGCCGGAAAACTGTCACGGGGTCCTCGAACCGCCGCCAGTTCCACCACGTCCGCGCGACGACCCACAGTTTGCGGGCGGTCGAGAGGGACGGCCGCTCCGAGAGGACGTCGTAGTTTTGCTCGCGGATGAGCCGGTGGTGTTCGGCGTACAGTGTCGCGGCCAGCAACACGGGAAACTGGCAGTCCTCGGGGAGAAACTCGATACCGGCGACCCCCTCGCGGTAGCGCTGTTCGGCGCGCAAGAGTTCCGTCCGGACGGCCCGCCTGAACCCCGGCGTACACTCCTCGTCGCGGAGTTGTTCGACCGTGACGCCGTTTTCTCGCATCGTCTCCATCGGGAGGTAGACCCGATCGAGGTCGCGGATGTCCTCGCGGACGTCGCGGACGAAGTTCGTCAGCTGGAAGGCTTCGCCGAGAGCGCCCGCGTGGGACCGCGCGCGGTCGGGATCCTCGGGGGCCATCAGCGTCATCATCATGTGGCCGACTGCGGCCGCCGACCCGCGCATGTACTCCTCGAGGTCGGCGTAGGTTTCGTAGCGGTCAGTGTCGATATCGGAGAGCATGGCGTCGACGAAGGCGTGAATCTCCTCGTCGTCGACGCCGTGGCCCCGACGGATCTCGTCGAAGGCGTCGACGACGGGTTCCTCCGCCTCCGCGTTGCCGAGGGCAGCCTGACGGATTCCCTTCAGGCGGCTGCGCTGCTCCGCGTGCGACAGGCCGTTGTCGCCGTCGACGACTTCGTCTGCGACGCGAAAGAACCCGTAGAGAACGTACGTCGGGGTCCGAATCCGGGCGGGGAGCAGACGGGTCGCGTAGTAGAACGTATTACCCGTCTCCTTGTGGATTTCTTTTCCCCGTTCGAGCTGGGACTTCTTCACGTCCGACTTATACGTTCCAGGCTTGTGTAAGTTGGGTGCCTAATGCTTTGGGCACCGGCGAAACCGGCAGTCTCGCGGGGTCCAGCAAGCCAGTCCCCGGAGCCGCGTCGATGTCGTTTTCAGCCCCGGCGCCGAACCGTCGGACATGGTTCGACTACTGGTGGGGACCGACGGCGAAGACACGAGCGAACGACTGACCGAGTACCTGACCGGGCGTGTCGGCCCCGACGACGCCGTCTACCTCGTCAACTCGCTGGTCGGCGGCGAGAAGACGACTGCCGACGACGTCCGCGAGGGCGAAGACGGACTCGACGTCCTCGAGGCGGCGCTCGACGACCGGACGTCGGTCGAACGCGACCAGTTCGTCCGCGGGAACGAACCCATCGAGGACCTGCTCGCGGCTGCCGAGGAGTGGGGTCCCGAGGAGTTCGTCATCGGCATCCGCAAGCGGTCGCCGGTCGGCAAGATGGTTTTCGGCAGCACCGCACAGAATCTCCTGCTCGAAGCCGACCGCCCCGTCCGGTGTGTGCCACTCGTCTCGGAGTGACCGCTCTCACTCCCGGCGTCGAACCCCGTCGCCGGGGGCCGACTCCGGTGGCGCTGGCGACCGGACACTCCCCGCCCGGAGAGAGGTCCACTCCACCCCCGGAAGGGGAGTTACGCCGCGGGCCCGTCGTCGCTGGCGAGCGTCGTGGAGTCCG
>CAYYHG010000045.1:0-19520 GCA_964471665.1 uncultured Halobacteriales archaeon | reverse complement strand
GCGCGTCGGCGTACTTCTTCATCGGGCGGGGCTACCACTACCCGGTCGCGCTCGAGGGGGCGCTGAAAATGAAAGAGATCACCTACAAGCACGCGGAGGGGTTTGCCGCCGGGGAGTTGAAACACGGGCCGCTGGCGCTGGTGACCGAGAACACGCCGGTCTGTGCCATCGTGACCGGCGACGGCGAACTCGCGCGCAAGACCATCGGGAACGTCAAAGAGGTCGAGGCGCGCAACGCGCCGGTGGTGGCCGTGACCGACGGTGCGAGCGACGTCGAGCGGTACGCCGACCACGTACTCGAGGTGCCGGAGACACACCCGCGGGCCGTGAGCGTGCTGGCGAACGTGCAGTTGCAACTGGTGGCCTACCACGTCGCCGCGCGGCTGGGACGATCGATCGACAAACCGCGAAACCTGGCCAAAAGCGTCACCGTCGAGTGATGCCTTGGCCGACAGTATATGTCGGGGCGGCGTGAACTGTGCGCATGGGACTGCTGGATACGTTGCGAGCCGGGAGCGAGCGGCGGGTCGGCCTGTTCGTCGACGGCCCGAACGTCTTCCGCGAGGAGTTCGACGTGGACCTGGACGAGGTCCGCGAGGTCGCCGCCTCGGAGGGCCGCCTCGCGATTGTACGGCTCTATCTGGACGAGCACGCGCCGCCGGAACTCCTCCAGGCAGCGGAAGCACGGGGGTTCGAGGTGGTGACCACGAGCGGCGACGTCGACGTGCGTCTGGCGGTGGACGCGACCGCGGCGGCGACCGAGGGAACCGTCGACGTGCTCGTCGTTGTCTCGCGGGACACCGACTTCAAACCCGTCCTCGAGCGGGCGGCCCGGCGGGGCGTCGAGACTGTCGCCGTCGCTCCGGGAGAGTACGGTCGCTCGGACGCCCTCCGGAACGCTGCCCAGCGTGCGGTCACGCTCGAGGAGTAATCCATACGTTGGTTCCCGCACGCGACGCGGAGGTGTCGGGTGATCGATCACTGGCGACGGCGGCTGCCTCACAGATTATCACGCTGTCGGTTCTCGGGGCGCTCGGTCTCGGCGGACTGGGATACGTGTTCATCGACGACGTCCTCCGTGTGATCGGACCATCCCCGCAGGTACTGGAGTTGGCGACCGTCTACATGCGACTCATATCACTCGGGCTGGTGTTCCTGTTCGGATTCGTCACGTTCATGGCGCTGATGCGGGGAGCGGGGAATACCGTCACACCGATGCTGGTGGTTGCGGGGTCCGTCGGGTTGAACATCGCTCTGGATCCGTTCCTCATCTTCGGGTGGGGTCCCTCCGGCGTCTGGCTTTCAATCGCAGCAACGAATCTCGTCGGCGCGGTCCTCGCCTATCCACCCGGACGTGACTCTGTCACACGTCAAGACACGATATCAATCGGTACAGACAGTGAAAGTCGAGATTTGTGAGGGTATGTCTTGAGCAAATCACGTCCGGGTGTGGATATGCATGGTGTCGACACGGGAACTGGCGACACACGGCCAGATCCGATCAGAAACAACGCACCAGCACGCGTCCGGCAGACGACTGATAGTGATTGCTGTACCGAATTACCGTTTCGACACGCGACTGCTGATCGGCGTGTACGCTTCTGTCGAGAGCCTACTGCTCCGGGTTGATAATAACCAGTTCCGTAATATATATCCGCGTATTCTCAAACTCCGTATACAAATATTTATTGTGTTAGTAAGATTTACAATAATAGCCTTCGAGAAAACTCAATGTCCATAAATGGCTCAAAAACCATTGTGTGATCTGGTCCTCCAGGTGATCGTGTGCCCGCTGTTGACACTGTCGGGGCTGTTCATGTGGAACGGACACACCATCCGGACCTGGCTGCGTGATTCAGGGGTGACCGGTAAAAAGCTACCACTGCGACTCCTCTTTCTCGTATTCTTTGTCCTTCTATTCGGTGCTGGCCATCATATCGATCATATCATTCGGGGCAATCACGTCGGGTGGCCGCTGATACCCGAGGTCAATGCGTTCACGGTCAGTTTACTGGCGTATCCGTTCGTGGGTCTGGGATTGTATCTCGGCTGGCAAAACCGTGCCGGCGTCCGGTACTGGATGGTCCTCTTTTTTGTTCTGGCCACGATGGTCATTACGCAACACTTTGGCCCAAATCCGAACGAACCGCCGGCTGATGTCATCGGTCCATACGAGAGTCAGCTCGTCGGGTCGGTCGCACTCGGCTGGTTAGTAGTGTTTACACTCGTCGTCGTGGCAGCGCTGCTGTACAGTGGAGTGCTGTGGTCCAGGCGCCGTGACAGCCAGACCGAGCGCACACAGATAGACACCGGAGAATAAGCGATGAGCGAAGACATTATTTCCGAACGCGTGACCGCAGATGTCGAAGGGGACTTCGTCGTGTTCCGGATCGGGATGCGAATCAACACGCTCTGGAAAGTCCACAAGTGGCTTCCAGTCTTTCTGGCGATGCCACGAATGTTGCGAGAACTCGAAGCAGACCCCGACAGCGGGCTGCTCGGCTACCAGCGAAATCTCGGAATTCGCAACCACATGCTGTTCATGTACTGGCGCTCGTTCGAGGACCTACACGAGTACGCACGCGACCCGGATCAGGAACACTTGCCAGCCTGGCACGAGTACAACCAGGAAGTCGGGAGCGACGGAGATGTCGGAATCTGGCACGAGACCTTTCTCGTCGGAGATCGAGAGTACGAGGCCGTCTACAACAATATGCCTCCGTTTGGCCTCGGGACCATCTCGGAGCGGGTGCCCGCGTCCGGACAGCGTGAAACTGCAGCCGAGCGACTCGGTCGAACCGACGCCGACACGACGCCCGAGACTGTTGATAGATCGTAGGGATTGTTGTAGAAAACGCGATCAGTGTAGAGCAACGGCGCCACCATGAACCACCCACCAAAGATCGTCGTGAGGACCGCGGGCGGAAGACTCGGTTCACCGGTCGCACGGAGCAACTGGACGTTCCGGACGGTGAACACGAGTCCGAGGAGTCCACTCGTCGTGACGCTCCCGGTGAATGCGCGGGACGCGCCTGTCGCTACTGGAACGAGTACTGCCCCCAGACACGCCAGGACGCAGACGGTAGCCGAAATTATCAGAAACCGCGACGCTGTTTTCTCTGACACACGTCCAGATTCGGACCGGACTGATTAGTCCTTTCGCTTGCCGGGGCTGGTTGCCGCCCCTGTAGAGCCACCGACCGATAGTGATTGCTGTAACGAATTCCGTTTCGACCGCGTCGCGTCCTGCGGTCGATCCGGCAATGGCTTACAGCAATCGCTACGAGGCTGTCGGCGATACCTTCGTGAGATATTCGACCCTACGGGGTGTCGAAATTTCACGAGCGTACAGCCGACAGTGTCACGCCGCTGCACTCGCCCGGATTTCCGGGAAGTACCGGCCGTGGAAATCGAACGGGACAGCGTGTGGAAGGTCGACTCGCGCCCGTTCTTCGAAGCGTTCGCCGTCGAGAACGACCAGTCGGGAACGACTGGCACCAGTGTCCAGCGACACCGTGAGCACGACGCCTGCGTCCTCTGGTCCGTCTGCTCGGGGAACGAAGATCGGCTCGCCGAAGTAGGTACCACCGTCCTCGAACTCGGTCACGTCGCCGGTCTGTGTGTCGTATTTCAGTATGCCGGTGGCCCACTCGGTCGCCGGTTGGTCCAGACTCATCGCGTAGACGTAGCGGTGTGGCCGGCACCACCGCGCCGGCGAGACGGTCGGCAGTGCGGTGCCGTCGTCGTACAGCATCTCCCGGCTCACAGCCGCGTCATCAGTGTCGTACCGGGCCGTCCCCGTCACGCCACCGAGGTCGACGCTGAACCGTTCGAGACGACCGGCAACGGCGTCGAGGTTTCCCTGTCGAAGGCTGTCCAGGGAGAGTTCACCGATCGCCGTCGCGTCCGGGATGGTCTCGAGATCGAACACCAACTCCGTCCCACCGTCGCGCTCGAAGGCATTGACGTGGTGGAAGCCGAACACAGCGTCCGTCACCGGTTCGGCGATCATCTCGCCGCTGGACCGGTCGATGACGATCACCCGCGTCCCGCGGTCTGGCTGCCACTCGAACTGTTCGATGAAAGGACCCTGTCGCCCGGGTTTGAAGAAGGCCAGCGGATTGACCCGGAGCGGAAACTCCGTGAGGACGACGTAGCGTGGAGTCAGCGCAAAGCTGTGCATATACGCCGGGGCGTCCGTCTCGACGCTTCCGACGTGTCGTCGGCCGCCGTCGTCCGATACGGCGTGGACGTGGTAGGTGCTGGTGCGGCCAAACTCCGTTTCGATGTTGAACAGCGTTCCTGTCGCGGGGTCGCGTTTCAAGTGCGCACACACGAGCTGGCCAGAGGGTTCGGACCCATCGTACTGGAGGTCCCCCTCGACGCTGAGGGTATCGGGATCGATCACGACGGCCCGCGGTGACTCGGTCAGCGCGAGGTAGCGGTCCCCGACCCGCTCGACGATGATGTTGGTGTTGTCGTACGGCTCGGTAAACAGCCCCCTGAGCCGCTCCCGGAGTGTCGTCTCGCCGGTGGCGAAGCCACCATTGAATTCTCCCGCCTGTGCCTCCTCGTAGGCGTCGGTCTCGAGGAACCGATTCCGGTAGTGGACGGCGTCTTCCGCTCCGCTGATAGAGCCGCCTGCCCGGTTTCCAGGGTCGAAGGTAAACCGATAGCACATTGCCAGCCCGTCGAACCAGTGGTCGACACTTCCCCCCTCGGAGACTGCGAAACTCCCGGGGCCGTTGCGTACGAGACTTCCGGTAAGCCAGTCGGGCAACGTCCCTTCGACCGCGAGCGACGCCGCCCGTTCGTTCTCGAGTGAGTGAAAGCCCAGGGCCGATTCCATACACGCGTCGAGGGGTGGCGACTAGTAAACGATGGCGGTACACTGCGGCCGGATCGACTGGTCACTGGATCTCGAGATCCGTCCGGGCCCGACTGTGAGTGACCGCGTCCGGCGTCCCAGACGGGCAGTTTTTCGTCGCTCCCGGAGCGGACGCTCAACAGGCCTCGCAGTCGCAGTACACCGCGCAGACTGGGTTGTCACAGTCGGGGTCACGGGCGCTGCAGTGAGTCCGGCCGTGGCGGATGAGCAGGACGTGCAGCGGGTAGGTCAGTTCGTCGGGCACGAGCACGTCGAGTTCGTCGTGTGCGCGTGCGTTCGACGCCGAGGCGGGAACGAGACCGAACCGTTTCGAGACCCGCTCGACGTGTGTGTCGACGGCCATCGTCGGCTTCCCGAAGTGGAAGTTCAGGACGACGCTCGCAGTCTTCGGACCAATCCCTTTGATGTCGGTGAGCCAGGTCCTGGCGTCGTCGGTGTCCATCGCGTCGAGAAAGGCCAGCGAGTAGGTGCCGCCGGTCTCCTCGCGGACCGCCCCGAGGGCACGCTGGATGCGTTCGGCCTTCGTCTCCGGGAGACCGGCGACACGGACCACCTCGGCCAGTTCCTCGACTGCTGTCTCCTCGATCGCGGCGAAGTCGGGGTAGGTCTCGAAGAGATTCGCGGCCGCACGACTGGTGTTCTCGTCGGCGACGTTCTGCGAGAGGATGGTCGTCAGGAGCTGTCTGACCCCGTCGCCGGGCGCAGCGTCGGTTCCGTGGCCGCCGTCGCGCTCGACCGGACCGTACAGCGCGACCAGCGCCTCGTGGAGTTCGCGGACCCTCGCGGACGTCCAGGTCTCGACTGTCATAGCAACCGATTTGGCGGCGGCCACATCACACTGTCGGGTATACGTCACTGACACTGTCGGCACCCGGGACGCGGAACAGCGTCACCGAGTTACGTACGGGTAGTGTCAGTGTTCGTGTCGCATTGTGACGGCTGTGCCCGAGGAAGACTCCTCAGGTCTTCTTCTTGCGGGGTCCGTCCCCACCGCGCGTCATGTCTTCACACTCGGGGCAAGCGCGTGGATTGTCAATCCCGTTGGGCGTGAACACTTGCGCGTAGCGAGCAGTGACGTGTGCGCCACAGTTCTGACACTCGGGCATGAATCACCCCCCGCGGTCAGCGGTAGTAGTACTATCGGTATCGATATCACGGTCGGTTCTCCTGGAACCCGTGACGGCCCCCTCACCGGACACGTCGTCGGTCGGCAGACGTACAATCCGACAGCCTCTTTATACTCACCGAAACACTACAGGATGGATGACCGATCTCATCGTCAAAACCGGCGTCAGAGAAGCGCTCGATGACTATCAGGTGTCCGCCGAACTGTTCGAGGCACTCGACGGGGAAGTCGAGGAACTCGTCGAAGAGGCGGCCCGGCGCGCCGAGGCGAACGACCGCTCGACGGTCATGGCATACGACCTGTAGTGAGCGGCCGTCACAGGACACGCGTCGCTACGCAGTCCACCCGCCGACTACTGTCGGCTGTAGGCCCGTGAACAACTCCGACCCCCCCGTGGGGTCGAATATTTCCACGTAGTTGTGGCCGGCAGTATCAAATCCCGGGCCTTCCATCCGGGGACATGGACACGCGCGATCTGACCCGCGAACTCGTCTCGATCCCCAGCCACGAGGACGAGACGGCGGCTGGCGACCGCGTCGAGGAGTGGCTCAGGACCCACACGGACGCCGACGTCGAACGGGACGACTACGGGAACGTCGTCGCTCGCCGGGTCTCCTCGGACGGCGGAGGCACGACTGTCCCGTCACTCGCGCTCGTGGGCCACCACGACGTCGTCCCGCCCGACGTCACCCAGGTGAGCGGCGGCGAATACGTCCTCGAGGAACGTGACGGCCGTCTCTACGGTCGCGGCAGCGCCGATATGAAGGGAGCGGTCGCGGCCGCGATGGTCGCGTTCCGGGACGCGACAGCCCTCGACTGCGAACTCGTCTTCGTCTCGTTCGTGGGCGAAGAGCAGGGCGGCGTCGGCGCGCGGGCAGCCATCGACGACGGCTTCGCACCCGACTACGCGGTCGTCGGCGAGGGATCGACGGGCTATTCGGGACCGGGCGTGACCGACGTCGCCATCGCCCACAAGGGCCGGCGCGGGTCGACGATCGTCGCAGAGGGCAGCGCCGCCCACGCGAGCGAACCCGAGGCAGGCGAGAACGCCATCTACCGCGCGACCGACGCCGTCGACTCGGTTCGCGAGACGCACTTTCCCAGGACGGAGGTGCTGGGCCACGACGTCCAGGGCTCGCTCGTCGTGACCGAGATCGATGGGGGAACGGCGTGGAACGTCGTCCCCGAGCGCTGTGCTGTAACTGTCGACGAGCGGACCGTGCCCGGGGAGCGTGCGCCCCTCGCAACTGTCGAGGAGATTCCGGGAGTCACCTGGGAGATCAACCAGGACCTCCCGCCGATGCAGTGTGACGACCCCGAGTTCGCCGCCCTCGTGCTGGAGGTCGCACGCGGGGCCCAGCAGGGCACCCCGGAACACGTCGTCAAACCACACGCGACGGACGCGGGCTGGCTGGCGGGCGCAGGAACGACCTGCGTGGTCTGTGGGGCCGCGGAACCCGGCGAGGCACACACCGACTCCGAGAGCGTCTCCTGGGAGGTCCTCGACCGGTGCGAGCGGGTCTACCGGACCGTCGCCGAACGGTTCGGGTGACCGAAACTGGGCGCCGGGAACCGTGAGAAACTTGCGTTCCGACCGAGGAGGACCAGACATGCACGATTTCGTCGTCGTGGGCGCCGGACCGGCCGGGTCGCGGTTTGCCCGGCGGGCCGCCGAACACGGCCACGACGTGGTGGTCTTCGAACAGGGGGAGATCGGAGAGCCCCTGGCTTGCTCGGGGCACGTTAGCACGGACCTCTGGCGGTTCACTCCCGACGGCGCCCGCGCGGACCTCCTTCAAAACGAGATCCACGGCGCCCGCTTTCACCTCGGCGGGCCCGACAGTCGGGCCTACCCCTTCCACAAGGACGAGGTGATCTCGAACGTCATCGACCGCGTCGGCCTCGACCGGTCGCTCGCGGCGGCCGCCCGCGACGCCGGTGCCGACGTCCGCGAGGGCCACACTGTCGTCGGCGTCTCCGAGGGGCACGAGGCCGTCACCGTCGAGGTGCGTGGCCCGGACGACGTCGAGACCCATCGCGCACGCATGATCGCAGGCTGTGACGGCCCGGCCTCGCGGGTACGGGCCGAAGTCGGCCTCCCCGAACCGGGAGAACTCCTCCACGGCGTACTCGGATTCGACCGCGACCCCGACGACCAGGACTTCGTGGATGTCCACCTCACCGTTCCGCGGTTTTTCGCCTGGCGTATCCCGCGCGGCGAGGCCGGTGTCGAGTACGGCCTCGCGACTGGCCCGGGCGGCGACGTGCGCGACCGCTTCGAGTCGTTCACCGCCGGGTACGGCGTCGAGACCGACCGGCGGTGTTCCGGACTGATCCCCATCGGCCCACCCAAACGGGTGACCGGACGGCGGTCGTTCCTGATCGGCGACGCGGCCGCCCAGACGAAACCCTTCACCGGTGGGGGCATCCGCTACGGGATGATCGCGGCCGACCACGCCGCCCGCGAGATTGATCCCGCCGATCCCGGGACGCTCGGCGACTACGAGCGCGCGTGGCGCGAGGACCTCCGCACCGAGATTCGACTCGGTGCCGCGGTGCGTGCGGGCTACTCGCTGCCCGAACCTCTCCAGCGGGCCGGGATGGCACTCTTCGAGGGCGAGATCGGCGTCCACATGGACCGGCCGACGACACTGTTCTCCCGCGAGCAACTCCGCGCACTCCTGCCGTAGCGAACAGGTGACACGACTGCAGACCGGCGGCGGCGTGTCACGCTCGTGCTACCCGCCGCCGGGCGCTGGCTATCGCACGGGCCGTCTGGTCGCGCTCTCGAATATAAACCTCCGGAACGATCCCGCGTCTTGAAACCGTCGCCGGCCGTACGACACGAGGAGTGGCAAACCACCCCCACCGAAGAAACAGGCCGCCTCAGCACGATCCCGTTCCGGCCCGACGCGGACGCTCCCAACGGACTCGTCTGGGTAACGGTCCACGAAACCTGGCTGGGCTGATACTGCCGGCTACTCCCGACGCACGCGCAGACCGATCCCGTCTGGGTCCGCGAGTGCGATTCCGTCGTCGGTCTCCCTGACGTCCCAGTCGGCGAGGCGCTCGCGGACCGCCGCGAACGCACCGTCGTCGGGCACGCGGAGTTCGAACCACTCCAGTCCCCGGTCACCGGCGGGCGTCGACTGCCCGTTCCAGGTGTTCAGTCCGACGTGGTGGTGGTACCCGCCGGCAGCGACGAACGACGCCGAGTCCCACTCCTGGCGGAGGCCGAGTCCGAGCGCGTCGACGTAGAACTGCCGGGCAGCCGAGAGGTCGGTGACCTCCAGGTGAACGTGCCCGACGTCGGTCCCCTCGTGGACGCGCTCCGGGTCGCCCGCCGCCTCCCGGAGCGGGCCCAGATCGAGCCGAAGAGTGTCCATCTCGACGCGATCCTCGCGTGTCGGCCACTCCGCGCGGGGCCTGTCGCAGTACACCTCGACGCCGTTGCCCTCGGGATCGCTCAGATACAGCGCCTCGCTGACGAGGTGATCCGAGGCACCCGCCAACTGCCACCGGCTCTCGACACGAACGAGAGCGTCGCCGAGTGCTTCCCTCGAGGGGACACGAAAGGCAGTGTGAAAGAGGCCGGCTGCTGTTCGTCCGCGCGCCGGGGCGTCAGGGGCGTGGTGCAGTTCGAGCAGTGCCGTCCCGCCCGCGCCCAGCGTCGCGTGGTCGGGGAGCCGGGACTGGACGTCGAGACCGATGACGGACCGATAGAAGTCGACGAGCCGGTCCAGGTCGGCGACGCAGAGCGCGACACGCCCGACAGCGGTGTCGGCCGGCAGCGTCGGGTCGTCGTCAGTCACGCCGAATCTTGGGGCTGTGGAGTCATACCACTTCCGTACACTGCTCCGTATCATACTGTCGGCTATAAGCCCGTGAGCAGTATCGGCACCCCGGGGTGGGGAATATCTTCACGAAGTTATAGCCGACAGTATCAGTCTGTTCGCCGGGGCCAACCGGACCAGGGTCAGGAGGTGTCCGATTCCGAGTGTTCGGTCTGTGTCCCGACCTGGTCCGTTGTCTCCTCCGGAGGGTTCCAGAGAATACCGATACAGCCGGGGTCTCCCCTGTACTGAATCGACCCGCCGTGGACCTCGACTGAGATCTGTGATCCGTCCGATCGTTCGCCGACAAACTCGTACTGGAACGTGTCCATGGAACTGTGGTCCAGTTCCAGTATGTCCTGTATCACCTGTTTGTCGTCTGGCGTGCTGGCGATCGACAGCGGCGACGCGCCGACGAGTTCGGTTTGTGCGTAGCCGAAGACGTCGGCGAGATACTCGTTCACGTAGATGAACTCCCGGTCTTGAACGATGAAGACGCCGGTCAGGTCCTGTTCGACGAGGCGCCGATACCAGGTCAGAGCGTCCCAGAATTGCTGTTGAGTACGGTACTTCTCGACTGCGTTCCGAACGCGGTTTGCCAGCACCTCGTACTGGTCGGCGTTCGTGCCTTTCTGCATGTAGTCGGTGACACCCGCGGCGATCGCCTCGCTCGCCACCTCCTCGCTCCCCTTGCCCGTGAACAGAATGAACGGGAGATCCGGGTACTGATCGCGGACGATTGTGAGCAACTCGATGCCGTTCGTGTTCGGCATGTCGTAATCGCTGATGAGACAGTCGACCTCCTCGTTTTTGAGGAAGTCGAGTGCCGCGACGGGCTGTGTCTCGACCGTGACGGTGAAGTCGTCGTCGAGTTGCTCCAGGTACAGTCTCGTCAGGTCGCCGATATCCGGGTCGTCATCGACATGGAGGATACGCACCTCGTCGGGTTCCTGCCGTCCGACCACCGGGAACGGCACTTTGGTCACTTTCTCGTCGAGAATCTCCGGTAGCTCACTCCTGAGAAACGGCGCTGTTCGCCGGTCTGCACGCTCGCTGCCACGGAGCACCGACCGTGTGATCGTGACGGCCCCGCTAGTGTCGGATGGATCGCCGTCTGATCTCACGAGTTGGTCCTCCGACGCACACCAGCGCCGACACGTGCGGACACGGAACTGGACAGCCCGCTGTCGGCTTTTACTACCGACACTCTCTTCCACCGGCCTCGCCCGGTCACATCAGACGATTGGCTTCTCATTTTTTACAATATGTCCGTCGGTAGCCACCCAGGCTAGTCGGTAGATACTATCGAATGGTAAATGATATAATTTGTGTTTGCCCGGCGAGTCTGCTCTCATCGCGTTACGTGGGACTGTTGTCCCCAAATAAGGATAAATTTATCTTTAAAATAAATAATTTTATGTAGGAAATCATCAGAAAAATATAATCAACCGGCGGAATAAGACGAAAGTGTATCATGTCAGATACCACCGTCGCGGAATTCCTCCGCGAGCACCCGCGGATGATGGGCGTACTGTTCACAGTTTCACTCCTGCTGCCGCAGGCAGGGGCTGTCGCGGCAGGTAACGGCTCGTCGATCAGCTGAACCACCGAGACTGAGTATTTTTGAGAGCTATCGTCGACCAGTAGTGCCCGGTGAAGGAGTCAGACTGTCGGGTCACTCCAGATCGCCGGGACCGACGTCGGAACTCCAGTACAGGTCGTTCCCGCTCCGGACTGGCACGTTTTCGAGTCCGAAGAACGTCCCCAGTTCGTCAGCGGACAGCTGGAAGCTTGCGATAGTGCCGGAAGTCAGGAAGTACTCGTCGTTTCCGTCGATGTGGGGCTTGTATATCGTGCCGAGTCCGGCGTCGTCGGTCGCGTAGGTCGTGATGTCGACGGCGTATCCCCCGTCAGTCGGGGCGACTTCGAGGAGATTGGGTGTTCTGCTGGCCGCCTGCGTGACAGTCACCCCCCCGTCGCCGACGACGATGTACTGGCCCCCGAGGACGCTTTCGTCGCGCGCGATTGTCAGTGCCGCGCGCAACGGGAATCCCGCGTTGAGCAGTTTCGCGATCGACTCGCCGATCCGCACGGCTCCGTGGTTGATGACCTCCGAGAGGGTCACGATCCCGCCGATGGCCCCGGCTTCGATCAACTCCAGCCCCTGGTCGTAGGAATTGCACGCGTTCAGGAGGAACGAATCGACGCCCGTCTCCCCGAGCGTCGACGCGTCGAGTTTCCCGTCCGAGCACCGGAACCCGTCCGCCTCGATGTGGCCGATGTAGTGGAGGAAGCTGCTCTCCTGCTGGAGTCGCTCGCGGAGCTCTTCGACTGCCAGATCCTCGTCGATCCGCACGTCGAACGGAAGGTTGTCGCGGTCGCCGTAGGCCCGGTTGACGACGTCGCTCTCGTCGATCATCCGGCGGTCGTTCAACACGATCGTGATGGCGATGTCGTCGGTGGTTGCGTCCCGATCGAAGCGGTTCCGGAAGGCGTCTGTAGTGAGCTTGCTTGCCCCAACGGGGATGTCCTCGCCGATCCACGCCTGTTCCAGCGACGAATCGTCCTGTGGGCTGACGTACGACTTCTCGTCGGCGTCTACGGATCCGGCAACGGACCGTGTCAGAACGCCGTCCCGCGAGAGCCCCGCCGTCGTATCGGCGGTGGTTGCAGGCGTCGCGGTGGACGCCTCGTCCGAACGAATGATTGCGAGGTCATCGACCACGAACGGGAGGTGTTCGACGGTGTCCCGGGTCGGATCGACGTGGACAGTGAGTCGCCACTGGGGGATGCTGTCGGCGAGGGCAGCGTACGGAATCTCGAGGTACGTCTCCAGTTGTTCCGCCATCGGGCGCTCGTACAGCCGCGCCCAGTCCATGTCGAGGTGTTTCTCGAGGTCGTTGCGCTGGCGTAGTTCGATGTTGTAGACGCCCTCTGTTCTGGTGATACAGTCGAGGAGAAACACCTGTTTGAGCGTCCGCTCGACGCCACGCTCCAGATCAGTCGTGAAGTCGAGCCTGTGTTCGAAACCGGTGTCGGTGACGAGACGTGGTGTCCCGCCCGGAACGACGTCGGCGCCGAGATAGTACGCCAGCGGAGCGCTCGCGTACACCGCCTCGTAGGTCGGGGGGAGTTCGAGGCGCACGCCCGTCTCCGGTGACTGGATCGACTCGGGGACGTCCACTCGATCGCCGAGTTCGACGGCCGGTGGATGGCCCCGGTTCGACGGGAACGACCGTTCCGGGGACGTGGTCTTGAGCGCCGAGCCAAACGTGCCGAGTGCCGCCATCATGTCGACGGGATCGCCGGTCGTGGTGACCGTGGCTGCAGGACGGTCGTGCCACGACACTGCGCCGACCGACACGGCCTGCGGGCTCGGAAACGAGAGCCGGGTTTCGACGAGGTCGACCGCGACCTCGACCGGACCGACGACTTCGAGATACGTCCTGATCTGGGTGTTCGGTTCGAGGATGTACCGCCCCTCGTCGAGGGTCGTCTCTTCGAGGTGGCCGACCTCGGTTATCATCTCGCCGTTGGCGTCCCGCACGCAGACTGTTTTCCCTGCCGGAATAGCGATGTCCTGCGTCCGGACGCTGACTGCACTGTCGACCGGGAACAGCAACTCGTCGGTACTGACCGGGGTGGGAGAGACACTCCCGGACGTGTGCAGCCGGTACCGGAGACGTTCGACCCGGTCGATGAGCTCGATTCCGGGCGGATCGGCGAGCGTTTCGAACGTGAGTACACCGTCGCCGTTCATGATGAAGCGGGTCTGTTCTGCCGCGCCTGTCCCCATGCGGGTCCCGAACAGACGCGGGCCGGGTCGAAACGGTGAACGCGAGCCAGATCGATCCGGCGGGGTGGGACACCCGGCAGCTGTCTCCGTCTGTTCCGCTCGGGGCCAGTCGGGTGGGAGTTCATCGGAGTGGTTCTCTATCAGTTCGAGTCAGTTTCGGCGACGCTCCCTCAGGTTGAGGCAAATCCTGTCGATTCCCGGAATCCGTAAAATACCCACCGACGTTTTCCACTCCATTCGGCCTACCATCCTTCCTGAACTGATATGAATATTTCGGTCACGCAGAGTTTGCCAGTCGGGTTCGTCATCGGGGCCAGCAGTGTCTGATAGTGATTGCTGTAACGAATTACAGTTTCGACCGCGTTGCGTCCTGCGGTCGATCCGGTAATGGCTTACAGCAATCACTATGACTCCCGCTGACCGTCTCGTTGCGCACACCCGTCAGGTTCCAGTGTGTCCGCCGAGTTTCGAGAGCGCAGAGAAGGCTCTCTGTCTGACCTGTTCGTCGTCGGTGCCGTCGAGCAGGTCCTGGAGGCGGCGGGCGGTCTCGTCGTCACCGACCTTGCCGAGAGTGAACACGGCCTGCCCGCGGACGTCGCTGCCGGTACCCTCGTCTTCCGCGAGAGCCAGGAGTTCGCGCTCGACGTGGTTGCCGCCGACCTCGGCGAGACTGGTCGCGGCGAACTGCCGGGTCATCTGTCCCCCCGTCTCCAGTGTCTCGACGAGAACGTCGACTGCCTCGCGGTTCGTCGGGTCGTCCATGACGCGCCCGAGTAGCCACGCCGTGTTCCGTCGCTGGGGGGCCTGGGAACTCTCGCTGAGAATCGTCACCAGCGGCCCCACCACCGTCTCGTCGTCAGTCTCCGAGAGACGGTCGACGACGGTCTCCCGTATCTGGTGGCTCTGCTCGGTGGGGACGTTCGAGAGCAACTGAACCAGCGAGTAGACAGACATCCGGCGGACGGCGGAGGACGGGTCGCCCAGCGCGTCGACGAGGTGGTCGACTGGGCGGCCGTTGTCGAACTGGCCGAAGCCACCGACAGCGATCCGGCGGACCCGCTCGTCCTCGTCGTCGTAGAGGCCGAGCAGCGCCTGGAGTGCCCGGCGGTTTCCGATCCGGCCCAGCGCGTCCGCTGCCTCCCGGCGGACCTCCCCGCTCGGGTCCGAGAGCAGCGTCTCCAGGTGGGGGGTCGCCCGTGGATCGGTGATCTCTCTACAGGCGCGCGCTGCGCGAGCACGCACCCGCGGGTCGGGATCGTCGAACCGGTCCACGAGTTGCGGGACGGCGTCGGACTCGTCCAGTTCGCCCAGCGCGCTCGCGGCGGCCATCCGCAGTTCCGGGATCTCGGCCTCAAGGGCCCCGACGAAGGCCTTGGCTTTCACCCAGTCTGCCGCGTCGGCGTCCATCTCCACGCCGGCCATCTGCACGAGCAACTGCTCCAGGGCGTCGCTTCCCTGCTGGTGGAGGGCGTCGATGGCCGCCACGGCCACCTCCCCGTCCTCCTCGTCGGCGGCTTTCACGAGCCCGTCGATGATGTCGTCGCGGTCGGCGTGGTTCTCCAGGCGGCCGAGCACCTGTGCAGCCCGCTTGCGTACCCCGGGGGTGTCGGCCCGCCGGAGCGCCCCGATGAGTTCCTGGGCGTTCCCCTCGCGCTCGTATTCGTACAGGGACATTACGACCGTCGATAGACGCGGTGTTGTTTGGAGACGGGGTCAAACGCGTCGCGACACTCCGCGGGGAGCGTTTCGGTCATGCCGATCATCAGGTACCCCTCCTCCCGGAGGGACCCACGGATCGTCCGGAAGATCGGCGTCTTGTACTCGGTGTCGATGTAGATGAGGAAGTTCCGGCAGAGTACGAGGTCGAAGTCCCGCTTCGTGTCGCCGCGGATGAGGTCGTGTTGCTCGAACTCGACCAGCTGCTTGACCGACGGACGTACCTCGAACCGGTCGCCGTCCCGGGTGATGTACCGGTCGTACTCCGCGAGGGGTTCGAGTTCCTCGTCGATGTCAGTGGTCTGGGAGGTCTCGTAGACGCCGCGGCGCGCTTCTCTCAGGATATCCCGATTGATGTCGGTTCCGATGACCTCGATCCGGCGGTCCTCGATGTCGGGGTCGTCCATCGCGAGCATCGCCACCGAGTACGGTTCCCGTCCGTCGGCACAGGGGGCCGACCAGACGCGCAGACGGCGGTTCTCGGCGCTCAGTTCCCGCAGGACCGCCCGGAGACGCTCCCAGGCCTCGGGATTGCGAAAGAACCCGGTTACGTTGATCGACAGCGAGTCCAGTAACGCCTCGCGTTCGCCGTCTTCGCGGTCGAGCAGGCGCTCGTACGCGCGGTACTCGTCGACGTCTGTCCGGCGTATTCGGGCGGTGATCCGGCGGTCGAGGTAGGCGTCGTTGTAGAAGTCGGTCTCGAAGTCCATCTCGGACTCGATGTACTCGAGCAGACTGTGGAAGGCCCGCTCCTGGGCCCGGTTCATAGGGTGACCACATCGAGGATGTGCACGATGTTTCCGTCGCCGAGGACCGCCGTCCCCGAGAGCCCGGGTGTGCCGCTGAGGATCCCCTCCAGCGGTTTGACGACGACCTCCTCCTGTGCGTTGACCGAGTCACACTTCAGCGCCACCTGGCGCTCGGACTCGCGGACGCGCACGAGCATTCCCTCCTCGGTTTCGCCCTCGATCTCCTCGATCTCCATGCCGGCCCCGTCTGTGGCAGCGGCTCTGTCGCCACCGGGACTGGCGGTCGCTCCCGGCACGTCGAACGTCTCCGCGAGGTCGATCACGGGGTAGATCTCGTCGTTGTGTTTGATGACCGCCTGGCCGTTGACCTGCTTCACCTCGTCTGTACGTGTGATCTCGTCGACGTTCTTGATCGGGACGCCGTACTCCTCGTCGCCGACCTCCACGAACAGGACCTTGACGATAGCCATCGTCACCGGGAGGCGCAACGACACCGCGGTTCCCTCGCCGGGCGTCGAGTCGACACTGACCGAGCCGTCCAGTTGCGTGACCGTGTCGTGGACGACGTCCATCCCGACGCCGCGTCCCGAGACGCCGGTCACCTCCTCGGCCGTCGAGAACCCCGGGTGGAACACGAGGTCGTAGATCGCGGAGTCGCGCGTCGTCTCCAGTTCCTCGGCCGAGCGGACCCCCTGGTCGATGGCCTGGCGCCTGATCTCGTCGGCGTCGAGGCCGGCACCGTCGTCAACGACCTCGATGATGACGTGGTCGCGCTCTCGAGACGCGCGCAGCGTGACCTGTCCTGTGGGGGACTTGTCGGCCTGTTCGCGCTTCGCGGGCGGTTCGATTCCGTGGTCGATGGCGTTCCGGATGACGTGCATCAGCGGGTCGCTGATCTCCGTCAGGATCGTCCGGTCGAGTTCGATGTCTTCGCCCTCGATTTCGAACTCGACTTGCTTGTCCAGCTCCCGGGCCAGATCCCGCACCATCCGCGGGAACTTCCCGACGACCTTCTTCAGCGGGATGAGCCGCATGTCCATCACCGTGTTCTGGAGGTTCGCGGTTATCTTGTCGAGTTCGTCGAGCGTCTCGCCTGCCGAGTCGAGGTCCCTCTCCTCGACGGCCCGCCGGAGTTTGATGCGGCTCGTGACGAGTTGCTCGACCAGCCCGTGCAGGTCGTCGAGCTGATCGACGTCGACCCTGACGGACTTGATCTCGTCGACCGAGTGGTCGCCGTCGGTGTCGGCCGCGGGGTCGGCTGCTGATTCGCTGGTCAGTTCCCCGGTCACGTCGGTCACAGTCGCGGTCTCGACTTTCCCGATGGCGTCGAGTTCGGCGTCGACGCGCCCGAGATCGTCGGCCTCGACGAACAGCCCGAACGTCCCCTCGAAGTTGCCGTCCTCGATCTCGGCCCGGTCGGGGGACGCCTCGAGGACGTCGAACAGCTCCTCGACGTGCTCGATGGCGAGCATGGCGTCGACACCTGGCATCTCCGAGTCGCCGACTGCCACCTCGACGTGGACGAGGCTGTCCTCGATGTCGTCCGCCTCGACGTCGACGCCGTCGAAATCGACACCGGCGGTGCTGTCGGTGGCCGTGGTGTCGGCGTCGTCGGTCGCGCCGGACGCCTCGACAGTCTCGTCGGCGCCGCGCCCGGCGCTGTCGGCACTCTCCTCGAGGGCAGTCCGGAGTTCCGAGACGAGGTCGCTCGGATCCGAGCGCGCCTCGCTGCCCTCCTCGATCTCGCCGACGAGTGCCTCGATCCGGTCGACGCCGGCGAAGATCAGGTCCATCACCGACGGCGTGACCGCCATCTCGCCCTCGCGCATCTCGTCGAACAGGTCCTCCATGGCGTGTGCGAGGTCCGAGGCGCCCTCGAACCCCATCGCGCCGAAGTTGCCCTTCAGCGTGTGGGCCGTCCGGAAGATCTGGTCCATCGCCTCCCGGTCTTCCGGGTCTGACTCCAGCGCGAGCAGCGAGTTGTTCAGTTTGGTTATCTCCTCTTCACTCTCGCGGATGAACGCGTCGAGATACTGATCGTCCATTGTTAGATCACCTCTGCAATCGCGGCCTCGCGGATCCTCGCCGGAATCTCGCCGATCGGCAGGACGTCGTCGATCGAGCCGGTCTCGATGGCCCGCTTTGGCATCCCGAACACCGCCGACGTCTTCTCGTCCTGGGCGATCGTGTGCCCGCCGGCGCTCTCGAGGGCCCCGACGCCCGCGGCGCCGTCCTCGCCCATGCCCGTGAGGATGACGCCGACGAGCGGATCCGTGATCACCTCCGCGACCGAACACATGGTCGTGTCGACGGAGGGGCGGACGCTGTTGACCGGCGGATCGTCAGTCAACTTCACGCGCAGGCGCCCGGCCTGGTAGTTCGAGACGAGCATGTGTCTATCGCCGGGCGCGACCAGCGCCTCGCCGCCGCCGATCCGGTCGCCATCCGTCGCCTCGCGGACGTCGTAGTCGCTGCTGGTGTCCAGGCGCTCGGCGAACCGGTTCGTGAATCCGTCTGGCATGTGCTGGACGACGAGCACCCGAAAATCCGCGGCCGCCGGCAACTCACGCAGGATCCGTTCGACCATCTTCGGGCCGCCGGTCGAGGAACCGATCACCAGCGTCGGGTTCGCGACGTACTCCTGGGTCGTCGCGGTCGCCGGCGTTGCTGTCTCCGAGGGTGCGGACGAGGCCGCTGTTGTCCCTGACGGTCCGACCGGTGTCGTCGTCCCGGCGCCGGCAGACGGACCCGGACTCCCGGCGGGATCGGAGACATCCGCCCCGGCGACGGAGGAGACCATCTCGACCAGTTGGTCCTCCAGGCGCGACATCTCCATCGATACCTCGCCGCCGGGTTTGGTGAAGAAGTCGACGGCACCCCTGTCCAGTGCCTCGAAGGTGACGTCTGCGTTCTCGTCGGTGTGAGCGGAAAGCATCACGACCGGCGTCGGGTGCTCGGACATGATGCGCTCGACGGCCTCGATGCCGTCCATCTCGGGCATCTCGACGTCCATGGTCACGACGTCGGGGTCGAGGTCGGCGACGAGTTCGACGGCCTCGCGTCCGTTGCGCGCCTCGCCGGCGATCTCGATACCGCCGTCAGCGAGGATGTCGGAGATGACACTCCGCATGAAGTGTGAGTCGTCAGCGACCACCGCCCGCGGGACCGCACGCGTCGTCACGGCACCACCTGCCGGGGGCGGCCTCGGAACGATGGCGTCGACTCCATTCTGGTTAGGTGTGCGACGAGAGTTTTGATAAAGACATCGCTCCGGTAATCAAATCTGATAGTCCAGGAGACAAACTCGATCCGCTCGGGGCAGGTTCTCATAGGGACGGTTGTAGTTCTGTCTTGATTCAGCGAGAGAATCCCGCCCTTCCCGCGAAGGACGAGCGATCCGACGCTCAGTCGG
>CAYYHG010000044.1:0-19617 GCA_964471665.1 uncultured Halobacteriales archaeon | reverse complement strand
GAGACCGCCTCCGGAAAGACCACGCCGCTGAACGCAGCTTTTGTTTTCAACCCCCGAGACTCGAAGATCTACACCGCAGAAGACACCGCGGAGGTCATCCCACCCCACGACACCTGGCAGCAACTGCTCACCCGCGAAGGCGAAGACGAGAGCACGAGCGTCGACATGTTCGACCTCGTCGCGGCCGCGCTGCGGTCCCGGCCCGACTACATCATCCTCGGTGAGGTCCGTGGCTCGGAGGGGCGGATGGCCTTCCAGGCGGCCCAGACTGGTCACCCCGTCATGCTCACCTTCCACGCGAGCGACATCGTCTCGATGATTCAGCGGTTCACCAGCGAACCCATCAACGTCCCCGAGACGTTCATGGACGTCGCCGACGTGGCACTGTTCCAGAACCGTGTCAAACAGGGCGACACGGTGCTCCGGCGTGTGACGTCCGTCCAGGAGATCGAGGGCTACTCCAAGGAGATGGACGGTGTGGTGACCCGGCAGGTCTTCTACTGGGATCCCGTCGAGGACGAGATCGTCTTCCAGGGGATGAACAACTCCTACGTCCTCGAAGAACAGATCGCAACGCTGCTGGGCTACGAGGAAACCCGCAACATCTACGACGACCTGCAGTTCAGGGCCGACATCATCAGCCGCGCCATCCAGGAGGGGATCGTCGGCTACCACGAGGTCAACGAACTGATAGCCGACTACCAACGGGACAGCGTCGAAGGGTTACCGTTCGACATCCACAGACAAGACTGATGGCGACCGAAGAGAGCGAGACCACGATCGATCTGTCCGTCTCCGAAACGGTCCAGGGGCTCGTCAAGTCCTACCGCCAGATGCAGATCCCGACCTCGAAGTACCTCTATTTCATCCTCGTTCCGTCGCTGGGCTTTCTCCTCCTGACGGCCGTGGCCGCGCTGCTTCTGGACCTGCCACTGATGATCAGGCTCCCGATCCCGCTTTTGGGTGTGCTCGCGTTCGCGGCGGCGCTGTTCTACCCGAAGATACTCATCTCCCAGCGCAAGCAACAGCTAAACAACCGCTTTCACCTGCTCGTCACGCACATGACGGTGCTCTCGACGACGAAGATCGACCGCATGGAGGTGTTCCGGACGCTGGCGAAAGAACAGGAGTACGGCGAGCTGGCAAACGAGATGCGCCGCGTGGTCGAACTGGTCGACACGTGGAACCAGAGCCTCGACGACGCCTGCCGGCGCCGCGCCACGGAGGTTCCCAGCGATACTGTCTCGGATTTCTTGGAACGGCTGGCGTACACGCTCGGGGCCGGCCAGCCCCTCGAGGACTACCTGCTCTCGGAACAGGAACAGATCATCGAGAACTACTCGACTGTCTACGAGGGCACTCTGGACAACCTCGAGGTGATGAAAGACCTCTACCTCTCGATGGTCCTCTCGATGACGTTCGCGCTGGTCTTCGCGGTCGTTCTGCCGGTGTTGACCGGCACCGATCCGACGCTGACGGTCAGTGCGGTCATCGTCATGTTCATTTTCGTCCAGTCCGGATTCTTCCTGGCCATCCGGTCGATGGCCCCCTACGACCCGCTGTGGTACCACCCCGAGGACCGCACCTCGACGGTCGAGGAGTCACTGAACAAGAGTTTCTACGCCGGTGTCGGGCTCTCGGTCCTGCTGTTTTTCCTGTCGGTGGGCGGGATGTTCGGGGTGAGTCCCGTCGCGCTCGGGGATCTCATCCCGCTGGTCTCGGAACCGCTGCCACTGCCGCTGTACGCTGCAGTCCCGGTGACGCCGCTGATCGTTCCCGGATTCGTCGCCCGGCGCGAGGAACAGCGCGTCAAGGCCCGCGACGAGGAGTTTCCGAGCTTCATCCGCGCGCTGGGAGCGACCGAGGGGGCAAAACAGTCGACGACCTCCGCCGTCCTGAAGTCGCTGCGCAACAAGGACTTCGGCCCGCTCACGGAGAACGTCGACGACCTCTACAAGCGGCTGAATCTCCGGATCGAACCCGCCGACGCGTGGCGCCATTTCACCGCCGACTGCCGGTCCTACCTCGTCCAGACGTTCTCGGAGATGTACCTGGTCGGCCGGGAGATGGGGGGATCGCCGAAACTGCTCGGCGAACTCATCGCCGAAAACATGAACGAGGTGCTGAAACTCCGCCAGCAGCGCAAGCAGGCGACGACGACGCTCGTCGGCCTCCTGTACGGGATCACCGCCGCCTCGACGTTCGCGTTCTTCATCGGCCTCCAGGTCGTCAACCTGCTCTCGCAGATGAGCCTCGATCTCGCGACGGAGTCGGTCAACTTCGACGTCGCCGCCTTCATCAACACGGAGGTCTACAACATTCCTCTGATCGAGTTTCTGCTGATCGTCGTCATCGTCTTCTCGGCGATGCTGTCCTCGCTCATGATCCGGACCACTGACGGCGGCCACAAACTGAACGCCTACCTGCACTTTGTGATCCTGGTGTGGATCGGCGCGATCATCTCCATCGCCACGAAGACGATCGTCGGCTCTGTCATCTCTATCTGAACCGTCGTCGCTGTCAGTATCAAGCACGACGTTTTTGCCCGTCGATCCACTCGCTGGAACCGATGACCGACAGCGACCGTGGGGCGTTCCTGGCCGGCGACCGCCCCGAGGACGTCCTGATCTATCTCGCTGACGACGCCGTCTCGCACCCCGAGGCTCTCGAGACACACGGCGAGCGTGTCGACGGCGGGACCGTGCTCGTGTTGCCCGGCGACGACGCCCGGCGCCTCTTCCAGGGAGCGGCCGGGATCGACCCGATGGCCTTCGCCCGGCAGGCGATGGACACCGACGGGACGGTCCACGCGGACTGTACCGGCGGCGTCTGTCCGGCCAGCCGGCCAGACGAAGCGGGCGGCGAGGACGACGACGCCGCGACAGAGACATCGGGATCCCACCACGCGCGTTTCGTGTTTGCGTTCGCCGAGGAGCAAACCGAGGAGGCCGGCGGACTCTACGCCACGGGCGACGTGATCCACGCGTACGTCGCCTGTGCCTGTGGGGAGATGTACTCCGAGAAGTGGGTCGCGGGCGACCGGTAGCTACTCGACGTCGGCGTCCGTCCCGCTGCCCGCTCGGTCGCGTTCCTGATCGTCGGTCCGGGCGGGTTCGTCGTCGATCCCGTCGGCCAGGCGGCGGAACGCGTCGAGGATGGCCTGTTTCGCGACCGCACCCTGTGTCGTCCAGTGGTGGGCGTAATCGAGCATGTCGTCGTAGACGTCGGGTTTGCATCCCGCGGCCCGGGGGTGGCCGCCGCCGTTGACCCGCTGGGCGACCTCGTGACACCGCTCGAACCTCTCGGTCCCGCGCAGGGAGGCCGCACCCGAGGGCTTGACGACGACGGAGGCGTCGGCGCCCTGTTCGCGCATCGCCTCGGCGACCTCGTTTTGCGAGCAGCGGCCGTAGGTGACGCCGACAGTCCAGGGGCCGACCTCGCGGAGTTGCGACCGTTCGACGGCCTTCTCGATCAGTGCGTCTTTCTCGACGCGCTGCTCGGCCAGGAACTCCCCGACGGCAGCCGGGAGGTCGGCGCCGTGTTCCAGCACCGTCTCGACGTACTCCTCGGGGTCGGCCCAGTAGGCGTAGTCCGCGAGATCGTCGCTGCGGTCGTCCTCGCGGATCCAGAGGTCGTGGTCGCGGGTGACTGCCGCGAGTTCGGCGTACCGGTCGTCGAAATCGTGGTCGAGTTCTCCGAGCGCGACGTCGGCCGAACAGACCTCCTCGGAGGCGCCGACCACGAGGTCGACGCCCGCGTCGCGGACGGTCTCGGCCATCTCGGGATCCCACTGGTGGTGGTCGTACCACACCACCTCCGCGACGCGTGCGAGCAGGTTCTCGAGGCCGTTGACGTCCTGTGTGCTGTCCGGGCAGAGGTCACAGATGAAAACCGTGGCGTCGGGTTCGCCGTACTCGGCCGTCCAGGCGATGGCCTCCTGTAACTCGTGGGGGCCGGCCGGGACCAGCGCGCCCTCGCCGCGTGCCCGCCGGACGAGCGCGGTACAGGCCAGTCCGTCGGCGTCGGGATCGGCAACGACGACCGTCCCGGCGCCCGCGAGCGCCGCCGCTGTCTCGCGTTCTGCCTGTTCTTCCTCGATGGAATCGGGTCTGAAGAACCCCTCCCCCGGGAGAACCGACCTGCGCTCGACCGAGAGCCGGTCGTCGTCGATGAGCCAGTCGTCCATACCGACGAGAGCGGCCGGGCTACAAAGAAGGCCCCGATTGTGTCGTCCGTCGCACAGCGACACTGGTGCGACAACGACGTGATCAGTACGCGACGTCTCCGGACTCGCGTTCGTCCTCGCCGAGTTGGCGGACAGTCAGGACTGGGATCGGCGACCGGCGAACCACCATCTCGGCGACGCTGCCGAGCAGGAACGCGTGGTCGCCGTGACGACCCCGGGTACCGGTGGCGACGACGTCGGCGTCGACCGCCTCGGCGTACGCGATGAGTTCCCTGGCGGGGTCGCCCTCCCGGACGGCGGTCACGACCTCACAGCCCGCGGCTTCGGCGGCGTAGTCCTCGACGGAGGAGAGTGCCTTGCTGCCGGCAGTTTCGAGTGCCTCCTCGAGGTCGGCCCGGTACGAGTCGGGCGAGGCGCGGAGTTCGCTCGAGTCGACGACGTAGACGGCGTGGACGGTGGCGCCGAACCGGTCCGCGAGGTCCAGCGCCATCCAGACGGCGCGGTCGGCGCTCTCGGAGCCGTCGGTCGCGATGACGACCGTCTCGAACATACCCGCACCTCGTCGGGCACCCTAAAAAGCCGCGCGGTTCGGGCGTACCGGCGCCTTTTTTTTCGCCCCCGCCGGATGGGCACGCGATGGACATCGACATCGACCTCGTGCTCGCGCCGGTCGACGCCAGCGACCGGGCCGAGACGGCCGTCGAGTACGCGCTCGCCGTCGCGGACCGGTACGACGCCGACCTGCACGTCCTCCACGTGCTCGCGGAGAGTGTCCAGCGCGGCCTGGACGCCGGGGACGTGACCGCCGAGTCCGTCGCACGCCACCACCGCGCGTTCGACGACCGGATCCGTGACCGTCTGCCCGAGGGGGTGTCGTTCTCGACGTCGTCGGCCGCCGGATTCTCCGTGTCGCGGCTGTCCCGGACTCCCGGCAGTGTCACACTGGACGCGGCCGAGGACGTCGGCGCCGACTTCCTCGTGGTTCCCCGCGAGCGGCCCAGCGACGACCCCGAGGAGACGCTGGGCAAGGCTGCGCTGTACGTCCTCCAGTACGCCAGCCAGCCGGTGCTGTCCGTATAGGAGGACGGCAGATTCTTTGTACCGCCGTCGCGTGTGTCGAGTATGGACGACAGCGGCGGACCCGACGGCAGTCCCACCCACATGGACGTGGACGGGCTCGCTGTGTCGGGCTGTGAGCGCTGTTCCGAACTCGTCGCCTCGCGGAGCCAGATCGTCGACGGGGACGGGCCCGCGGACGCGGATCTGCTGTTCGTCGGCGAGGCCCCTGGCCAACAGGAAGACAGGGAGGGCGTTCCTTTCGTCGGCCGGAGCGGGGACGTCCTCGACGAGACGCTCGGGGAGGTCGGGCTCTCGCGGTCGGACGTCCGGATCACCAACTGCGTGCGGTGTCGGCCACCCGACAACCGCGACCCCCGCGTCGCGGAGCTGGACAGCTGCCGGACGTACCTCGTCGCCGAGGTCGAGCGGGTCGACCCCGTGCTCGTCGTCGCAATCGGCAAGGTGCCGGCCGAGCACCTGCTGGAGCGGGACGTGGCAGTTACCAGCGAGGCCGGCGACGTCTTCGACTGCGAGATCGGGAGTCGCCGCCGGCAGGTACTGGTGTCGGTCCATCCCGCGGCGACGCTGTACGACCCCAGCCAGGCGGAGACGTTCCGGGCGGCGATGGCGGCAGCCGCCGACTACGCCGGCGACGGCGGGCAGTCGACGCTCGGACAGTTCTAGCCCCGTCTCTCCTCGATCGTGGCCTCGATCCCGCGGACGGGCTCGTTCGTCCACTCCTCGAAGCTGTCCAGGTTGGTCATCCTGTCGGCGATACGCGCGTGATACTGCCGGCCGTAAGCCCGTGAGTAATTTCGACCTCCCGTGGGGTCAAATATCTCCACGTAGTTATCGCCGGCAGTATGAGCAGTTTCGGCGCCCCGGAGTGCCGGATATCTCCACGAGTGTACAGTGACGATTGTAAATAGAATGAGAGAGACAAGAAACCCAAGAGAGCAGAGACGCGAGCCAAGCGAGCGCGCGCAGCGAGTCCCGGGTGGTGAGCCGAGCGACGCGAGGCGAACGCAGTCGAGCGGCCGGGGGCTTCCAGGCGAGTCCGCACGACCAGTGCAGCAACTGTGTTAGCTTTCAAAATCTCTATAAGTTATTAAATCACCCAGTCGTCTCCTGGCGAGCGGTCCCGGGGGCGAAAGACCCATAATCGCAGCCAGACAACGTTCACGTAACAATGCCGTTCGTACCCCTGTTCGGGCCCGTTCCGGGGGGACCGGAGTTGCTGATCATCCTGCTGATAGCGGTGTTGCTGTTCGGCGCCAACAAGGTACCGAAACTCGCACAATCCTCCGGGAAGGCCATCGGCGAGTTCAAGAAGGGCCGCCAGGAGGTCGAGCAGGAACTCGAGGAGATAACGGGCCAGGACCTCACAGGCGAGGACGGAGAGGACTCGCCGGGGATGTCCGGGAGCGAGGACGGTCCGCTCTCGACGACAAACGAGTCCGACACCGCCGAGCGGCCCTGAATCTACCGGTCGGCCAGCCACGAACAGACGTCCGGCCAGAGAGTCTCGTGGGCACGCGAGGAGACAGAGACGCCGATGTGGCCGGCAGGAAACTCCACGAACCGCTCGTCGTCGCTCCCGATGGCGTGGTTGAGTGGCCTGCTCGACGCCGGCGGGACGATGTGGTCGTGTTCGCCGACGACCTGCTGGACCGGCATCTCGATGTCGGCGAGGTCGACCCGCCGGTCGCCCAGCCGGTACTCGCCCGCGAGGAGGCGGTTGTGCCTGTAGAACTCGTCGACGAACTCCCGGTAGACCTGCCCGGCCACGTCGACGCCGTCCCAGATCCACCGCTCCATGCGAGCGAAGTCCGCGACGAACGCGTCGTCGTCGAGGTTCTCGGAGAGACGGACGTACTTCGTGACGAGGTTCTCGACGGGATCCAGCATCGCAAACGCGACCGCGAGCAACTCCGCCGGGACGTTCCCGAGTGTCTCGACGACCACCTCGGGGTCGACGTGGGACGCCCACAGCTCGAGGACGCCCGCGTCACCGTCGAAAGCGACGGGCGTGGTCAGGAGCGTGAGCGTCCGGACGCGGGCGGGGTGGGTAGCGGCGTAGACGACCGAGAGGGTGCCACCCATGCAGTAGCCCAGGATGTGGGTGTCGTCGCTCCCGGCGTCGGCGCAGGCGGCGGCGACGCAGTTGTCGAGGTAGCGGTCCACGTAATCGACCATCGACAGGGACTGGTCGAGCCGCGACGGGGCCCCCCAGTCGATCAGGTACACGACGAAGCCAGCCTCGAGCAGCCGACGGACGACGCTGCGGTCGGGCTGGAGGTCCAGGATGTAGGGCCGGTTGACCAGCGCGTAGACGACGAGGGCGGGCGTCTCGTGGCGCCGTTCCTCGGGTTCGTAGCGGTGGAGTTCGAGTTTGTTCTCCCTGTAGACGACGTCGCTGTCGGTGTGGCCGACCTCGACAGAGAGGAGCAGGGCGTCGATGGCCCACTCCGCGGTCACGCCGACCACCCGCCCGCTGGCGAGCGAGCCTGCGACTCCCGGCGGGCCCACGGGCGAACGCGGAACAGGGACCCGGACATCGACCGGACTATCGGGTGCAGATGTCCACGAAGTTCCGAAGGATGCGAAGTCCCGTCTCTCCGGACTTCTCGGGGTGGAACTGCGTGCCAAAGACGTTGCCGGCCTCGTTGGCGACGACGCTGGCGAACTCCACGCCGTAGTCGGTCGTGGCCACGACCGCTGTCCCGTCGTCCGGCCGGGCGTAATACGAGTGGACGAAGTAGGCGTACTCCCCGTCCACGGACCCTCCCGAGTCGTTCGCTCCGCCCGCTCCCGTGTCGCCGTCGACGCCCGCGACGAGGGGATGCTCGCGCTCGACCGAGAGTTCGTTCCAGCCCATCTGGGGCACCTTGACAGCGTCCGGAAAGCGCAGGTTCGTTCCGGGGATCAGATCGAGTCCCTCGGCGTCGCCCTCGCCCTCGTGGTCGGCCTCCTCGCTCGTGGTCAGGAGCATCTGCATCCCCAGACAGATGCCAAAGAGGGGCGTCCCCGCTCTGGCTTCCCGGGCCAGCGTCTCCCGGAACGGGCCGGCGTTGTCCATGCCCTCGCTGAACGCACCCACGCCCGGGAGGACGACGCCGTCGGCCCCGCTCACGGCCCCGGGATCGCTGGACACCTCGACGGTTGCGCCCGCCCGCTCGAGTCCGCGAGTGACGCTCCTGAGGTTCCCCAGTCCGTAGTCGACGACGACTACCTCGGCTGCCGTCTGGCGCGTACTCATGTCCTTCTCTACGCCTGGCCCCAATAATAAGTGCGTTCCCTTCCGGCATGTGTCGGCCGGGTATTGATAGACATATATTGTATATAGGATTTCACGAGAAAAATGCGAATGTTTTATCAGCGGCTGTGAGTACCGACTCACATGCGCCACAGACGCACGTTCCTGAAGCGGCTCGGCGCGGTCGGAACTGTCGGGGTACTGGCCGGTTGTTCGGGCGACGGAGAAGACGGCGGCGACGGTGCCAGCAGCGACGGGAGTGATGGCAGTGGTGGCAGCGACGGGGAGGACACGGACGGCGACAGCGGGGACACGGACACGGCGACGCCGGAACCGACGACAACGTTCGGCGGCGACGGGGAGATCAACTTCAACCTCTCGCCGAGCGTCCCCCAGGAGGACCTGAACGTCCAGTACTCGCCTCTGCGCGACCACATCCAGGACTACGTCACCTCGAACTACGACACGCCCGAGGGACTGGAGGCCCGGATGAACGTCGGGAGCAACTACAGCGCGGTCATCCAGGCGCTGGGCCAGGGGACCGCGGACCTCGCCGAGACCGGCCCGTTCGCGGCCTCGGTCGGCGTCACGACGGAGAACCTGGAGATCATCCTCCAGCGCTTCGGGTACGGCTCCTGGACGTACAAGAGCATCATCGCCACGCGGAACGGAAGCGACATCGCCGAACTCGCGGACCTGGAGGGGAGACGCGTCGCGTTCAGCGATCCGCTCTCGACCAGCGGCTTCCTGTTCCCGGCAGCCGCGATGAAACAGGCCGGCGTCGACATCGGCAACCTGCCGGAGGGCAACGGCTCGCAGGCGAGTTTCGAGCCGGTCTTCGCCGGCGGTCACGTCCAGTCGTACACGCTCCTGGCCGAGGAGCAGGTCGAAGCGGCCGGCATGGGTGGGTTCGTCCGCGACACCAAGACCGGCCCGGCCCCCGAGGAGTTCGGCGAGGTCGCCACGACGCTCCACGAGGACGACGGCCTCCCGCGTGCGCCCATCGTCGTCAGCACGCAACTGCCCGACGAGTCAAAGGAGGCGCTCAGGCAGGCGTTCCTCGAGGCGCCCGAGGACGTGTACCTGGGTGCTGACGGCGAGGACGGCACCGACGACGACCTCTGGTTTGGCGACGTCCGCGAGGCGACCGTCGACGACTACCAGTCGGTCATCGACACCGCGGAGACGCTGGGCGTCGGTCCGGACTTCTTCGAAGAGTAGTCACCGGGGCTGTTTTCAGCACGGAGGTTCCCCAGATACACATGCCCGCCGTCACGTTCGAGGATGTCACGAAAGTATACGGCGAGGACACAGTCGCCCTCCGGGACGTCTCCGTGGAGGTCGGGGAGGGGGAGTTCGTCATCCTCCTGGGTCCTTCGGGGGCCGGGAAGTCCACGCTCCTGCGCGTGCTCAACGGACTGAGCCGACCCACGGAGGGGGTCGTCGAGGTCGGGGGCCGGTCGGCCGAGGAGGTCCGCGAGGAGATCGGGATGGTGTTCCAGGAACACTACCTGATCGAGAACATGAGCGCCTTCCAGAACGCACTGACCGGCGCTCTCGCGCGCAACGGCTTTGTCAGGAGCCTCCTGACGTGGCACAGCCAGGACGACAAGCGCGCGGCACTGGAGGCCCTGGAGACGGTGGGGCTGCTGACCGAGGCCGGCCAGCGCGCCGGATCGATGAGCGGCGGACAGAAACAGCGCGTCGGCATCGCCCGGGCGCTCGTCCAGCGACCTGGTCTCCTCCTGGCCGACGAGCCGGTCGCCAGCCTCGACCCCAAGGCCGCACGCGACGTGATGAGCTACATGAAGCGGGCCGCGACCGAGCGCGACCTGACAGCGATCACCAGCCTCCACCAGGTCAACATCGCCCGCGAGTTCGGCAACCGCTTTCTCGGCGTCCGGGACGGCGAGATCATCTTCGACGGGACCCGCGAGGACCTGACGATGGACGTCGTCGACGAGATCTACTACGGCGAGGGAGAGGGCTCCGCGGCCGGCGAGGCGGGCGACTCGGGAGAGACGTCCCCGGAGGCGATGGACGCGGCCGGAACGGTCGAGGGCGGTGAGCCGACGTGAGCGTGCCGTCGATCGACGACCAGCTCGCCGCGCTGGAGCGGTCCCGCCGGATCAAACAAGGACTGGCGTTGCTCGGACTGGTCGCGATCGTCGTGACCACCTACGTCGGGCTGGGCTTTGTCCGGTTCGAGATCGACGAGATCGTCGCCGGCGTCCCGGGCTTTCTCGAGTTCATCGCGGCCTTCTTCCCGCCGAACTTCGAGGCGTTCACGCTGTACACCAAGAACAACGGTGTCACCGGCCTGGACGGCCTCGTGGCGAGTTTCGCCAACCCCGGGTCGTTCGCAGAGAGCCTCGCGTCCGGGCGGCTGACACTCGTCAAGGCCAGCGTCGTCACGCTCCTGCTGGGCTTTCTGGGGACTGTCCTCGGGTTCCTGCCGGCGCTGCTTTTCGGCGTGCTGGGCAGCGAGCAGGTCACTCCGTTCCCCTTCAATTTCGTCTTCCGTGGCGTGATGAGTGCCATCCGCGCCATCCCCGCCATCGTCTGGATCTTCCTGTTTGTTCCCTTCGGGCCGCCCAGCCAGGCGACCGCGGTGCTGGCGATCGCCACCGACACGGTCGGCAACCTCGGGCGCCTCTTCACGGACGAACTCGAGGAGATCGAGGAAGGGCCGATCGAGGCCATCGAGTCGACCGGCGCCTCCCGAACACAGACTGTGGGCTTCGGGATGTTGAGCCAGGTTTCTCGCTCGTACATCGCCTGGACGCTGTACATCCTGGAGATCAACACCCGGATCGCCATCTCGCTGGGTGTCGTCGGCGCCGGCGGCCTCGGGCTGTACATCCGCAACCAGCAGGACCTCCTGCAGTTCCAGAACACCGCCGCCGGCATCGTGATGGTGTTCGTGGTCGTCCTCTCGATCGAGTTGCTCTCCTCGCGGATCCGGGCCCGGCTCCGGCCCGGCGAACACGAGGGCAAGGGCCTCGTCGAGAGCCTGCGCGACCTCGCGAATCCGGGCAAGTGGCTCGGCGTGGGGAACAACCGCGCGGAGTAGTACTGTCGGCTATAACTTCGTGAAGATATTCGGCACCCCGGGGTGCCGATACTGCTCGCGGGCTTATGTCCGACAGTATCACCCGGTGTCGATCCAGGCCAGTACGTCCCCGTGCTCGAACGCGTCGTCCTCTCCACGGGCGATTTCGACGAGCGTTCCCCCCACCGGCGCCAGCACGTCGACGTCGACTTTCTCGACCTGAATCTCGCAGAGGCGCTCGCCCGCGCTCACCGCACGCCCCTCGCGGGCGAACCAGGTGATCACGACCGCCTCGTCGGCGTCGGCCTCCTCGGGCCAGACGTCCGTGGCGGTAACGGCGACCCGCCCGCACATCACTGGGTCCGCCTGACTGCCGCCTCGATGTCCCCGGCGTCGGGCACGACCTCGTTTTCCATCGGCCGGGCGTAGGGGATGGGGACGTCGGGGGTCGCGACCCGCTCGACGGCCTCCAGGTCCGGGAGGGCATCCTCGGCGGCAGTCGCGGCGAGTTCCGCCGTCACGCCAAACGAGCGGTAGTCCTCGTCGACGACCACCAGGCGTCCGGTCTTCCCGACGGACTCGAGGACCGTCTCCCGGTCGAGCGGGACCAGCGTCCGCAGGTCGATCACCTCGGCGTCGATCCCGTCCTCGGCCAGCGACTCCGCGGCCTCCAGCGCGCGGTGGACGTGCAGTCCCAGCGTGACGACCGTGGCGTCCGCGCCCTCGCGCCTGACGCGTGCGCTCCCGAAGGGGATCGTGTAGTCGTCCTCGGGGACGGGCGTCTGTGGCCCGCCGGGGGCGGGCATCCAGCCCAGCCCCATCAGCCGCTTGTGGAACATGTAGACGACGGGATCGTCGTCGCGGATCGCGTTGTGCATCAGTCCCTTCGCGTCGTACGCAGTCGAGGGGACGACCACCTTCATCCCCGGCAGGTGTGCGAACGTGCCATAGAGGGTCTGGGAGTGCTGGGCGGCGTCGTTGTAGGTGCCGCCCACCGCCGTCGTCAGGACCATCGGGACCGACACGGTCCCGCCGCTCATGTAGGTGTTCTTGGCCATCTGGTTGTAGATCTGGTCCATCGCGACGCCGAAGAAGTCGACGAACATCAGCTCCGCGATGGGGCGCATCCCCTCCTGTGCAGCACCCACTGCGGCGCCGAGGTACGCAGTCTCACTGATCGGCACGTCCATGATCCGGTCGTGTCCGAACTCCTCTAACAGTCCCTGGGTGGAATCGAAGATGCCGCCGTAGTCGGCGACGTCCTCGCCCATGTAGAAGACCGCCTCGTTTGTGCGCATCTCCGTCCCGATGGCCTCGACCACCGCCTCGCTCATCGGCAGTTCGCGCTCCACCGGCCGCTGTTCCTGCTGGGCCATCAGTCGTCACCTCCCGCCAGTTCGAAGTCGGGTTCCGTGTCCGTCACGCCGCTCGGCGGGTTGACGAACGCGTCCTCGTAGGCGTCCTCGGGGTCGGGTTTCGGCTGGTCTTTCGCCCACCGGATGGCGTCCTCGACGCGTTCCTCGCCCTCTTCGCGCAACTCCTGGATCTCGACGTCGCCGACGCCGCTGGCCCGCAGGTCCGTCGCCAGGCGTTCGATGGAGTCTCGCTGTGTCGCGGCGGCCTGGTCTTCCTCGGGTCGGTACACCTCGGGGTCGCCCATGAAATGGCCCATCCGCCGGTGGACCTGTACCTCCATCAGGGTCGGCCCGTTCCGGTCGCGGGCGCGCCCGATGGCCCGTTCGGCGGCCTCGTAGACCGCGACGGCGTCGTCGTGGTCCACCCGGACGCCGGGCATGTCGAACCCCTCCGCGCGCCGGGAGCCGTCCTCGACGTCGGTGACGCGCTGTTTGGGCATACTGATCGCCCAGTCGTTGTCCTCGATCACGAACACGACCGGCAGATCGCGGACGGCGGCGAAGTTCAGCGACTCGAGAAAGCCCCCCTGGTCGACGGCCCCCTCGCCCAGGTAGGCGACTGCGACGCTGTCCTCGTTGCGTTTCTTCGCGGCCAGGCCGGCACCCGCCGCCGGGGGACAGCCCTGGGCGATGATGCCGCTGCAGGCGAAGCTGACCTCGGGATCGAACAGGTGCATGTGGCCGCCCTTCCCGCCACAGAGCCCGGTCTCCCGGCCGAAGATCTCTGCCGTCATCCGTTTCAGGTCGACGCCTTTCGCGATGGCGACGTGGTGTGGGCGGTGGGGTGCCGTCACGGTGTCGTCGTCGCGGAGGTGCTGGCAGACGCCCGCCGCCGCGGCCTCCTGGCCGGCCGCCAGGTGCAACTCCCCGGGGATGGGCCCCGCCGAGATGTCGAAGGCTGGCTGCTTTCCCTCCAGGTACTCCTCCTGCAACCGCTCCTCGTAGTGCCTCGCGGTCACCATGTCGACGTACATCTCTTGTAAATCGGTAACTGGTACCATGCTGCCGTCTCACGTACGTTACAGGGGAGTATAATGGTTACCGCTCTCCCGTTCGAACGCACGCGGCTCTCACCGGCTCGTGACGCTGATGTCGCCCCCGGAGGTGACGCCGATGACGACACGGCGGACGACCTGCCGGCCCTGGACGGCGTCCCCGGCAGCACCGTTGACCTGTTCCATCAGTTCGGGGGCGGTGTAGTTGACCTCGATGCCCGCGTCGTCACAGGTCGCGAACACGCGCCGGGGGACGTTGTAGAGGTCGGTGTCGGGTTCGACCTCGATGTGGATGGGCGCCGAGAGGACGTCCGCGAAGGCGACCGTGTTGCGGGCTTTCCGGACGTTCTCGCGGGCGCTGGCCTCCACGCTGGCGACGTTGGCCCGCGAGGTACCCAGTATCTCGGCGACATCGGCCTGCCGGTATCCCCGCTCGCGGAGCACGTACACCTCGGCCTGGCGCCGGGTCAGGACACTGTCGGCAGGATCGAACCCCCGCTGTTCGAGGATCGTCGACACGTCGACGTCCCCGGGGTCGGGGAGTTCGCCTGCCGACGCCTCCTCGTCGCTCATGCGTCCACATTTTCGCCCCACTCGCAAAAATCCCCCAACAGTCACACGTCGGCTTCGGGCGCGTCGATGTACTTCTCGTTGATGACGTAGTTGCCGTCCTCGTTCTCGACGAGGTACTCTCCGTAGTACGGAACGCGGTTGTCGACGACCTCGTGGAACGCCTCCCGGATCTCGGATTCGGTCATCTCGCCCATCGACCGGAGGTCGTCGTTGCGGTTCAGACACCCCTTCAGGTACCCCTCGTGGGTGACCCGTACGCGCCCGCAGTTTGCACAGAAGTCCTCGTTCTCGACGGGATCGACGATCTCGACCATCCCGGTCTCGACCCCAGTGTCCTCTGCGGGGCTGTCGATGGACGGCGTGTCGTCGTCGGAGACGTCACCCCCGACGTAGTAGCGCGTGCGGTCGTGCATGTCGCGGGTCTCGATCCGGTCGGCCTGTTCCTCGAGCCAGTCGTGGACCCGCTGGATGTCGATCGCCCACTCGGGGTGGCCGGCGATCTCGGGCATGTACTCGATGAGCTGGAGCTGGAGGCCGTCGTTCTCGGCGACGAAATCGACCATGTCGGGGACATAGCCCGCCGTGAGTTCGAAGACGACCATGTTGATTTTCACCGGCGCCAGCCCCGCCTCGACGGCCGCCTGGATCCCCTCCATCACCGCGTCGTACGCGCCGGCCTTCGTGATCTCGGCGAACTCGTCGGGATCGAGCGCGTCCTGGGAAACGTTGACCCGGTCGAGGCCGGCCTCCCGCAGATCCCCGGCTCGTCCCGGGAGGAAGGTCCCGTTGGTGGTCATCGACACCTCCATCGAATCGGGCGTGCGGGCGATGATCTCCTCCAGGTCGTCCCGGAGCATGGGTTCGCCGCCGGTGAACTTCACCGAGTTGACGTCGAACTCCGCCGCCGTCTCGAGAAAGCGGACGACGTCGTCGGTGTCCATCTCGTCGTCCTGGGGCTCCATCGGTCCGCGCGTGTCGCCCAGTCCCTCGTTGTGACAGTAGACACAGTCGAAGTTACACCGGTCGGTCAGCGAGACACGAACCCCCGACACTTCGCGTCCGAACGAATCTTCCAGCATGTATCCACTGCTCTCGTCCCCGGCGTAATTAAAATTGGTCCCAAGGGACCGACCATCGTAACCGAAAGTGGTTACATCGTGCCCGACGCCCGGTCAGTAGTGGATCGAGTGGCCACGGGCGCCCTTGACGGCCTCGTGGACCGCCTCGGAGAGCGTCGGATGGACGTGGATCGTCGCGGCGACGTCCTCGAGTGTGGCACCCATCTCGATGGCCAGGGCGAGTTCCGCCACCAGTTCCGAGGCGTCGGGACCGACGACCTGTCCGCCGAGAAGAAATCCCGCGTCGCTGTCGGCGACGACCCGAACGAACCCGTCGGTGTCGTCGACAGTCATGGCACGCCCCGACGCGCGCAGCGGCATCTGGCCGACCACCGGCGAAAACCCGGCCTCCTCGGCTTCGGCCTCGGTCATCCCGACGGTCCCGATCTCCGGGTCGGTGAAGACGGCCGCGGGGATGGTCTGGTAGTCCAGCGCTGCCGGCTCGCCGGCGATCACCTCCGCGGCAACCTCGCCCTCGCGGAACGCCTTGTGTGCCAGCATTGGCTCGCCGGCCACGTCCCCGACAGCGAAGACGCCGTCGACGCTGCTCTCCGCGCGGTCGTCGGTCTCGACGCACCCCCGGTCGTCGGTCTCGAGGCCTGCCGCCTCGATGTCCAGCGTGTCCGTCACCGGCTGCCGGCCCACCGCGACGAGGCACTTCTCCGCGCCGAACTCGGTGACGGAGCCGTCTTCCCGCTCCGTCCGGACGATCATGCCACTGTCGCCTTCCTCCCAGTCCCGTGCTGTCTCGCCGAAGTAGAAGTCCACGCCGAGGTCCGCTGCGCGCTCGCGGACCACGCTGGCCACGTCCTCCTCGTAGCCCGGCAGGGGCTGGGCCAGTTGCTCGACGACCGTCACGTCACAGCCCAGTTTCTGGAAGACACCGGCCAGTTCCATCCCGATGTAGCCGGCGCCGACGACGACCATGCTGTCGGGGACGGACTCGAGCGCGAGCGCGTCCCTCGAAGAGAGGACGTGTTCGCCGTCGAACTCGAAGCCGGGAATCTCGATGGGCCGGCTCCCCGTCGCCACGATCGCGTGTTCGAAGGAGACGCTCTCGGACCCCTCGCCTTCGCCCCCGTGGACGATCCGGGCGGAGTCCTCGCTGTCGAACTCCGCGCGGCCCTCCATGAGCGAGACGCCGGCGTTCTCACACAGCGTCTCGACGCCCTTGGTGAGCCGGCGGACGATCCGGTCTTTCCAGCCGACCATCGCCTCCAGGTCCATCGCGGGGTCGGCGTACACGCCCATCCGCTCGGCCTCGCTGGCGCGGTGACCGACCTCGGTTGCCGAGATGAGTGCCTTCGAGGGAATGCAGCCGTGGTTGAGGCAGGCTCCTCCGTAGGCGTCCATCTCGACGAGCGTCACGTCCAGGTCGAGCTGTGCGGCGCGGATGGCGGCCACGTATCCGCCCGGGCCGCCGCCGATGACCAGTACCTCCGTGCCGGTAGTGACGTCTCCAACGACCATCGTGCGGACATCGTGGGGGCGGGTGAAAAGTTCCACCCCTGTCGTCGGTCACTCCAGCAACAGCAGCGTCGGGTTCTCCAGGTGTTCGATGACGGTGTTGGCGAACCCGGCTGCCTCGGCCCCGTCGACGATCCGGTGGTCGATAGACAGGGAGAGCGGCAGCGTGTGGCGGGCCACGACCTCGCCGTCCTCTGCCACCGGACGCTCCTCGATGGCGCCCAGGCCGAGGATGGCCGCCTCCGGGTAGTTGATGATCGGCGTGGCGTACTCGCCGCCGATGGCCCCGAAGTTGGTGATGGTGAAGGTCCCGCCCTGCAGCTCCTCGTGAGTGATGTCGCGGCTGCGGGCCCGTTCGGCGAGGTCGTTTGCCTTTGTGGCCAACTCGAGGAGACCCTTCTCGTCGACGTCCTCGACGACCGGGACCATCAGCCCCGCGTCGGTCGCCACCGCGAGGCCGACGTTGTAGTAGCCCTTGTACAGGACTGCCTCGGCCTCCTCGTCGAGTTCGGAGTTGAGCACGGGGTACTCGCGCAGCCCCGCGACGACTGCCTTCATCACAAACGGCACGTAGGTCAGCCGGACGTCCCGTTCCTCGGCTCGCGGCTTCAGTTCCGCGCGCGCCTGTACGAGTGCGTCGACGACCGCCGTGTCGTGGTGGCAGGCGTGGGGAGCGGTGAACGCCGACTGTTCCATCTGCTGGCCGATGGTCCGCCTGACGCCGCGGTAGGGCTCGGTGGTGACCGGTCGCGCGTCCGTCGAGCCAGCGGCCTCGGCTCGTTCCCCCGCCGCCGTCGGTTCGGAGCCCGCGGCAGTCTCGGGTGCCGTCTCGGCCTCCGCGACACCGGGTTCCGTCGCGGCCTCCCGTGTCTCGACGGCGGCGCGGACGTCCTCGGGTTCGACGAACGCCTCGCCGTCGCGGGTCTTCTCGGTCGGAACCTCGTCGATGTCGACGCCCTCCTCGCGGGCGAGTTTCCGGGTCGCCGGCGCCGCGAGCGTGCGGTCTCGGTCGGCCGCCTCCGCTGCTGTCCCGGCGGTTTCGCCGTTCCCGGTTCCGGCGCTGGCCCCTTCGGCCGGCTCGTCTTCGGTGCCCTCGTCGGTCGCCGCCGCGGCCGCCCGCACGTCACCTTCGGTCACGCGCCCGCCGGGCCCGGACCCGTCGACGACCGCGGGGTCGACGCCGAGTTCCCGCGCCAGGCGACGGACGTTCGGCGGCGCGAACACCCGTCCCTCTGTCGTCGTCCCGTCCGACTGGTCATCTGCGTCCGCCGGCCCGTCTGCCGCGTCGGCCGCCACGTCCCCCTCCGCGTCGGGTTCGACATCGACCTCCTCGTCTGTCTCGCCCTCGACGTCGATGGTGATGACCACGTCGCCGACGGGGACGACGTCGCCCTCTTGGGCGTGGCGCTCCCGGACGGTCCCGGCGACCGGCGAGGGCAGGTCGACGACGGCCTTGTCGGTCTCCACTTCGGCGAGCACCTCGTCTTCGGTGACCCCGTCGCCGGGCGCGACGTGCCAGGCGACGATCTCGCCCTCGGCGACACCCTCGCCGACGTCGGGGAGTTCGAACTCGAACATGCTAGAACTCCACGGTCTCCCTGATCTCGTCCTCGACGCGCGCTGCCTCGGGGAGGTAGTAGTCCTCCAGTGCGTACAGCGGGAACGGGACGTCGAAGCCGGTCACGCGGCCGATGGGTGCCTCCTGGTACAGCAGGACGTCCTCCTGGATGGTGGCGATGATCTCCCCGGCGAGACCGCCGGACTTGGGGGCCTCGTGGACGACCACCGCCCGGCCTGTCTTCTCGAAGGACTCGACGATGGTCTCCTCGTCCAGCGGCGAGAGCGTCCGGAGGTCGATCACCTCGGCGTCGATTCCCTCCTCTGCGAGGGTCCCGGCCGCTTCCAGCGTGGGCCGGGTCATCGCGCCCCAGGTGAAGACGGAGACGTCCTCCCCCTCGCGGCGGACGGCCGCCTCGCCCAGCGGCACGGTGTAGGCGTCCTCGGGGACGTCCTCGCGGAACGCCCGGTAGATGAGCTTGGGTTCGAGGAATATCACGGGGTCGGGGTCGCGGATGGCGGACGCGAGCAACCCCTTCGTGTCGCGGGGCGTCGAGGGGATGACGACCTTGAGGCCGGGCTGGTGGGCGAAGAACGCCTCGGTGGATTCGGAGTGGTGTTCCGGCGCGCGGATGCCCCCGCCGTAGGGCGCACGAACCACGAGCGGACAGGAGAAGCGCCCGCTGCTCCGCGTTCGCAGGCGCGCGGCGTGGCTGACGATCTGGTCGAACGCGGGGTAGATGAACCCCAGGAACTGGATCTCGGGCACGGGACGCAGTCCGTAGGCAGCCATCCCGACGGCGGTGCCGACGATGCCCGACTCCGCGAGCGGCGTGTCGATCACGCGCTGGTCGCCGAACTCGTCGATCAGCCCCTGCGTGGCCCGGAAGACGCCGCCGTTCTCGCCGACGTCCTCGCCCATCACGATGACGTCCTCGT
>CAYYHG010000043.1:4751-19799 GCA_964471665.1 uncultured Halobacteriales archaeon | reverse complement strand
ATCTACGACGAGGTCCGCAAGACCGACGACTTCGAGGTGTTCGCGGACATGCGCCTGGCGGGCGTCGGGATGGTCGGGGTCGTCCACGCGACCCGCGCGATCGACGCCCTCCAGCGGCTCATCGGCCGCGTCGAACTCGGCCTCATCCCGCAGGTCGTCGACACCGTGGTGTTCATCGAGGCCGGCACCGTCGCGAAAGTCTACGACGTCACCACCGAGGTGAAAGTCCCGGAGGGGCTGATGGAGGAGGACCTGGCCCGTCCCGTGATCATGATCCGTGACTTCGAGAGCGGCCAGCCGGAGTACGAGATCTACACGTTCAACCGGCAGGTCGTCACTGTCCCGCTGGGGGACGGGGAGGACGCGAGCACGGCGTCGGAGTCGGGTGTCGACCGCATCGCCAAAAGCGAGATCGAACGGGAGATCCGGTCGATCGCTCGCGGCCACGTCGAGGTGGAACTGCGGGGTCCCGACACTGCGGTCGTGTGGGTCGAGGAGTCGGACATCTCCCAGGTCATCGGCAAGGGTGGCGGCCGAATCAGCGACGTCGAGAACCGTCTCGGGATCGACATCGACGTCAGGACGTTCGCCGAACGGCCTGCGAGCGAGGGTGCCGGGCCCGGCAGTTCCGACAGCCCGGGGGGACTGACCGTGACGCCGGAGGTCACCAGCAGGCACGTCGTGGTCTCCCTGGACGACCACGCCGGCGAGACCGTCGAGGTGCAGGCCGACGGCGAGTACCTCTTTACCGCGACCGTCTCCCGGGGCGGCGAGATACAGGTTTCGCGGGGCAGCGCCATCGCCGACGAACTGGAGTCGGCAATCGACCACGGACGGACGATCACCGTGGTTCCGTCCTGAAGAGAGCCGCGGGCGTAGCGAGCGCGGTTCACACCCCGTCCGCAACGGCGACATCCCGGGGGCGTCCTCTCTGGCCGTGCATACACTTTATATCAGCGAGCCCCACGTACCAACCGTACTCTGATGTCACCAGACCTCGACACGGTCCAGCACTCGTCGGCAGAGATCGCGGACGCGCTCCGCCGAGCCGGGCTCTCGGGCGCCGGCGGCGGCGGATTCCCGACGTACGCGAAGTGGGAGTCGCTCGACGACGTCGAACACCTCCTCGTGAACCACCAGGAGAGCGAACCGAACTGCTACGTCGACAAGTGGATCGGCCGCGAGCACACCGCGGAACTCGCGGACACGTTCGACGCGCTGCTGGCCGCCCACCTCGACAGCGTCGTGATCGGCGCCAAACTGACCGACCGTGACCCCTGGGTCCGACCGCTCGAGGACGCCACCGGCGCGACGGTGTATCTGCCGGACGACCTGCCGATCGACCCGGGGACTACGTCTGGTGTTGTCGTCGCGTACACCGACAGCGCCTACGAACTCGGCATGGAGAACGTCCTGCTCCAGCAGATCGCGGGGCTGGTGATCGGCAAGGACCTCCCCATCGACTACGGGTGGATCGTCCAGAACACCGAAACCGTCCACGACGTCTGGCGCGCGCTCGCGCTCGACGAGCCAGTCCTCCACCGACTCGTCCACGTGGACGGGTACCGTGCAGACGGGAGCCGGATCCCCCATCGGATGTTCGAGGCGCCGATCGGAACCTCCGCGGCGGCGCTGTTCGACGCTGCCGGCGTCGACCCTGACACGCTGGCGAGCGACCGGACGCTGGTCGAGGGCGGCCCGGGATGGTGTTTCAAGATCCAGCGCCCCGCCGACCGGTACGGGGTCACCAAACACACCAACTGTCTGATGCTGCTCGACGAGGCGACCGTCGCACAGAACACGTACGGAAACGACCGGATCAGCGTGATCGACCCGCTCACGTGGTCGCTCGACGACCCCGACACTCGTCCCACCTCCATCGACCCGGACCGCGTCCACATCCCGATTGTCACCAACGAGACGTACGACGACCTCGTCACGGCGTCGACACCCACCGTCGAGTTCGGCGACCGCGTCTCCAGTGGCCAACCTGTCGCCGAACCGTGCCGGGACGGAAGCGGGTTCAGCGTCGCTCACCACACACCGATCGACGGTCAGGTCTCCGACGTCACGCCCCGGGAGGTCGAGGTCCGCTCAGAGGCGTAGCCGACCTCCCCTGATCTAGCTTCTTCGAAGAGCGGTTCGCGAGTGGCGCGAGCGCGCCCAGTCAAAAAAGGAGGTCAGTCGTCGGAGGGGGTGGCCTCGGCCTCTGCGGCGTCGTCCACAATCTCGTAGAGGTTCTGGCGGGCGTCGGCGAAGTAGACGTCCTCCTCGATGACACCGACCTCGTCGAGTCGTTCGAGAGCGTACCGGACGGTTCGGGCCGAAAGCATCGACTCCTCGACAATTCCCTTCTGCGTGAGCGGGCCCTTGTACTCGAGAACCTTGTAGACGAGCTTCGCGCTGGGTGGCAGGTCTTCGATGCCCTCCCCGTCGGTTTCTGTCATCGGTTCCAGCCAAGCGCGCCGGCTGTATAAAGATTGAGGGACTCGACCGAGCCGACAGTACGACTCCCCGGAACGCGGGCGAGAACGCGACGACAGCCCACGGAAATTCTTAAGTCCCGATCGGCAGTAGTGTCGGGCGTGACGCCCGCTCTCCCGACACGGTGGCCGTGGCGCTGGCGGTAATCCGGAGAGCGGACAGTGTCGCGGTCGCGCCGTGCGGGCCTCACCCGCCTGGCGGGGCCGAGACGCTCCCTCGCTTCTGTCGCGTATCGCCCCCGAGTACACACCACAATACGACACACATGCCATCGAACGACGACAAACGAACGCCTTTTGAGTCAGACGCAGCGACTACTGGTGTGACAGACGACACTCCTGATACTGACGGCTACAAGTCCGTGAGCCGTCGGTACGACACCAGCGAACCCCGTCCCGACGGCGGCACCGGAGCGCGGGGTGCCGACGACGTGGCGCTGGATCCGTGGGGTTCCTCGACGGTGTCGGATTACCGCAAACTGTTCGACCAGTTCGGAATCGAGCGCTTCGAGGCGGTGCTCGACGAGGTGCCGGCTCCCCACTACCTGATGCGCCGCGGGGTCATCTTCGGTCACCGCGAGTACCGCGAGGTCGCCCGGGCGATGCGAGACGGCGACCGGTTCGCCGCGCTCTCGGGGTTCATGCCCACGGGTGACCCCCACATCGGCCACAAACTCGTCTTCGACGAGATCATCTGGCACCAGCAACAGGGTGGGGACGCCTACGGCCTGATCGCCGACCTCGAAGCCCACAGCGCCCGCGGGCTCTCCTGGGCCGAGATCGACGAGCACACCCGTAACTACGTCCTCTCGCTTCTGGCCCTGGGGTTCGACCCCGAGGAGGGGGAACTCTACCGGCAGTCGACCAACCGCGAGGTGCAGGACCTGGCCTTCGAACTCGGCGTCGAGGCGAACTTCTCGGAACTGCAGGCCATCTACGACTTCGACGGCGGGACCGACGTCTCACACATGCAGTCCGTGATCACACAGACGGCGGACATCCTCTATCCGCAACTCGACGAGCCCGTGCCGACGGTGATCCCGGTCGGCCCGGATCAGGACCCGCACATGCGCCTCACGCGCGATTTGGCCCAGCGGACGCGCTTTTTCGGTGTCCGGGAGGCCTACGCCAGTTTCGAGGCCGATCCGGCCGAACGACAGTTGCTCGCCGACGCCTACCAGGCTCGCGAACAGTACGCCGACGAACCCGACAGACCCCGGTGTGTCGAGGCCGCACAGTTCCTGGAGGACGAACGCGACCCCGGCGCGACCGACGCCGACGCCCGGACCGTCGACAGTACCGCGACGATGCTCCGGGAGGCCGGCAAGGAACCCCTCCGCCCGCGGGTGCGGATCTTCGACCGCCGGGCGACCGACGAGGCCTTCGACGCGCTGATCGAGGCCGTCGACGGCGAGAAGCTCGTCTACGACAACCACGTCGACACGTTCGACCTCTCGCGGGACGCGGCCGAGTCCCTGGCCCGCGAGGTCGAACTCGACCACGGTGGCTACGGCTTTCTGCCCCCCTCCTCGATCTACCACCGCTTCATGACGGGCCTCACCGGCGGGAAGATGTCCTCCTCGGTGCCCGCCAGCCACATCAGCCTGCTGGACGACCCAGAGGAGGGCTACGAGAAAGTGAAAGCCGCCACCACGGGCGGCCGGGAGACCGCCGAGAAACAGCGCGAACTCGGCGGGGAGGCCGACGAGTGTCCCGTCTACGAACTGTACGCCTACCTGCTCGCCGGCGACGACGACGAGTTCGCCAAGGAGGTCTACGACGAGTGTGTCGGCGGCGAGCGCCTCTGTGGCGACTGCAAGGAACAGGCCGCCCGCCTGATGGAGGAGTTCCTCGAGGACCACCAGGAGAAACGCGCCGAGTGGGCCGACCGACTCGAGGAGCTGGACATCGAACTCGACTCGCCGCGCAGGCGGTGAACCGGTAAACAGGGACAACCGTCACTGTATATTGCCGGCAGTATTACGCGTCGGCCTCCTCGGTGACCGTCAGCAGTTCGCGGTAGCGGTTCCGGATCGTCACCGTACTCACGTCGGTCACTTCCGAGACACGGCGCTGGACGATGTCCTCGCCGGTGAGTTTGCCGGCCGCGTACAGCGCGCTGGCGGCGATCCCGACGGGGTGTTTGCCGCTGTGGAGTCCCTCCTCGACTGCCGCGGTGATGAGTTCCCGTGCCCGCCGTTCGGTCTCGTCGCGACACCCCAGTTCGGACGCGAACCGGCCGATGTACTCGAGCGGGTTCGTGGGCTGAATCTCGAGGTCGAGTTCGCCAACGATGTACCGGTAGGCCCGCTCGATCTCCAGGCCCTCCACCCGGCTGACCCCGGCGACCTCGTCGATCGACCGGGCCACGCCCTCGATCCGCGCCGCCGCGTACAGCGCCGCCGACGCCATCCCTTCGATCGACCGGCCGGGCAACAGCCCCTCCTCGAGTGCCTGGCGGTAGATGACACTCGCCGTCTCGCGGACCGGGTCGGCGAGGCCGAGCGCCGAGGCCATCCGGTCGATCTCGCCCAGCGCCAGTTTGAGGTTCCGGTCGGCCGAGTCCTGGGTCCGGTAGCGCTCGTCCCAGGTTCGCAACCGCGACAGCTGCGAGCGCTTGCGCGCGCTCAACGCCCGGCCGTAGGCGTCCTCGTCGCGCCAGCCGATCGTCGTCGACAGTCCCTTGTCGTGCATCAGCGGCGTCGTCGGGGCGCCGACGCGGGACTTTTCCTCGCGCTCGGTCGCGTCGAAGGCCCGCCACTCCGGCCCGGGATCGACCTGTTCCTCGGAGACGACCAGCCCGCAGTCCGCACACCGCGTCTCCGCTGTCCCCTCGTCGTTTATCAGCGCCCCCTCACACTCCGGACACGCCTCGAGTGGGCCGCTCTCCCGGGGACCGTCCGCCTGTTCCGGCGTGCCGGCGTCGCGCTGTCGGTCCGTTCGCTCGACTGACCGCTGGTCGGTCATCGGTACCACCCTGGCCGCGCCCGTCCTGGCTGTCTCACCCCGCTGAGGCCATGTGTTCTCATATCAAAGATAAGGTCTCTCTTTCGACGTAAATGTTTTTCTTTATCTAAATCCATTGTGGTCTATCTAAGTAACTGTTTGTGGTTACACCACGGCGTTTTTCGATCGGGAAAGCTCGTCCTGTCGGGGCGGTCGCTGACCGGAATCGGAACGGACTCCTACCCGCCCACCGCCCGGAACGCGACGATGAGCCGTTCGTTGCGGGCGTCGGGACAGGTCACGTAGAAGTGCGAGGAGTCGAGGTCCGTCGCGTCGGCGGCGTACCCGTCCTCGTAGAACTCGACGGTGTGAGTCTCCCCGCAGACGGGACAGTCGAACTCGTCGCCGGCCTCGTACCCGGGCTGGCCGTCGTGGTTCTGCCGGTTCGCCTCGAAGACAGCCTCGCTGACGGTCAGCGGTCCGCGCGAGAACAGTCCGTCCTCCCCGCGAACCCCGCGGATCGTCTCGTAAGCTGCTCGCAATTCGGCGCCGGGGCGCGGTTCCCTGTAGACGCGGTACCAGGTTTCGTCGTCCTCGAGATAGACGGCTGCGGACACGTGTTCCTCCGTGACGAACACGCAGTTGGAGGCGAACACGTCGGGACTGGTACCCTCGACACGCTCCTCGTCGTGGAGGACGAGGACCATCCGGTCGGTCCCCTCGATTTCGTCGAGCTCCGCAGCGTCGAGCGGCCGGGGTGGAAACGACGACAGCGGCTGTGAGCGGTCCATCGTCTCAGGCCGGGTTCTCGTTGTCTGCCCGTTCCGTCACGAGATCGCGGAGGTCGACGCGTTCCTCGATGTCCTGCATCTCGTCGTGCTCGATCAGCGCGGTGCTCCCGACGGCGTCCCGGGGTGCGTCCTCGACGACGTAGACGCTCGTCGTCCGGGTGACGTTCCCGACAGAGGACATGATCCGGGCGCGTTTCTCCGCGGTCTCGGTGAAGTCTGAGTGGCCCGTCAGCACGTGCTCGCGCTCCCGTTCGTCCTCGCTGACGGTCTTGAACGGGGCTCGGTCCGTGGGATGGACCTCGTAGCCGACCCGGGTCAACACCGCGACGATCGGTTCGTCGTCGGGGTCGACATCCGGGTCGTCGGGCGTCTCTTCGGTCTCGCGGACGTCCTCCGCGCCCTCGAGGATCTCGACGGGCGAGGTCAGCGGCGCGTCGAACAGCTCCTCGAGCTGGGACGCGACTTCGACGCTCGCGTCCATGCCGTCCTCGTACTTCGAGACGGTGCGCCGGGAGACGCCGAGTTCGCCCGCCAGCTGCCCCAGCGACCAGTTCCGCTCCTCGCGGGCGTCCTCGAGGACCTCGCTCTCGATGTTGACGTAGAGTCCACCCGGTGCCGCGTAGATCAGTGGCGGGACCTCCTCGACGAACAGGTCCATCGCCGTGTCCGGCGAGAAGACGGGCACCCCGTGCCGGAAGTAGACCACTCCGGGTTTGAGCTGTTCGTCGCGCGTGCGGAGCCCGACGACCAGCGGCGTCGCGTTCAGGTACTCCCCCAGCCGGCGCATCTCGGCGCCGGTCACGGCGTCGAACGCGTCGATATTCCCCAGGATCTTCAGCAGGACGACGTCCTCGCCCCGTCTGGCGGCGATGTCGAAGCTCTTGGGACGGATCGAACACCGGTCGCTGACCACGAATCCGGCGTCCTCGAGCATAGCGGTGACGTTGCCCACCAGTGCTGACCGGGACATGTGTCCTACGGATAGATAAGTAGCTCACTATATATATGCGTTGCGCCGAGTACACCGGTTGTGTCCCGCGATTTCCCTGTTTCGGGGGTATTCATACTGCCGGCGATAACTACGTGGGGATATTCGATCCCACGGAGGATCGAAACTACTCAGGGCTTTTGACGGCAGTATCAGGGACAGTCGCTCTCGTCGAACGACCCCGGGTCCGAACCCTGGAGGACACCCCTGGTCGCCCCCGTCTCCAGGTTCACGAGCGTCGCCCGGCCCCCGTAGCCGTGAGTCTGGTCGTGTCCCCGGACGACCACGCACGCCACGCCCTCCGGCACGTCGATCGTCTCCGAGCGGGTGAACGGCTGGTTTGAGTGGGCGTGCAGGAGGTCACGCCGACCCAGCTGTGACCCGTCGAGGCGTTCGACCTGCCACCAGTTCGCGTAGCCCTCCTCGCCGTCGTCGTTGTGCTGGAGCGTCACGTCGAACGCGTAAGATCCGCCGCTGTCCTCGAACTCGACGCCGACGACGTTGGCCTCGCGGAGGTCCAGCTCGCCCGTCCCGGGCGTCCCCGTCGGTGTCCCGGTACCGGACCCGGAAGGCTGGTCGGTTTCGTCTGTGTCGTCGGTTCCACCGCCGTTCCCGTCGGCGCCGTCTGTTCCACCGCCGTTCCCGTCGGTGCCGTCCCCGTCGGTCTCTCCGTCGCCGCCGGAACTCCCGCCGTCCGAGCAGCCAGCAAGCCCGCCGGCCGCAACCAGGCCCGCCAGTTCGAGAACTCGGCGGCGGCACAGACGTTGTGGGTGCATCTGTTGGATACGTCCGGTCCGCCGTTCAAAAAAAGCTGTCAGTGTGTGTCGGCTGCACACGACCGGCGGATCCGTCCGCCCGGGCGGTCACTCCGGAGGCGCGAGCCGGGACAGCCCGCCGTCGTTTGCACCGTTGCCGGGGGCGTACAGTTCACCGTCGTAGCGCCGTGGTATCGGTCGGCTCTCCGACCGTACAGCCAGCAACGCCGGTCAGGGCGGCCGCCACAGTCCCGAGGAAGTGCCGACGCTCCATGCACAGTGTTCGCGGGTGAATAAGTCTAGCGCCCGGCCGTGGTCGTCCGTCTCTCGTACTGATCGCTGTAAGCCATTACCGGATCGACCGCAGGACGCGACGCGGTCGACACGGAAAGTCGGTACAGCAACCACTATCGGTCGTAGAGGGGGTACTCGTCGGTGAGTTCGCCGACGCGGGCCGACACCTCGGCCTTGACGCTCTCGTCGTCGGGGTCGTCGACGACGCGGGCGATGAGGTCGGCGACCTCGCGGCAGGCGTCCTCGCCGAAGCCACGCGTCGTCAGTGCGGGCGTGCCCGCCCGGATCCCCGAGGGGTTGAACGCCGAGCGCGTCTCGCCGGGCACTGTGTTGGCGTTGAGGACGACGCCCGCCTCTTCGAGCGCTTCCTCGACCTGCTTGCCGGTGGTGTCGGGGTGGGAGTCCCGCAGGTCGACGAGCACGAGGTGGGTGTCGGTGCCGCCCGACACGAGCGAGAGGCCGTGTTCCTGGAGTCGCTCGCCGAGGGCCGCGGCGTTGTCGACGACCTGCTGGGCGTACGTCTCGAACTCCGGTTCGAGGGCCTGCTTGAATCCGACCGCCTTGCCGGCGATGTTGTGCATCAGCGGGCCGCCCTGCCCGCCTGGGAAGATGGCGGCGTCGATGTCGTCGGCGTACTCCTCGTCGCACATGATCATCCCGCCCCGGCCCGAGCGGATTGTCTTGTGTGTGCTGCCGGTCACGAAGTCTGCGACACCCACCGGCGAGGAGTGGACGCCGGCAGCGACCAGTCCCGTGGTGTGGGCGATGTCGGCGAGGTGGTAGGCGTCGACGGCGTCGGCCGCGCGCCGGAACTCCTCGAACTCGATGTCGCGGGGGTACGCCGAGTACCCCGAGACGATGATGTCGGGGTCGAACGACTCTGCTTTCTCGTGCATGGCGTCGTAGTCGATGTAGCCGGTCTCGGTGTCGACGCCGTACTGCTCGACGTTGTAGATCTTGCCCGCGAAGTTCGCGGGGTGGCCGTGCGAGAGGTGGCCGCCGTGTTCCAGTTCCAGCGAGAGGATGCGGTCGCCAGGTTCGAGCATCGCCAGGTACACGCCCATGTTTGCCTGCGTCCCCGAGTGGGGCTGGACGTTGACGTGGTCGGCGCCCCACAGTTCCTCCGCGCGGTCGATCGCCAGCTGCTCGACGGTGTCGGCGTTCTCACACCCGCCGTAGTAGCGCTCGTCGGGGTACCCTTCGGCGTACTTGTTCGTGAGTTCGGAGCTCTGCGCTTCGAGGACGGCCTCGCTGACGTGGTTCTCGCTGGCGATCATCGCCAGCGTGTCGTTCTGTCGCTGCCGTTCGGCTTCGAGTGCGTCCGCGACGGCTGGATCCGCTTCCCGTACCGTATCGTAGCTCATACAGACACGATGGGTTTCGGGGTCAAGAATCTATCTTTCCGGTACGGTGATGTGTCCCCCGTCCGAAACCCGGACCGATGCTCGAACTCCCCCGGGATGTCTACGACGCGGTCGTCGATCACGCCCGCCAGGGTGCCCCCGAGGAAGTCTGTGGAATCTTCGGTGGCGATTACGGCGACGAGCGGTCCCGCGTCGCTGTCTTCCACCGCGCAGAGAACGCCGCTGGCTCCCCCCGCTCCGAGTACCAGATCGATCCCGCGGCGCAACTGGAACTGATGGACGAGATCGAGGAGACTGGCCGGGACATCGCGGGTTTCTATCACTCCCATCCCGCGGGTCCACCCCGGCCCAGCAGGACGGACGCCGCGCGGGCGACCTGGCCGGGACGGTCGTATCTGATCGTCGTTCTCGACGGTCGCCATCCCTACGTCGGGTCCTGGCGGTGGGACGACGACGCCGGCGAGTTCGTGGGGGAACGACTGCGCGTGCTGTGACGGCGGACGAAGGACCAGAAGAGACAACGGTAGTTCGAACCGTCGATCCTGTACGCACCAATCCGCGGTTGACGAAACGCGATACAGTGACGGTCGGACCTGTTTCCCGGGTCGATCGCTTGCCTTCGTGCGGTTGATCCCGTAATGAATCACGACCGTCACCACGGGCCGGGAGCGGACACGCCCGTGAACATAAACGCGGGGCCTCCATAGAGCCAGGCGTGCTGTACGCTACGCGAGGGCTCGTCACGACGTTGTTGCGACTCGCAAGCGAACGCGACCCCGACGGGACGACCATCCCGATCGCGGTGACACCCGCCGAGGATCTCCCCGAGTCCGACCTCGAAGACGGCACACCCGTGTTCACACACTTCTACATGCCCGAGTCGGGCGGCTCGGTCAGCGCCGTCTTCGGCGTCGACCTGGGGACGCCCGTCGGACAGACCCAGGGTCGGTTCGTCTCGCACCCGGAGGGTGACCTCCGGCTCTCGACCCGTGACGACCTCCACGAGGTGGTGTTCGTCTCCGTTCCTCCCTACGACGAGGATTCGCTCGCCGCCTTCGACCGGAGCGGTCACGAGCGACGGTTCACCGTCGTCGACGTCGAACCGCCCGAGGAACGGCCGGCGCTGTGACCCGGGCGGCGGCGTGATGCTGCTGTCTCTGACATCTGGCCGATCCTGGCCCCGCGAGTCACTCCAGATAGCCCAGGTCCCGGAGCTGCTCGGCAATCTCCGAGAACTCTGCTTCCGTCAGTTCGCCCTGCTGCTGGTGTTTGATGACGATACTCCGCAGGAGAAACCGCACGAGATCGCTCGTACTGGAGAAACTCGTCCCCTCGATCGTCTCCTCGACCCGGTCGGCGAGGTCCTTCGGGATCGACACCGTCGTGTACTCGGTCATGTGCCGGCAAACGCCGCGCGCCGGCAAAGGCGTTGTGTCACCCGACGGGCGTTCGCTGGCGGCGCCTCTACGGTCGACGTAGGCCCTGATACTCTCATAGGGACGGTTGTAGTTCTTTACCGGATCACCCGCCCGACGTCGGGCGATTGTCCTGGAAAACGGCTACAACCGTCCCTATCAGCCGGGAACGTCCGGCCGAGAGGCCTCAGAAGTTACGTCGGCCGGTATCATCGCGAGTGCTCGTTGGCTGTCCACTTCGTCGAGAACATCTCCGGACAGGGATCGGTGTTGTGTGGCGAGAACGTGAACGGCGCGTCTCGGATCGTAACGGTCGGGTCTGCGGTGCGTGTGTTCGCTCTGGGCCGGGATCTGGGCTGTGAGTGGGGTTGTGTGCTCATGGGTTGTGTGTCGAGGGCGATTTGGAAACGACGCTGTCGGAGAATCAGTGCGAACGGCCTACAGCGCGTACCGCGAGCATCGTACTTTCCCCTCTCTGCCGGACCCTAATAAAAGTTCATGATCTATTGCCGACGACCAGTTCCTCGGGGTAGTCGACCAGGTTCTCGTAGCCGTTCCCGGTGACGACGACGATGTCTTCGACGCGGACCCCGCCCACCTCGGGGTCGTACAGGCCCGGTTCGATGGTGATGACGTGTCCGGGTTCCAGCTTGCCGCCGCCGGGGGAGACCCGCGGGAGTTCGTGGACGTCGAGGCCGACACCGTGGCCGGTGCTGTGGATAAAGCCCGTCTCGGTCCGCTCGTCGCTCCGGAGGGTCGACAGACCGGCCGCCTCGTAGACGTCACAGGCCGCGTCGTGGACCGCCTCGCCTGTCGTGCCCGGTTCGACGGCCGCCAGTGCTGCCGCCTTCGCCTCTGTGGTCAGGTCGTACCACTCCCGGAGGGTCTCGTCGGGCTCGCCCCGGACGAAGGTCCGGGTCATATCGGAGTGGTACTTTGTGGCTTTCGAGCGCGGGAAGATGTCGACGATGATCGGTTCGTCGGCCAGCAGCGGGCCACTCCCGCGGTCGTGGGGGTCGGCGGCGTCCCGGCCACAGGCGACGATGGTCTCGTCCAGGGTACACCCGTGTCGCAGCAGTGACACCTCGATTGCCTCCGTGACACGCTCGCTGGTGAGTACCTCGCTCTCGTGGACCAGCCGACCCTGGTCGTCGACGGACGCCTCGGTGACGAGTTCCTCGGCACGGGCCATCGCCGCCTCGTTCGCCCGCTGTGCTGCCCGGACGTGCTCGACCTCTTCGTCGGTCTTGGTCGCACGGACGCCCGTGAGAGCGCTCTCTCTGTCGGCCGACACGGTGACTCCCTGGTCGCGCAGTCCGTCGGCAGTCCGGATGGGAAAGCGGGGTGGAACCGCTACCGAACCGACGCCGTGGGCGTCGAGAAAGCGGGCGAGCACGCGGTCGGTCGCCTCGTGGCGGCCGTACTCCTCGAGCAACTGCTCGTGGTCGAAGTCGACGTATCGCTCGACGGTCGCCGCCCTGCTCTCGGCCTTTGCCCGGCCGTATTCGAGGCTGCGCGCGAACAGCAGGCGCACCTCGCCGTCGTACAGCGTCAGGAAGGGGTCTGGTGCGTCGAACCCCGAGAGGTAGTACTGGTCGGCGTCGTCCGAGGCGGCGTGCAACAGGTACCCGTCGACGCCTTGGCCGTCGAGGTGGGCGTCGAGCGCGGAGAGGTCGGGAGCCATAGGTCCGAGTCGGGCCCGTGGCTACATAAACTCGGACGCTCCAGCGTCCGATGGTCGTACTCATACTGTCGGCTATAACTTCGTGAAGATATTCGGCACCCCGGGGTGGGAAAATTGCTCACGCGCTTATAGCCGACAGTATCACTGGACGGCGTCGCACGACCACGGCTGTGACGGCGTGTCCGGTTCGTGCTACCGCGTCCAGACGACGGCTTCGCCGTTGTCGAGCGTGAGGGCGGGGAGAGACGCGTCCGTCCCCGGCGTGGCGACCGCTCGTTCCCACCCGTCTGCGGGAATCTGCTCGTCGAGGTCGGGGTGGATCTCGAGCATGCTCGTCGCGGGGTCGACCCGCGGGAGGCCGTCGTCCCTGGTCGCATCCCCTCGACGGCGGCCCAGTGGCACTCTCCGTCCCGGTGGACCGGGAGGCGGTCACGCCTGACTTCGACCGTCTGCTGGTCCGTTCCGTCCTCGAACACTTCGACCGGTTCCTGGGTGTCAGATTGCGCGTTCCATCTTGAACTCCGATGTGCCGCCGAGTCGTTCGAACCCGTACGACTCGTAGAGGTTGAGTGCGACGCTGTTGTGGCGTTCGACGCTGAGCCAGACGCGCTCGACGCCCTCTTGTTGCCCGTACCCGAACAGGGTCCGGAGCAGCGTCGACCCGATGTGGGCATGCTGGTAGTCGCTGTGGACGAAAATCGCCAACTCCCAGCGCCCGTCGTCCATGGGCACCAACACGGCGTGGCCGACGACGGCGTCGCCGTGCCATGCGACGAGGTTCAGCCCCTCGTCGGTCAGCGTCTCCACCCACTCCAAGAGCCGCGGTTCGTTCCGGGGTGGGATGCCCTGCGTGCGGTCCACAGGGTCGAGCGTGCGGTACATCCCGGCCAGGGCCTCGATCTCGCCGTCGAACCGCTGGATCTCTATCTCGCGACCCTCGTCGTCGGTGAACGACACGAGCGGCCGCGGGAACTGCTCGATCTCTCCCTGGACATTCATGACTGCCAGTAGGAAACTCGGGGATATGAGGGCACGGTTTCCCGGACGCGAACTGCGAGGGACGACTGTCAGTCGGCCGCGGAGGCCACCTCCACGTCCCCGAGCGGACGGCCTGCAGGGCAACGGCTGTCCGGAGAGGAGCGTGGCGCCGTCGCCTACAGATCGCCCTTGGTACTCGGTGTCTCGGCGCGACGGTCGTCGATCCGGGTGGCGTCGTCGAGTGTGCGCGCCAGCGCCTTGAACAGCGCCTCGATCTCGTGGTGGGCGTTCTCGCCGCTGACGCGAGCGTGCAGCGTCAGTCCCGCGTTGGTCGCAAGCGACCGCAGGAAGTGGTGTGCCATGTGGCTCGTCATCCCGCCGACCGACTCCTCGGAGAACTCCCCCTCGAACGTAAAGTACGGGCGGCCGCTCACGTCGAGGACGACTTCGGCACGGGCCTCGTCCATCGGGATCGTGCGGTCGGCGAACCGGGAGACGCCGCGCTTCTCGCCCAGCGCTTCGTCGAGTGCCCGCCCGAGCGTGATCGCCACGTCCTCGATTGTGTGGTGGTCGTCTATCTCCAGGTCCCCCTCACAGGAGACAGTCAGATCGAGGAGGGCGTGGGTCGCCAGCGAGTCGAGCATGTGGTCGAAGAACCCGACACCGGTGTCGACGGTGGCGTCGCCGTCGCCGTCGATGTCGATCGTGACCTCGATGTCGGTCTCGGCGGTCTTTCGCGTGACGGCCGCGGTCCGGTCGGTCATACCCGACCTGTGGTGGGCCGCCTATTTGGCCGTTGTGCCACCCTGTAGTCTCTGTTAAATGACTAATCAGGGAACACTCGGCTGGGTCATAATCTTTCCCATCAGTCAGTAATATTAGATTATCGCACACTTGTTGGCCACTAACTATGGGACGTAACTACATATCTACACTTCATTATGAGAGGAGGCGTCGTACTGAGCTTGATTTTTGTTGTACTGGCAGTCACGTATGGGGTATCTGGAATTGCCATCTCCGAGCGAACTGCGCCTGACAGCGGACAACTCGATACCGCATGGAATCCTACCGACAACGAGTCTAACCCCAGCTTTCCAGACCACCTTTCTCAGCTGGACGTCTCACAAGATGACGAAGAGAAAGAGGAGATCGAAGAGGAAGCTGCTGATCAAGAGAAGGAGGATGACGATCAAGAGGGGGACAACGAAGAGGGGAATGCTGACGACAGTCGTGGCCCGCCCGATGATGCCGGCCCACCCGACAAGACTGACGACGACGAGGAGGACACCGACGACGAGGAGGACACCGACGACGAGGAGGACACCGACGACGAGGAGGACACCGACGACG
>CAYYHG010000043.1:0-4651 GCA_964471665.1 uncultured Halobacteriales archaeon | reverse complement strand
CCAAGAACCCGAAGAGGAGGATGACGACCGAGAGGGGGACAATCAACAGGGAGATGCTGACGACAGTCGTGACCCGCCGGATAAGGCCGGCCCACCCGACAAGACTGACGACACAGAGGAGGAGAACGAGGAACCCGAAGAGGAAGGTGCCGGCGACGCAGAGGAAGGTGCCGACGACGAAGAGGGGAACAATCAAGAACCCGAAGAGCAGGAGGATGACGACACAGAAGGAGATAATGAAGAGGAAAATGCTGACGAAGAAGAGGAGGAGAACGAAGAACCCGAAGTTGAGGGCGACGAAAATGAGGATAATGAGGGAGACAACAGGAACCCGACCGACGATGCTGATACGCCCGACAAGACTGATGACAAAGAGAGAACAAACGACGAGGACGAGGCAGACGACCAGAACAATGATGACACCAACGACGAAGCAGCTGCAACCGCAACCCCAACCCCGACACCAGCGCCGACCGTAATCCCGACACCAACGCCGGCGGAGCAGAGATTCAGGATCTCTGTAGCGACACTCAGCGACACGTCGATTACTGCGGGAGAGAGCGTACAGATAGCGCTACTCATCGAGAACACCTTCGAGCGGGAGAGCACGTTTGAGGCGGATCTGACCGTCAACGCCAAGACGGTCGCTTCGCAGTCAGTCACCATCGCGGCAGGCGAGAATGGGTCAGTTGTATTCGAGTATCGGATCGATGAACCGGGCGAGTACGAGATCGCTGTCAGCAACACGTCACTTGGCACCCTGACCGTGACAGCCGCGACTGAAGACGCAACGGCAGCGACACGATCCAGCGGTGTCCCCCCTGAAGCGAGCCCCATCGAAGTTATCAAGGCCACAGCACCGGCCGACTGGGTCAGGAAAGGTCACGAGGTCACCGTGAGAGCGACAGTACTGAACACGGCGAACCGGACAGCCAACCGAACGCTCACAGTGACAGTCGGCGATCAGCCGGTCGCAACCAAATCTGTGACCCTCCAGCCGAACGAGCGCGATGTGGTGACCATCGGGTTCGAAGCCGTTGGCGGGAGAGTTGGGGTTGGGGGCGTTTCCGCCGGTAAGTTCGTTGTCGGTGAGAACGACCGGGGAGGCAAGACAGAAACTGACGACGCTGCGGAGGATGACGGGCCGGGGTTCGAGTTCGGCCTCACCCTACTCGTCACTGCTGTCGGCGTTTTCACCGGCGCGGCTGCTCTGTGGCGTGAGGGAGTTGATAACACCTCTTGACATCCTCCGCGCGGTGAACACTCTCTCATAGTGATTGCTGTAACGAATTTACCGTTTCGACCGCGTCGCGTCCTGCGGTCGATCCGGTAATGGCTTTACAGCAATCACTATCAGGCGGCGCTGGTCTCTCCGCTCTCTCTGCGTACCAGCTGGACAATCATCACTGCCGGGATGACGGCGATGATGACGCCGGCGACAACGGTCGAAAGTCCCAGGACACTCCCCGTGCCGTCGCCGAGGACGAACGGGTCGACAATCAGCCACAGACCGAGGACGACGATGGCGAGGGGTAGTGCCGGCAGCGGGACATCTTTCCGCAGTTACTCGGCGATCTCCGACAGCCTCTGTGACATCTCTTGTAGTTTGAAGTACATCGCGAGGGCGAGTATCGTGACGGGCCAGAAACCGACGAACTGGCCGCGCTGTTTGTCACCGCGCACGTAATAGAAGTACAACGCAAGGGCGACCGAACCCACCGACGCCAGCACGGCAGGGGTAAGGCCGTCAGTGTCGAGCCCCTCCGCGGTTTCTACTGCTGTCTCCTCTACTGAGTCACTCATACATTACAATTTGTCCAGGCGTGTAAAGAACTTCCTATCTTTGGCCACGGTAGCACAGTCCGGTCGATCCCGCTGGCTCGAAGAGTGACGCGTCGGTCGGTATACAAACTGTTTCACGTCTACGGCCTCGTGTGTCAGTATGGAGGAGATTGATCCCGATACAGCGATGATCGCCGCCGGCGTCGTACTCAGCCTGATCGCTTTACTCGAGTTCTATTCGGTCTGGAAGAACGCGCGAAAGCTGTCAGCTACCGACGGCTGATACTGCCGGGCATAGGCCCGTGAGTAATTTCGAACCCGCGGGGAGTCGAATATCCCCACGTCGTTGTGGCCGGCAGTACGAATACGGATCACTGTCGCTATTTTTCCAGGCCGACCACGCGTTGTCCCGCGGTCGATGTGGGTCCCGACTACAGCGACCCGTACGAAGACCGGACCGTCCGGAACAGCCGGGTCTCGGGGTTCTGGCGCCTGACCTCGACGGGCCCGAAGGCGTCAACGCCGCACAGCGCAACCTGCTGGACGAACTTCTCGGTCGGTGACCGCTGGCCGGCCGGCACTTTCGAGTGGCCGTTCCGGTGGGGCAGGCGGTGACCCCGTTACTGACGCCGGATTCGTGCGCCAGTGGCCGCCCGGACAGACGGTCGGCGAGTTCTACGGAAAGTCCGAGGAGTCGTTGCACATCTGCACGGGAGTATCGCCGGCAGTAGCATGCCCCGGTGTCGCCGGCGTCGGGGGGACCGACGAAGCTCACTCGAGTGTGTGCTCATCCGAACTTTCTTGAAATTCTCGTTCGAATCGGTGCCCATGGCCAGTGCGGCGTCACTGTCCGAACCAGAGGTTCTCGCACACGCGAAGCGACGCCTGTTTCCCGACCCGGACGAGGACGACACCTACGCTGTCGTCGATACACAGTTCGCAGTCGACGAGTGGCTCGCCGGCGAACCGATCGACGCCGCCCTGCGCGAGCAGCTCGCGCCGTTCAACCACGTCCGGGTCGGTTCCGGCTATCCGGACCTGCTGGGCGTGCGGTCACTCGAACCGGAGCTACTCGCAGTCGAGCGGTTCGGCGACGAACCACCGCTGGTAGTTCTGGAGGCGAAGGGATATGCCGGGAACCGGACCGTCAACGTCGAGCGCGGGGTCGTCCAGGCCTACGACCGCCTGCACGAAGCCAACGCCGCCTACGTGACAGCTCCCGGAACGGCGATTTCACCGTCGGCACGCACGCTCGCGCGCGAACTCAACGTGGGCGTCCTCGGAGTCGCTACAGACGGGTCCGTCACGCCGCTGGAAGTCCCGCGCGTCGTCGGCAACAGAACGTCCAACGACGCGACGGCGATCCGCTTCCAGGCCACAGCACAGGGCGTTGCCGACAGGTCGTTCGGACTGAATCACCCGAAAAACTACCTCGCCTATCCACTCGCAGTGTATCATCGTGGGGACACCCGGGAGGTGCTGTCCGAGCACGTCGTCTCGGCCGCCGACGACGCCCGGAGAGGGGCGGCCTTTCTGGGACTCGTGGACGAACGGCCTGCCCGCGTCGAGATCACGCAACTCGGAGCGGAGGTGATCCGCTTTGCGCTGAACCGGTACGGAACAGCCGAGGCCGCACTACAGGAGTTCGAGGCGTGGCAGGGCTCGCGAAAGCGGTTTTGCGAGGTGGCGCCCGAATGGGGACTGGTGACCAGACGGGTCGTCTGGGCGTACCCGGGGACGCGCCTCCTCGCCGAAGAACTCCAGACGATGCACGACGACGGCGTCCGCGAACCGTCCCTCGTCGATCTGGTCGAGTGGTTGCACGTCCAGCACCCGACGTTCACCGTCGAACTGTTTCTGCGCGGGACCGACGACGTCCGATCCCGCGTGCTGGAGGCGTCGGGTGATCTCGACGCGGCCGAACTGACGGACGGCAGTGTGTTTCACTCGCCGACAGTGTTTCAGTTGAAGACGATGCTGTATCACAGCGGTATCCTCACCGAACGAGGTGCAGAACCCCATCGCCTCGACCCACAGACCGATGTCTGGAAGCTACGCGAACCACTGGAGACCCGACCCTGACTCCGAGAGGGTCACAGGTGTGTCATACCGTCGACTATAAGTTCGTGCAGATGTTCGACCCCAGGGTCGAAGTTGCTCACACGCTTCCAGCAGCGCACAGAGAGACACTGCAATCGGCAAGTTGTGGTGAGTTGCAGACCGTTGTCCGCTTGCAACAGTGTCGAGTGAACGGTTGCAGCCGTCACAACGGTCTGCACCTATCGGGAGGGTCTCCCCGGTTTATGCAGAGATGTCTCTATAGGAGCAAGTGCACAATGCGCTCGAAGCTTGCACACATCGCAGTTACCGTGGCTGTCATTGGCCTGGTGGTCGCGTCCGCCGGCCCGGCCAGCGCGGTGCTCCAGAACAGTGGAATCGCACAGACCGACACACTCGAAACCCGGACTGCAGACGCGCTCGAGAACGAAACTGCACACGAAGCGGAACAGGAAATCGAGCACGAGGAAGCGTACATCGACGGCAGCGACAACGACACCTCCTTTAGCGTCTCACAGGAGGACGCCCGCGCGACGGCTGACGCTGCCCTCCCCGCACCCGAGACCGGCTCCTGGTCGCTGACCGAGACCAGCGTCCACGAGCACGACGGCTACTACGAGTACGAGTACGAACTCGTCGACGCCGACTCTCCCGGCGAAGCCGAGATCCGTGTCGACGGCTCCACGGGCGACGTCTTCCGTCTCGAACAGGAGATCGAACACGACGAACTGAGCGAGGACGAGCGGGAAGAAGACGAACGCGAAGACGAGCGGGAAGACGAGAACGAAGACGAACGCGAAAACGAGAACGA
>CAYYHG010000042.1:0-20164 GCA_964471665.1 uncultured Halobacteriales archaeon | reverse complement strand
GGACCTGTGGCATCCGCGTCGACCCGCCCACGAGGATGACCTCGTCGATGTCCGATCTGCTGTAGCCGGCGTCCTCGAGGGCCTGTTCGGTCGGGCCGACCGTCCGTCCGACCAGATCCTCTGTCAGCGACTCGAACTTCGCGCGGGTCAGCGACGCCTCCAGATCCTTGGGGCCGTCCTCGTCGGAGGCGATGAACGGCAGCGTGATGGTCGTCTCCTTGCGGTTCGAGAGTTCGACCTTCGCCTCTTCGGCGGCCTCAGTCAGGCGCTGGAGGGCCTGGCGGTCCTCACGGAGGTCGATGCCGTGTTCCTGGTAGAACTCCTCGGCCAGGTAATCGATGATCGCCCGGTCCCAGTCGTCTCCGCCGAGGTCGTTGTCGCCGTTCGTCGCGACGACCTCGTAGACGCCGCCGCCGAGTTCGAGAATAGAGACGTCGAAGGTTCCCCCGCCGAGGTCGAACACCAGTACGGTCTGGTCGGACTCGTCGTCGAGGCCGTAGGCCATGCTCGCGGCCGTGGGTTCGTTGATGATGCGCTCGACCTCGAAGCCAGCGATCTCGCCGGCGTCCTTGGTGGCCTGGCGCTGGCGATCAGAGAAGTACGCCGGCACTGTGATCACGGCCTTCTCGAGGTCGTCTCCCAGGTAGTCCTCGGCGTCGCGTTTGATCTTCTGGAGGATCATCGCCGAGAGCTGCTCGGGCGTGTACTCCTCGCCGTCGAGTCCGACCGTGTAGTCGTCCTCGCCCATGTGGCGCTTGATCGACTCGACGGTGTTCTCGGGGTTCTGGATCGCCTGGTTCTTGGCGGGCTTGCCCACGAGGCGCTCGCCGTCGTCGAACGCGACCACCGAGGGCGTCGTGCGGTCGCCCTCGCCGTTGACGATGATTTCCGGGTCGCCGCCCTCCATGACCGCGAACGCGCTGTTCGTGGTCCCGAGGTCGATTCCGAGAATCTTGTTACTCGTCATGTTATCCGAGTGTATCTGATTGTGCCGGTTAAAGGTTGCTAGACGGCTCTGCTCCCGTCTCATACTGCCAGTTGCGGTTCTCGCACACTCTCGACGCTGGTCTGCGCCGGTCGGTACAATCCCACCAGGGAGAGTTTCCGGGACCGGCGGGAACTACGAGTCGCCCGCTTCGTCGGCGGACCCGTCGCTGACGGCCACCTGCGCGGGTCTGATGACCGATCCGGCCATCGCGTAGCCCGGGCGGTGGACCTGCGCGACGGTGTTCTCGGGCTGGTCGGAGGCGACCGTCGCCAGCGCCTCGTGGCGCTGTGGGTCGACGTCCTCGCCCGGCTGGGGGTCGATCCGGTCGACGCCCTCCCGCTCGAGTTGCTCGTCGAACTGGCGCAGCGTCGTCTCGACGCCGCCGCGGATGTCGACGTCTTCGTCCTGGTCCAGCGCCCGCGCGAGGTTGTCCCGGACGTCGAGCAGTCCCTCGAGTGTGTCCTCTGTCGCGCGCTGTTTCTCCGTCTCCATGCGTTCTTTCTGGCGTTTCTTGTAGTTCTGGAACTCCGCCTGTTTGCGCTTCAGGCGCGACTCCAGGTCGTCGAGTTCCTCCTCGCGAGCGTCGAGTTGCCCCTCGAGTGTGTCGACGCGTTCCCGGAGGACAGCGAGACAGCGCGCGGTGTCGGTAGGCTCGGCCTGCTGGATCCGCTCGACGAACCCCTCCTCGACGGTCAGCTCCTCCGGCGACGGAGTGGTCGCCGACTCGTCTTCCTCGTCTGGGAGGGCGTACGCCACGATGTCGGCGAACGCGTTGTCGGCGTCCTCCGGTTCGTCTGTGTCTCCGTCGTCGCCCTCGGTCGACTCCGCGACATCGACGTCGTCGGGTTCGGCTGCGTCCTGCTCGCTCATACCCCGAGTAAGCCGCGGCGCAGATAAAAGGGTTCAGAAAGGCGGTAGGTTCAAGACCGGGGACCGCCACCGCCCGGTCGTGGACTCGGAGTTCGTCTTCGAACTGCAGGTCTGCCAGTGGGCCGAGCGCCACTGGCCGCCCGGGGGCGGCGACCGGCCGGTCGTAGTCGCGCGGCAACTCGGCACCAGAAGCCGGCGGTGGGACACCGTCGTCGTCGAGTGCGACCCTGCTGGCCTGGCGGCGCGGGCACGCTTTGGCGGGACGCGGCTCGATTCGGATCTGCTCCACGTGGTCAGACACGCACCCGAGGAGTGGGCGTGGTACCGCGACGCGCTCCCGGATCCCGGGTATCCCTGGCGGTACGTCCGCGAGGCGGTCCACCGGGGGGCCGACCGCGGAATCGTCGAGACCCGCCGCGAGGGAAACCGCGTCCACCTGCGGCGGTCCTGGCCCTACCCGGACTGGGTCGAGCGGATCGTCGCCATCGAGAACAAGCCGGACCTCGACGCCAGCGCCGCACGCGCGCTGGTCTCGCAACTCGAACGCGACGTCGCCCTCGCGCTCGCCGACGAGGTGTGGGTCGCGACCGCCGCCACGGACGACCGGATCGAGCCTGCTCTCTTCGAGGACATCCCGATCGAGGCCGGCATTCTCACCGTCGCCCACGGCCAGCGGGGCGCCGGCGCCGTCGACGTCGCCTGGCAGCCCCGCGGGCTGTCCGTCGACGAGCCGGGAACGCGGATCGTAGAGCGGCCCGCTGGCGGCTCCTACGACGCGTCGGCGGCCCGGTTCGAGTTTGCCGATCCGGCGTGGAAGGCCGACAAGCGACTCGAAATCGCGGAGCGGGCCTACGAACGGGGCTGGCGCGCCTACGCCGACGCGATGCGGCCCGACTGCCGGTACTTCCGGCTGGAGCCGTGTGCTGACGTCGTCCGACCCTACTGCGAAGCGAAGAGACGCCACCAGACACCCGCGGAGTGTGCCGGCTCCTGTCCCGACTTCGAGCCCGAACCGCCACACTGGCGCCAGCGGGACTGGCCCATCGGCGGGGGTCCGGGCGCAGCCGACAGGCGACTGCTCGACCGTCAGCGCGGCCGCCAGCGACCCGAGTCGCCGGACGAAAACGAACGGTGACGGCTGGATCCGGGTTGCCGGTTCTGCGTCTACGTGTCGACCTCGTTCCGGATCCGGATGGACTCTCGCCCCAGGGCGAGTCTGAACGTCGGCACAGTCTTTCGGACGCGCTCGACCGCGCCCTTGTCGACGAGGGTGTGGAGCGCGGAGCGGACCTCGTCGACCGACGGATCGCGGCCGGTCTCGCGGAGTGCCTGCAGCGTCGCGACGACGCTCTGGGGTTCCGCCTCCGGGCCCGAGAGGACGTCCAGGATTGCGGCCTGGCGCGGAGTCGCGTCGACGAGTCGCTCGGTGTCGTCGGTCGGTTCCCCGGCGATCAGCGCCTCCGCTTCCGGCGTTGCACAGATCAGGCTGTCCTCGGTGCGGTAGTAGTACTCGTCGAGTTCCGACTCCAGGTAGCCGTGGACCTCGCTGCCGCTGTCCAGCCCCCACCGCTCCTGGAGCGTCGCGTTCTTGGTCGGCTGGAGTTCGACCACGTCTGCCAGCCGCTCGCGGGCCTGCTCCGAGAGGGTCATCACGTGTCACTACCGGGAGCGGGTACATTGTCGTTCCGGACTCGTGTCGCTCTCACAGTGATTGCTGTAACGAATTTACCGTTTCGACCGCGTCGAGTCCTGCGGTCGATCCGGGACTGGCTTACAGCAATCACTATCAGTCGATCCCAGCGAGTGTCTCGGCGACGTCGTCCCAGTGGCTGCCCTGCCAGAAGTACTGCCCACAGGCCGGACACCGCCAGACGTCTGTATCGACGGGCTCAGGAGTGTACTCTGGCGTCGGCTCCGTCGGCTCGACCCGATCGAGAGTCGCGTTACAGACCCCACACCGGACCGGTTCGGCCGCGAGCGCGAGATCGAATCCAGCGTCGCCGAGTTCCTGGAGTTGCGCCTCGAGGTTCCGCGCCTCCAGCAGGAGGCGGTCGACCATCAGTCCAGAAACGTTCGAACGCCGTCAGCGTCCCTGGCGTTGAGGAGATCGCCAGACTCGGCCCACCCGCGACGGGCTGTGTGGACGCCGTAGCGGACGAACTCGTAGGATCTGCTCCGGTGGGCGTCGGTGTCGACGACGATGGTCGCGCCGGCCTCGAGTGCCGTCTGGACGGCCCGACCGCGCAGATCCAGCCGCCGGGGGTTGGCGTTGACCTCCAGCGCCGTGGTGTGGTCGGCTGCGACTGTTGCGAGCCGCTCGATGTCGACGTCCAGCCCGGCGCGTTGGTTGATCCGCCGCCCGGTCGGGTGACCGACGATGTCGACCTCCGGGTGTTTCGCGGCGGCCACGAGCCGGCTCGTGCCGTCGCCGTCGAGTGTGGCGTGTGGCGACGCCACCACCAGATCGAGGTCGGCGAGCACGTCGTCGGCCACGGAGACCGAACCGTCCGGGCCGATATTGGCCTCGACGCCCGCGAACACGTCGATGTCGGCGTCACCAGCCACTTCCCGAACGGCCGACAGCTGTTCGCGCAGTTCCTCGTCTGTGAGGCCGACGCCCCCGACCATTCCCGGCCCAGTCGCGTGGTCGGTGACAGCGACGTAGTCGTGCCCGTGCGCGACCGCGCCCGCGACCATCTCGTCGATACTCTCGGTGCCGTCGGACCAGACGGTGTGGACGTGGAGGTCCCCGCGGACGTCCGCGAGTGAGACGAGGTCCGGCAGGTCGCCGGCGGCCGCAGCCTCGACCTCGCCGCGGTCCTCCCGCAGTTCGGCCGGTATCCAGGGCAGATCGAGCGCGTCGTACATGCTCGCCTCGGTGTGTCCTGCAACGCGGTCGCCGGCGCGCTTGTCGTCCCCACCGGTCCCGGAGACGTCGAAGACGCCGTACTCGTTCATCTTCAGGCCGCGCTCGATGGCGCGGTTTCGCAGGCTGACGTTGTGATCCTTGCTGCCGGTGAAATACTGGAGCGCGGCCCCGAACTCCTCGGGATCGACCACACGCAGGTCGACGCGGACCCCGCCCGCCCGCAGACTCGCCTTGCCGGTCCCGGCCTCGATGATCGTCTCCGCCGGGCCCCACTCGGTGAACGCCTCGACGACCGCCTCGCCGTCCGCGCTGGCAGCGAGGACGTCCACGTCGCCGACTGTCGGACGCCACCGCCGGATCGAGCCCGCGAGTTCGCACGCGTCGACGCTCCCGAGTCCAGCGAGATAGTCCTGTACCGCCTCCCCACGGGGTCGTGCGTCGCTGAGCAGCGACCGCTCGTGTGCCTCGCGGGCGAAGTCGATCCCCTCGAGAATGTTCTGTTCGGTCTTCGCGCCGAACCCGTCGACAGCCCGTATCTCGCCCGCCCGTGCGGCCGCCTCGAGGTCGTCGAGCGTCCGGACGCCCAGCGCCTCGTAGAGGCGACCGACGGTCTTGGGGCCGACCCCCTCGACGCTGGTGAGGGCGTCCATCTCGGCGGGGAGGTCCGCGCGGAGTTGCTCCAGTTCCTCGATGGTCCCGGTTTCGACGTACTCGACGACCTTCGCGGAGATGGCGTCCCCGACGCCCTCGATTGCCGCGACTGCGTCCTGGCCCTCGGCTGCGAGGTCCGTCACGGAATCGGGGTGCTCGCGGATGTTCTCGGCTGCCCGACGGTAGACCCGTGGCTTGTACTCGACGTCCTCGGCCTCGAGCAGGTCCGCGAACTCCTCGAGCAGGTCCGCGATGGCCTCGTCGGTCATCGCTCGAGCCCCCTGCTCGAGGGACTCCCACCCGAGGTCTCGTCTTCCTGGCCCAGCGCTTTCTGGAGGAACCGCATCCACCGCTTGCGGTCTGCGGCCTCCTTTGTCTCGACTTCCCGCTCCAGGTCGACGGTCCCGAGCTGTTCGAGCGCGTTGAGCGCCCGGTCGATTCCGACGACTGCCCTGGCGAGTTCCTGTCCCTCCTCGTAGGAGACGTCGCCGTCCTCGACGCGCTGTTTGCGCTGGAGGCGCTCGCGCCGGAGGTTCCGCTTTGCGCGCTCGACGCGGTCGCGCTCGCCCGACGGGACTGTCTCGCGGCGGCGGATCTCGAAGACGAACTCCTGGAGGGCGATCTCCTCCCCCTGGACGTCGATCTCCTCGGGGATGTCGGCACCGACCGTGGCACCGTCGCGCTCGATCCGCTCCAAGAGTTGCTTGCGCTCGAACTCTTGCACACCTCTCTCTATCGGCCTCTGGTACTTCGCTCCTTCGCTAACACGGGTCCGATACCGGTCGATGGAAGCCCCGATACGTTACCTGATCCGCGTCGTCAGACGCGCCCAGCAGTCCGGACAGTGCACGTCCAGGGCGTCCTCGCGAACGAGCAGTATCCAGTCGCCACTGGCGGGACTCCGGTGGGTACAGCGGGGGCAAAAAAACACCGCCTTGCGGTCCGACGAACGCGAGACGACGTCCGAACTGGGACTCTCGGAAGCGGTCGTGTGGGACATACCTACTGTAGGGGACGTTCGATCAAGTATCTGTTGGGTATCTGTAATTATTATACGTCGAAGACGACGTAGGCGCACAGACCAGTGTCCGTCTCGGAGATGTCCATCTCGGAGTAGGTGACTGCTTTCAGGTCGCGGGCGGCCACCCGGTCGAGGGCCACGCCGCGGTAGGAGGCTTCGAGGCGCCAGCCCCCGTCTCCGTCCCCGTCGATTCGGTTGACGGACGCGTCGTTGTCGACCGGGAGGACGGACTCGACGTCCCGTTCGTAGATGAGTTCGTCGAGGTAGTCGAAGAGAAGTGCCTCCCGGTTCTCGGCGGCCACCGAGAGTTCGAACCGGTCGCCGCCGTCGGGCACCGACTCACACATCGCGGCCGCCATGCCGTCGGCGACCGCACCGAAGACTTCCCCGAGTGTATCGCCAGTCGCCTCGACCGCGACGTCGGCGGTGTGACTCCGGAGGTCGTAGCTCATCGCCTCTCACTCATAGTGATTGCTGTAAGCCATTACCGGATCGACCGCAGGACGCAACGCGGTCGAAACGGTAATTCGTTACAGTAATCACTATCACGGGGGACACTCGCTGTGGGCACGGCTGCAGAGCCATACAAGTCCTACGGGGGCGGCTCTGAAAGGCGCACGGCTCCGTCTCCGACTGTGGCGCCGGTCCCCGTTTGATCGTATGCGGTGGAATTATTAGGATTCTGTACGTACAGAGGCGTAGTGAGTGTCCACGTCCAACGACGTGTCGTCGACCCGAGTGCAGACGAGTACGTCGACAGGGCCTGGCAACTGAAAGAGCGCATCCGTGAGGAGGACGGCGTCCTCCGACAGCGCCGTCGGTTCTTCGAGAGTGCCTACAAGCGCTCGTCGGTCTATCTCTACCTCGACAGAGGGACGGACCGACTCGTGGGCTTTGCCGCCGTTCGCCGTGACGGGTACATCCTCTTTCTGGCGGTCAGTCCGGAGTACCGCGGTGAAGGGTTCGGGAAACGGCTGGTCGCCTCCGTCGCCGACGACTACAGTACGGTGACCTGTCACGCCCGCACCACCAACCAGGGCGCTCTGGAGTTCTACCGCCACCTGGGCTTCGAGGTCACCCGCCGCATCGACAGCTACTACGAGGACGGCGGCGACGCCTACTATCTGCAACTGGGCGAGACCGAGGGCATCCGCGAGCGCCTCGCGAACCTCCTCAGCCGGTGACAGTCCGGGCGGGACTCGGCGTCTTTATGTCGATCGGTGCAGAAGGTTCCGACGGAATGGGATCGTCACCGATCGACGTGCGCGAGCGGCCGCCCCACGCAGTCGACCAGTTTCGCGTCAAAGACGAGTACCAGTCGGATCTCCGGAGCGTCCTCATCCCCGAAGGCGAGATCGAGAACAGGGTGGCGGCCCTGGCCGACGACATTTCCCGGGAGTTCAGCCAGCGGTCCGGCCGCGAGATGTACGCAGTCTGTGTGCTCAAGGGCGCGATGCGCTTTTTCGGCGCCCTCACGCCACGCCTCGACTACGAGGGGGCGTTCAGCGAGGGTCTCGTCAGGGCCGACAGGTACTCCAACGGCGAGGGCAGCGACGAGACCCAGGTCCGGTTTCTGGAACGCGACATGATCGACGGCAAGGACATCCTCATCGTCGAGGACATCATCGACGAGGGGCGCACGCTGGAGGCCATCCTCGACCGCCTCGCGGAGTTCGACCCCAACTCGGTCGAGGTTGCCGTCCTCTTCGACAAGGCGGCACGGCGCAAGACCGACATCGACATCGCCTTCACTGGCTTTCTCATCCCCGACGAGTTCGTCGTCGGCTACGGACTCGACTTCGACGAACAGTACCGCAACGTCCGTCACCTCGCGGTGCTCACCGAGAACGCACGCTTCGGGTAACCCCCGAAAGCCCTTTTGGGTGGCTACTGCAACCTCGTGGCGATGGAACAGCGCACTCGGGCGTACCTCCGGGGTCGGTTCGGCGACTACTACCGCCGGGCCGACATCACACCCCCGCCCGACGCCAGCGAACGCGAGTGGGGCTACGTCCCCTGGACCGGGCGGCCGGGCGAGACCTACGTCCGGCACAACTCCATTCTCGATCTGGGTGACATCTCCGAGTTCCTGGAACGCGAGCGACCGCGCCACGTCTACTTCTCGGCCGGTCGCTACGAGGACCCCAGCGCCTCGACGATGTCGGGCAAGGACTGGCGCGGCTCGGACCTGATCTTCGATCTCGACGCCGACCACCTGCCCGACACCACCCCAGAGGACTCCTACAAGGAGATGCTCGAGACCTGCAAGGGCGCACTCCTGGCGCTTCTGGACCTGCTGGAGACCGACTTCGGGTTCGAGGACCTGACGGTTACCTTCTCGGGGTCGCGGGGCTACCACGTCCACGTCCGCGACGACTCCGTCCAGGGCCTCGAACGCGACGCGCGCCGGGAGATCGTCGACTACGTCCGCGGGATCGGCCTCAATCCCGACGGCCTGGTGCGCACCGAGATGCGGGGGACCGTCACCGTCCGCGTTCTCCCGACCGGGGGCGGCTGGGGACGGCGCGTCCACGAGCGCCTGCTGACGTTCGTCGACGAACTCGACGGGATGGCACGCGAGGCGGCGATGGACCGCCTCCAGGAACTGGAGGGGATCGGCGAGGGGCGGGCCGAGACCGTCTACGGCACGATCAGGAACAACCGCGACGCCATCGAGCGGGGCAACCTGGAGGCCGGGGGGGTCGGTCTGCGGACGCTCGTGGACTCGCTGATCGGGGAGGTCGTCGCCGACGAGAGCGCGTCGATCGACGAACCGGTGACGACCGACACGAACCGGCTCATCCGCCTGCCCGGCAGTCTCCACGGCGGCAGCGGTCTGGCGGTCGTGCGGGTCCCGCGGGCGGACGTCGAGGAGTTCGATCCGCTGGTCGACGCCGTCCCCGAGACGTTCCGGAGACACGAGATAACGGTCGAAGTGACAGACGGCGGCGTGGTCGAGCTCGGCGGCGACAGATTTACACTCCAGGAGCGTGAGGTTACCGTTCCGGAGTACCTCGGCACGTTCCTGATGTGCCGGGGCCGTGCCGAGAAGGGGAAGGAATGAACCTAGAAGAACTACAGTCCGTCCGCGACAGCGAACGCCGGACCGACAAACTCCAGGAGTTGCGCGAGGAGTTCTACGCGGACGCCGGCCAGTTCATCCAGAAGCTGCGCGACCGGCGCGACCAGGCCGCCGACGCGGCGGACGACCCGTACGACGACCCGGACGTCAAGCGTCTCACCGACGAGATCGACACCGCCGAGCAGACTGTCGAGGCCATCTACGAGAAGCGCGTCGGCAAGATCGTCAAGGCCGCCTCCTTCGAGGCGGCGAACCTCCCCGCCGGATCCGAGGGGATGACTGCCGAGGAACGACAGCTCTTCGAGACGCTGGTCGACGACATCACGGCCAACCGACAGCACGTCCTCGACGTTCTCGCCGGCGACCCCCCCGACGGCGAGCGTACAGAAGACAGCGAGTCGACGTCCACAGCCGAACCCACGGAACCGCAACGCGGCGGGACCGACACGCAACGGCCCGCCGAGGAGTCGGCTGTCTCCGACCGTTCGTCCGGCGACCAGACGACCGGATCAGTGGACGCGGCTGCCGCCATGGGTGGGTCCGGGTCTGCGTCACAGGGTCAGGACGGGACGAACGACAGGACCGACCGCGAGACGGTCCGGATCACGGACGACGTGGGAGCCATCTTCGGCGTCGACGAACGGGAGTACGACCTTTCGGAGGACGACGTGGTCCAGTTGCCGGCCGCGAACGCGGTGCCGCTGGTCGAGCGCGACGCCGCCGAGCGCCTCGATTGATACTGTCGGCCAACGGCGCGGTGACCAGGGGTCCGTTCAGGGGTCTGGACGGGCCCCGAGAGTCAGCGGGAGTGACTCCCGTTCGCCGTCGCGGAGGACGGTCACCTCGACGGTGTCGCCAGGACTCGTCTCCAGTGCCAGGAACGTCGAGAGCGTCTGTGAGTTCCGGATGTCGGTTCGGCCCAGTCGGACGATGACGTCCCCGCCCGTCTCGGCCTGCTGGCCGTCGACGCGCTCGCTCCCGGACGAGCCCCGGAGGATCCCGTCGGACGGGCCGCCGTCGATGACCTCGTCGACGTACAGCCCCCAGGGGACCGAGAGGTCGTTCGCCTCCGCGAGACGCGGCGTCACCTCCCTGATGCTGACGCCCATGTAGGGGTGGTCGTAGTTGCCGGATTCGACGAGCGCCGGGACGACCCGCCGGACCATGGCTGCCGAGATGGCAAAGCCGATGTTGTCCCCGCCCCCGGAGTTGATGACGCCGACGACGTTCCCGTCCATGTCGACGAGTGGGCCGCCGCTGTTGCCGGGATTGACCGGCGCGTCGGTCTGGACGGCGTCCGGGATCGAGAAGCCGTTCGGCGCCGGGAGCGCGCGGTTGCGGCCGCTGACCACGCCCGTCGAGATCGACCCCGTCAGGCCGAAGGGGTTGCCGACCGCCACGACCTCGGCCCCGATCGGCGGGTCCCGGTCGACGAGTGCGAGCGGCGTGGCGCTGTCCGGCATCCTGTCCACCGCGAGCACGGCGAGGTCGCTGTAGACGTCCGTGCCGACCACCCGGGCCTCGCGCCAGCCCACCTCGTCGAACCACACGGAGACTGCGCCGCCGCCGGAGACGACGTGTTCGTTCGTCACGAGGTGGTTCTCGTCGTAGACCCAGGCGGTGCCGCGGGCGGAGTCGGCGCCCCTGTCGATCCGGACCGCTGCGACCGAGTCGACGACCTGCCGGTAGGCCCTCGAGGTCCGGGTGGTGAGCTCCGACGTCTCGTCGTCGAGCGCCCGCGTTCCGGTTTCGGCGTCCGGTTCCGCCGAGACGTCCGCCTGGTCTGTGGCGCCTCCGCTCCCGCCCGGCGTCGGGCTCGGCTCCTCCGGGGAGGGCGTCGATTCCCCGGAGGTTTCGGGCGTTCCGATCGTACAGCCGGCACTGGCCCCGGCCAGCGCCGTCCCGAGAGCGGCGAGCAACCGCCGCCGGGACGCAGTTGGCTCCTCCATGACAGGAGAAAGGGAGGGAGACGAATAAATTGCAGGGCAAACTACAATCCGGCCGGCCGACAACGGGCCGCTATGGCAACCGACCCGTCCAGAGATACGACGAACATAGAACCGCCGGGGTTCGTCGTCCCCGGTGTGCGGTGTGCACTCGAGATGCTGATGGTCGCCGGGATCATGTTGCTCGTCGGCCTCCCGGCGACCAACACCATCTATCTCGGGGCAGTCGTTGCGCTGACTGTCGTCTCGGTCACGGTCGTGCTGTTCTGGTGTCTGAACCGCCAGATGGAGGCGTGGGTCGCCCGCGCCAGACGGACCGGCGGGCAGTCCGGTCGGCGAACCGAGTGACGAGGACCGCACGAACGCAGGCGGTCAACCCGGTACGCAGTTACAACCGTCACCATACAAGCCCGTGAGCAATATCTCCACCGGGGGTGGCGAATATTTTACAGAGTTGTCATCGAGCGCTAGCAGTACTGTACTGTTAGGCGTCGTCTGGATCGTAGGGATGGACGTCCTCGACAGAGGGTGCCCCGATAGCGAGGACGCGGGTGTCGTCGTCGGCGTCCTCGGGATTGAACGCGCGCTGTGGGCTGCCGGGATCGACGAAAAGCGCCTGGTCGCGCTCGATCACGTACTCGCCCTCGGGCGTCTCGACGTGGAGTTGACCGTCGAGGACGTAGAACACTTCGACCTGTTCGTCGTGAAAGTGGTACTGCAGTCCCGGCTGTTCGCCCGGCTCGAGGTCGTAGACCCGCATCCCGATCTTCGAGTCGTGGTAGTCGTACCCGGCCGCGGCACTGAGCGAGCGGACGTCGGTCGGGCGGTCGTCCCACTGTTCGAGGTCGGCGGGGTCGACGAGGTGGTAGCCCATACCCGCCACTGGTCGGGCCGGGTTTGAAACGTTACGGGTCGGCGACGGCGTCCCCGATGGGACGGGCCTCGGTCGCCGTGTAGCCCAGCAGCGTCTCGTGGCCGTCGGGTGACATCAGTACCGGCCAGAGGTCGGTCCCGGCACGCAGGACGTGTTCGCCGTCCAGGCTCCGTGCGTAGACCGCGCCCTCTGGGACACGCTCGAAGTTCTCCCGCTCGACGCGGTACTCCCGGCCCGGTTCTTTCTCGACGACGTCGGTGACCCGGTAGTACGTCGTCGGCGTCGGCTCTGGACCGCCGGGGAGGGCGTCGAACGCCGCCAGGTACGCGAGCAGGCACTCGTAGGCGTCCTCGGCGGCGCGGTCGCTGCCCTGTGGACCGGCCTCGACGTTGACGAACCCCGGGAGGTTGACGCTCCGGCCCTCGACGACGCCGGAGAAATCCGCGGCCCGAGAGAGCGGCAGCGCGCGCATGACGCGGGCCTTCTCGGGCGTGAGGTTCGCGAGCGTCCCGAACGGTTCGTCGAACGACACCGTGGAGTGAACGCCCAGCACGAACGCCTCGCCCACCTGGTCGAGCAGGCGGGCCGCGAGTCGCTGTTCGTGGGCCTCGGCTCCGGGGTCGCCGGGAAACACGCGGTTGAGGTCGGCGTCGACGAACCGCTCGCTGGCCGCGAGGGCGCGTTCGTTGGCGACGACCAGACGCACTGCCTGCTGGAGGCGGTCGGTCGGCCCCGACCCGAGAAAGCGCTCGATGGCGCGGACACCACACGGCTCGTCGCCGTGGATGGCCCCGACAGCCGCGATTTCCGGTCGCCCGTCGGTCTCTGGACCGAGTGTCTCGACGCGCATCGCTACGTCGGCGTCCGTTTCTCGCCGGCATAAGCGCCTCGATATTTATGTGGCCGGTGTGCCCAGAGAGAGCCATGAACGCCACCGTGACACCGCGGTGTTGTGGGTCGATGACGCTCGACAAGAGTATCCTGGTCAGCGGCGACCGGGGCGTCGAGATCGAGGCGCCCTCGCTGGTCTACCTGATCGAGGCCGCGGAGACGCTGCTCGTCGACACCAGTTTCGGCGACGTCGAGGTGATGGCCGAGTTACACCCGGGCTTCGAGTGCCGGCGCTCTGCCGGGCAGACACCCGAGGCAGTCCTCGACTCGGAGGGGTACCGGCCCGGGGATATCGACGCAGTCGTGTTGACTCACCTGGACTGGGACCACTGCTACAACCTCGAACTGTTCGAGGACGCCGAGGTGTACGTCCAGCGCCGCGAACTGGAGTACGCCATCGCGCCCTATCCGACCCACGCAGAGCGCTACGAGGCGAAGTCGCTGGGCCGGGAACCGCCCTGGCTGACGGTCGATCTGACGCCACTCGACGGGGAGACGCGGCTCTGTCGGGGCGTGACTGCGTTCCCGACGCCGGGCCACACCGTCGGCCACCAGTCCCTCGCAGTCGAGACCGACGAGGGGACCACGGTCGTAGCCGCCGACGCCGTTCCCACCTTCGAGAACCTGGCCGATGGCCTCCGGCGGGGGCTGGCGATGAACGACCTCGAGTGGTGGCAGAGTGCCCGCGAGGTCCGCGAACGGGCCGACCGCGTCCTCCCGGGACACGAGTGGGGCATCGTCGACGAGGGCCCGGAACAAACCGGCGAGACCGGTCGACAGAACAGCCGATAGCGGAGTCGCGGTCGTGGCCTCACAGTGAGTGCTGTCGTTCTGTCCCGGACCGCAGAACGCGACGCGGTCGAAACGGGAATTCGGTACGACAATCACTATCAGTCGACCAGTACGGTCCGGCGGGACAATCCAGAGCTTTAAGTCCGAACACGCACCTATCCAGCCCCGATGGGACCGGTTCCGGACCTCGACGAGCGCGCCCGCGCCTGTGCACGCCGGCTCCGCGAGGCCGAGGCCGTCCTCCTGGCCTCCCACATCGACGCCGACGGCCTCACGAGCGCCGCCATCGCCGCGAGCGCGCTCGAACGTGCGGGGATTCCCTTCGCGGTCGTCTTCGAGAAGCAACTCGACGAGGAAGCCATCGCGTCCATCGCCGCCCGCGAGCAGGACACGGTCCTCTTTACCGACTTCGGGAGCGGACAGCTCGACAGCGTCGTCGAGCACGAACAGGCCGGGGAGTTCGATCCGGTGATCGCCGACCACCACCAGCCCGCCGACGCGACCACGGCGTACCACCTCAATCCGCTCCTCGAGGGGATCGACGGCGCCTCGGAACTCTCGGGAGCCGGGGCGAGCTATCTGCTCGCGCGGGCGCTCGCGGCGGGGAGCGACGACCGGGACACCTCGGACGCGCCCGCGGACAACCGCGACCTCGCGGCGCTCGCAGTCGTCGGTGCCGTCGGCGACATGCAGGCGGTCGGTGGCGAACTCGTCGGCGCCAACCGCGCCATCGTCGAGGAGGGCGTCGACGCGGGCGTCCTCGCGGAACAGACCGATCTCGCGCTGTACGGCAGGCAGACGCGCCCGCTCCCGAAACTCCTGGAGTACGCCAGCGAGGTCCACATCCCCGGCGTCTCGAACGACGAGTCCGGAGCCGTGGCGTTCCTGACGGAGCTGGACGTGGACCTCCGCGACGGGGGCGAGTGGCGCCGCTGGGTCGACCTCACCGACGACGAGCGCCGGACTGTCGCCAGCGCGCTCGTCCGGCGAGCACTCCAGCGGGGCGTCCCCGCGGACAAGGTGGACGCCCTCGTCGGGACGACCTACACGCTCGAACGCGAACGGCAGGGCACGGAACTGCGCGACGCCAGCGAGTTCTCGACGCTGTTGAACGCGACGGCCCGCTACGACCGCGCGGACGTGGGGCTTGCGGTCTGTCTCGGCGACCGCGGAGACGCCCTGACACGGGCCCGGCGGTTGCTCCAGAACCACCGGCGCAACCTCTCGGAAGGCCTCGACCTCGTGACGAGTGGGGGCGTCGAACAGGCCGCCAACCTCCAGTGGTTCGACGCCGGCAGGGAGATCCGCGAGACGATCGTCGGCATCGTCGCCGGGATGGCACTCGGGACAGAGGGCGTCGACGCCGACCGCCCGATCGTCGCCTTCGCGGACAAGTCCGACGGGGAACGGAAGGTCTCGGCCCGCGGGACGGCCCGCCTCGTCGGCAACGGACTCGACCTGTCGGTCGTGATGCGCGAGGCCTCGCGTGCCGTCGGCGGCGACGGCGGCGGCCACGACGTCGCTGCCGGCGCCACGATCCCCGCCGGCCAGGAAGAGGCGTTCGTGGCCGCGGCCGACACCATCGTCGCCGACCAGCTGGATTCTGTGTAGCGACATAGGGTTTACGAGGCAAGGCATTTGACCGTCGACCCCGGATTCGTCCCAAATGGGGCCGCGCGACATCTTCGACGGCGTCCTGCTGGTCGTGCTCGCGATCGTCCTCTATCTCGACCGCAACGGACGGTCACCGTCACTCGACCCGCTCCGGGCGGGAATCGAGGCCCTCCTCTCGCTCGACACCGCCGTCTACCTCGTCGTTGCAGGCGTACTCGGCGCCGCCTTCGTCGGCTACATCGCGGTCTATCTCCCCTACAAGCAAAGCGAGAACCCGCAACGCCGCTAAATCGATTTTCCAATTAGAGTCCTGCTTAGGGCAAGCCACTCTGTGCGTTCACTAGGTTCGCATTACCGGTCTTGACCGCTGTCCACCACGTCTTCAGTACAGCAATTGTGACAAGTTCCGGTGGTTGTTCGACCCCGATACAGGATTGTCGATGGGCGTCAAGATTGCTTGGCGGATGAAAATGCCGGACTGGCTTGTTGGTGTTCTTATTCGCCGCCTCGCGCCCGAACCTGAATTCCAGTCCTTCCTCCCGATAGTGGTATTTATAATCCCCGTTCTCCCACCACTGAATATCGAAATATCCACCCCGGTTGTGAATTCCGGGAGTAACAGTAACCCGTGCCTCTCTGTGGTCGTTTCCGTCCCGCTGTTCGAACGGGTGCCCTTTCTGATACCGGAATCTGACGTTGACGACTCCTTTGCCGAGTTGTTGGCGCATCTGCTCCACGCTCTCATCAATCGCCGCCGAACCAATTGGAGAGCCGTTCCCCATCCCCATTACTGGAGTGAGCGCTGATTGCGAGCGGGGGTCGTGGGCCGAGGACCGGACTGACTGTCTCCCGATTCAGTTCCGGTGTCGGCCCGCTCTTTCGCCTCTTTGAAGCGGTATGCGGCTCTGAGGTGGCTGAGTTCTCGTTTTGCTGTCCGCCAGTGAGACACGTCGTCGAGTTCATCCCGGCTGAGTTCCGTGTCTGAAACCAAGAGTTCCTCTGGATCGTCTGCGTCGTATTTGGCTTTGTACGCTGCGAGTTCCTGTTTGACGCGCTGGATTTGATCGACAAGCGTTTCGCTACCGGCGAGCTGTCTAATCTGTTTGAGAAGATGCCACTCAGGATCTCGCTCGTACAGCGTTCCAGAGGTTGTCTGATGACGGCTCACGATACCGTCTTCGGCAAGCTTGTTGAGTGTGGTTCTGGCTTTTGTTTCTGAGACGAACGCTGTGTCTGCAATATCGCCCGCGGATTTCGGGGTCGTCGTTCTGTTGATTACCGTGCGAATTCGGTCGTCAGCAGTGGTGTCTTGTTTCCACTCTGCGGCTGCGAAGTCATCGATATCCTCGAAGTCATCGTCATCAACATCGAACGGGTCAATGTCAGCCACGGTTACTGATTCGTTCGGGAGTTCCTCTTCGGTGGGGAACTCGTCGGGGCCATCAGGGGGAGAGGCTGGTTCGTCGGCCATGTGCCACTCTATGTTTTGGACGCACATATGTGTTTCTGAAACGCATATATGGCCTTGGTCAGATTGTGACGCAACAACTCAGGTCTCAGGTCAACTCGATCCCGTCGATGTCGAAGTGACGGCTGGCGAGCTGTCGTGCGGCGTCGATGTTGCGTCCGTCGGCGCCGATGGCCGCACCCCGGTCCTCGAGAGCGACCTCGACGTAGGCGAGCCGGTCGTTGTTCTCGCTGATCGTGACGTTGTAGACCGCCGCCGGCGCGAGGGCGTTGGCGACGAAGTCCTCGGGCGTGTCGGTGTTCTCGACGAGTTTGATCTCGCTCCCGATCCGGTTCTCGACGCGTTTGACGTGCGTGCCGTTGCTCCCGATGGCCTGTCCCATCTGGCCGGCCGCCACGAGAAAGACGACCAGGTCGTACTCCTCGGCGACGACGCAGTCGCGGACGACCGCGTCGGTCACCTCCTCGAAAAGCGCCATCAGCCGGCGTGCCTCGTCGGAAAGCCGGACGGTCATGCCCTAGTCGGCGCCCTCGCGTCTCCCCGCGCTCATGCGAAGGTCCACGTCGCCGGTGCCGAGTTTGATCGGCTTGCCCACGATGACGTTCTCCGTGACGCCGTTGAGGTCGTCGACCTCGCCGTGGACGGCGGCGTCGAGCAGATGGTTGACCGTCACCTCGAAGGCCGCCCGCGCGAGAACCGACTCCTTGGATCCGGAGATGCCGTGCCGGCCGATCGACTCGATGGTGCCCAGGTTGGTCATCATGTCCGCGACCAGCATGAGGTGGCGGACGTTCACGTCGTCCAGGCCCTGCTCTTCGAGCGTGTTCATCGTCTCGTTGATCAGCGACTCGCGGGCTGCCTCGATGCCCAGTTCCGAGCGGATCTCGTGGATGTTGTTACACGTGGTCCGGGAGGCGTCGACGCCCTCGATGTCGAGCACCCTGCCGAAATCCGACCCCTCCGTGTAGAGGACGAACTCCTCGCCCTGGTCGGTCTCTTCCTTGCGGATGACCACCCGCGAGATGTCCTCGATACCCTTGAAGACGATCTCGCGGAGTTCCTCGACGAGCTGGAGCAGGTCACGGTACGACGGCTCCTCGGGGCCGAACTCGATGACGAGCCCGCCCCGCCGCGTCTCGACGCCCAGTTTCGACTCGATGGTGTGGGCGATCCCCTCGGCGATCTCCTCGGGGTCGTCGGCCGTCGGCCACCGCTCCATGAGCGTCTCCTCGTTGAGTTCCACCCGCACCAGCATGTCCGCGACGTTCGTCGAGACGTCGCCAAGCTGGAGGATACGCGTCGCCTCGATCTTCCAGACGACCTCGTGGGCCCGCTCGCGGTTCTCGGCGTACTCCCCGTCCAGGTGAACCGTCATCATGGGAGTGTCGGGTTCCTTGCGCGCGTCCACCAGTTCGATCAGCCGCGGCAGTCCCTGGGTGACGTCGATCTCCGCGACGCCCGCGTAGTGGAACGTGTTCATCGTCATTTGCGTTCCGGGTTCGCCGATCGACTGGGCGCTGACCGTTCCCACGGGATCGAGCGGGTCGACGCGGGTATCGAGGTACTGGGCCTCCACCGCCTGTGCGATCTCGTCGGCCTCTCCGGGGGTTACCTCGCGGTCCTCGAGCGTGCTGTACACCTCGTGTTTGAGCCGCCGCGGAAGTTCGGTGTCTTCCACGAGCGCCTCGATGTCGTCTGAGACGTCGTAGTCTGTCATTGTTAGTCGTCAGTCTGGGCCATCCACCAGTCGTCGGCGTGTTCAGAGAGATTGGTCGGTTCGGTTCGCTCGCCGAGGAACTGGGCTTTCTCCTCGTCGCCGTCGAACTCCGCCTCCAGAACCTGGTCGGCGATCCCCTCGACGTCGACCGCCGGGCCCTCCGCGTCGCTCGAGACCTCGACCGCCGATGTGCCGTCCTCGCCGAACTCGAACTGGACGATGTTGTCGCCCGTGTCCCGGACGGTGCCGTCGTACTGCGCCTCGAGTTCCGAGAGGGCGTTGATGAGCCGCCGCTGCAGGTAGCCGGACTTCGAGGTCCGGACTGCCGTGTCGACAAGCCCCTCGCGGCCGCCCATCGCGTGGAAGAAAAACTCCTTGGGGTCGAGGCCCTCGCGGTAGGAGTGTTCCACGAAGCCGTGGGCGTCCGCCGAGAGGTCGTGGGGCTCGAAGTGCGAGAGGGTGCGGTCCTCGTAGCCGCGGTTGATGCGCTCGCCCCGCACTGCCTGCTGGCCGACACAGCCGGCCATCTGCGTGAGGTTGAGCATCGAGCCACGCGCCCCCGACTCGGCCATGATGACCGCGGGGTTGTCGTCCTCGAAGTGTTCCTCGGCGATGTTGCCCGCGGAGTCCCTGGCCTTGCCCAGTGCCTGCATGATCTTCATCTCCAGGGTCTCGTCGACGGTCCGGCCCGGCAGCGACTCGAGTTCGCCCCGCTGGTAGGTCCCGATGAGTGTCTCGACGCGCTCGTACGCGCTGTCGATGGCCTCGTCGACCTGTTCCTGGGCCTCCGAGGGGATCGACTCGTCGTCGATGCCGATCGAGAACCCGAAGTGCATGATCGTCCGCACCGCGAGCGAGGACACCTCGTTGATGAAGATCCGCGCCCGCGTCTTCGAGTACGCCTTCGCGATCGTGTCGACGATCTCGCCGCCGAACGCACCGACCGCGTCCTCGTCGACGGTGCCCTCGACCAGCGTGCCGTCCTCGATGACGACCGTATCGCCAGCCGAGGACGTGAACTCGAGTTCCAGTTCGTCCGGGAGCAACTCCGAGAAGATGGTCCGGCCGGTCCAGTAGGCCGTGCCGTCCGCTTCGACGGCTTCGCCGTCTCCGCTCTGTTGGCCCGCAGGCCCAGCGTGGCCGTCCGGTTCGGGCAGTTCGTCGATCCGGGTCGCCCGCAACAGGTCCAGGGCCTGCGTCTCGTTGAAGTGGGGGTTCTGGTTCGTCAGGAGGTAGGTCCCCGTGACGTGGTCCTGGATGGCTCCCAGGATGTTCTCGCCGAACCGCGGCGAGAGCATCTGCTCCTGGACGCGCATCAGCACCCGGGCCTCCGCGCGTGCCTCCTCGTTCTGGAGGGCGTGCATGTTCATCTCGTCGCCGT
>CAYYHG010000041.1:0-20184 GCA_964471665.1 uncultured Halobacteriales archaeon | reverse complement strand
CCTCGACGACGAGACCACACTCCTCGCAGACTGTCTCTCCGTGCTCTGCGTCGGACGCCAGGTTGCCGCCACACTCGGGACAGACTAGTTCCTCTTCTTGATCGCCTTCCTGTTCGTCTTCTGCCTCGCGCTCGCGCGTGCTTCGTCTCGTGGTGGTGTCAGTCATTTTGGGCTGGAGGTATCGTAGTAGTGCCCGCAAAACGCTCCGATACAGAAATATGTTGGGGAGAGAGCAACTTAAATTCTTCGGCCGCTCGCGCGCCGAGACGCGATATTTCGGGCGCGAGCACGGCTATCGAAACCCTTAGTGGCGGTCCCACACACCGGCAAGCATGAGCGACACTCCCGTCGACACAGAGCAGGTCCGACACGTCGCGGACCTCGCACGTGTGAACCTGGAGGACGCGGAGGTCGAGGAGTTCGCCGACCAGTTTGCCGACATCCTCGCGTACTTCGAGACCTTGGACGAGGTCCCAGAGACCGAGCGCGAACCCGAACTGACCAACGTGATGCGCCCCGACGAGGTGCGGGACTCCCTCTCCCGGGAGGAAGCGCTCCGGAACGCGTCCGAGACCGAGGACGGCCAGTTCAAGGGCCCGCGGGTGTCCTGACGCGATATGGACCACAACGCCTACATCACAGAAGAGCGCATCGAGGGTGCCACCGACGGCCCGCTGGCGGGCAGGACCGTCGCCGTCAAGGACAACATCTCGACTGCCGGGGTCCGGACGACCTGTGGGTCGGCGATGCTGGACGACTACGTTCCCCCCTACGACGCGACGGTCGTCGAGCGCCTCACCGAGGCCGGGGCGACCATCCCCGGCAAGACGAACATGGACGAGTTCGGGATGGGAACGACCACCGAGACGTCGGCGTTCGGGCCGGTCGAGAACCCGGTCGCGGAGGGGTACGTGCCCGGCGGGTCCTCGGGTGGATCGGCCGCCGTCGTGGCGGCCGGCGACGCCGACATGGCCCTCGGATCGGACACCGGCGGGTCGGTGCGGTGTCCCGCAGCCTTCTGTGGCGTGGTGGGAATCAAACCGACATACGGGCTGGTCTCGCGGTACGGGCTGGTCGCGTACGCCAACAGCCTCGAACAGATCGGTCCCATCGCACCCACGGTGGAGCAAGCGGCCCGACTGCTCTCGGTGATCGCCGGTCCCGACGACCGGGACGCCACGACCAGGGACGCCCGGGAAGAGGGAACCGACTACGACTTCGCCGCGGCCGCGGACGGCGACGTCGCTGGTATGGAGATTGGGGTGCCGACCGAGCTCGTAGAGGGCGCCGACGAGGCGGTCGTCGAGCGGTTCTGGGACGCCATTGCCGACCTCGAATCACAGGGCGCGACCCACCACGAGGTCGCCCTCCCGAGCGTCGAACACGCGGTCGAGGCCTACTACGTGATCGCGATGTCGGAGGCCTCCTCGAATCTGGCCCGCTTCGACGGCGTCCGGTACGGGACATCGGGCGGGTACGACGGCGACTGGAACGAGTCGTTCGCCCGGGCACGCGAGGCGGGGTTCGGTCCCGAGGTCAAGCGGCGGATCCTCCTGGGGACGTTCGCCCTCTCGGCCGGGTACCAGGACAAGTACTACAAGAAGGCCCAGGACGCCCGCGCGTGGGTCAAACGGGACTTCGACGAGGCGCTGTCCGGGGCCGACGTTCTCGCGTCGCCGACGATGCCGGTCCCGCCACTCGAACGCGGCGAGAGCCTCGACGATCCCCTGCAGATGTACCTGGCCGACGCCAACACCACCCCCGTCAATCTCGCGAACCTCCCGGCCATCTCGGTGCCCGTCGGCGAGACCGACGCGGGACTCCCGGTGGGACTCCAGTTCGTCGGCCCCGCCTTCGGCGAGAAGGCCATCGTCAGGGCCGGCAGCGCGCTGGCCTGATAGGGACGGTCGTAGCCGTTTTCCAGGACAACCGCCCGTCGTCGTGCGGGTGATCCGGTAAAGAACTACAACCGTCCCTATGATACTGCGGGCGACCGGCAAACGGGACGGCTACTCGTCGCGAAAGCCGGGGGTGCCGCGTTCGTGGAGCGACCGCGAGACGGTCGCCACCTCGGCCTGGAGGGTCTCGTGGTACGCTTCGAGGCGCTCCCGGAGGGTCGCGTGCTGGCGGGCGAGCATCTGGACGGCCGACAGCGCCGCGTTGAACGACTTGCCGGCGTCGACGGCCACCAGCGGCGCACCCTGTGGCATGCCGATCACCGAATCGACGGACTTCTCCTGGACGGGGACGCCGATGACGGGCAGCGGGTACGCGATCGAGGCTGTCATGTTCGGGAGGTCGGCGGACTTCCCCCCGGCGCCGGCGACGATGATCTCGAGTCCACGGTCCGCTGCCGTCTCCGCGTAGGTGTACATCAGGTCGGGCGTGCGGTGGGCCGAGACGACGTACGTCTCGAAAGTGAAGCGCGAATCGGGTGGATCTCCGTCGCCCGTCTGTTCCTCGAAGCCGAGTTCCGTCAGCGCGTCGTAGGCACCCGGCCGCCCCTCGTCGGATCCAGCCATCACGTCGAGATCCGAGTCCGAACCCATGACGATCCCGATGTCCGGCGTGCGGGCGGCCGGCCGGTCGCGGTCTGCCTCGGCCTCGAGCGAGTCGATCAGCGATCGCAGTTCGTCGGTCATGCGCGGGTCTGGGCGGGCACTCCACCTAATACTGCCGGCTGTTCGCCCGAGTGCAGTTTCGACCGCCCGGCGGGGTGTCACTCGAAAGACAGCGCCTCGCGGACCGACCGGACGGTCCCCAGTAGCTCCTCGCGCTCGCGGGACCGGGCGAGTGTCACGTGACCCATCTTCCGGAGCCTGTAGACCTCGCGTTTCCCGTACCAGTGGACCGCCAGCGCGTCGGTCGACAGCGCCGCGTCCAGGCCCGCGAGCGCCGCCTCCCGTTGGTCCGGAACGTCTCCCAGCACGTTGGCCGTCGCCGCCGGTGATCGCTGTGCGGTCGTCCCCAGCGGCAGTCCACAGACAGCGCGGACGTGCTGTTCGAACTGCGAGGTGTGACACCCCTCGATCGTCCAGTGGCCCGAGTTGTGTGGCCGGGGAGCGATCTCGTTGAGGAGGATCTCCCCGCCGGCCGTCTCGAACAGTTCGATACCGTACACTCCCCGCCCCGCCATCACGTCGAGGACGTCCTCTGCGACCGAACGGGCACGCTCGCGGACGGTCTCGGGGGCCCGGGCAGGCGCGACCATCTCGCGGAGGATCTCCTCCTCGTGGACGGTCTCGGTCACCGGGTAGGTGTCGCGCTCGTCGACCCCCAGACACCCCATGACCGCGAGCTCCCGCTCGAAGTCGACGAACTCCTCGACCATCGCGGGCCCCTCTACGGCGTCGAGGGCGTCCTCGACGTCCCCGGGTTCGCGGACGGGGACGTTCCCCCGGCCGTCGTACCCGCCCTCGCGGGCCTTGAGCATCGCCGGATACCCCAGTTCGTCCAGCGCCTCCCGCAGGTCGGCCGCCGAGCCGACCCCCCTGAACGCTGGGACGGGAACGCCGGCGTCCTGGAGGCGCCGCTTCTGGACGAGTTTGTCCTGGATCGTCCGGAGGGTATCGGGTCGCGGGTGGACGGGTGTCTCGGTCTCGGCCCCGACGCGCTCCAGCACGTCCGGGTCGGCGAGTTCGATCTCGAAGGTGAGACAGTCGGCGCGCCCGGCCAGTTTCCGGAGCGTCGCCTCGTCGTCGAACCCGCCGACTATCTGGTCACGGACGGCGGGTGCGGCCGGCGCGTCGGGCGTCGGGTCGGAGACGACCACGTCGACACCCAGGGGCGTGGCGGCCTCGCCGAGCATCCGGCCGAGTTGCCCGCCCCCGACCACGCCCAGCGTCGGCCCTGGCGCTCGTGTCATGGCGCGCGATTCAGCGGCCGCCGACAAAAGGATTTCACCTCGCCGGTTCGTCGCCCGCTGTCCGCCAGTCCGGTACGTCCTCGACCCGGTCCTCGTGGAGGTACAGCGTCATCCGGTGGCCCCACTGGTACATGTCGAAGGTCCGCGGCACGTACGACTCCCGGAGCCGGGAGGCTGGAACCGACGCGTCGTCTTCCAGGGTGATGATCAGTGCTGGTTCCTCCGACAGGGCAGTGTCCGCGAGTGCCGCGCCGTCGGTCTCGCAGGTGACGTCGGTACCGGCCGTCCAGAAGTACCAGGGCAGGGGCAGTGAGTTGTACCACTCGCTCTTCTGGCAGGCTGGCCTGAGTGCGAACGAGTGGTTGCTGTCCTCGGGCGCGCCCACCAGCGGCCTGGGCCCATCGTACCTGGGACCGGTGTAGACGAGGACGTCCCCCGCCCCCGCCCCCGCCCCGGTGGTCCCGGCGACCCTGTCGAGGCCGGTCACCGCGACCCGCCCGTCCTGTTCGGGCTGGGCGAACTGGACGAGTTCGTTCTCCTCGGAGGTGGTGTCGAGGTAGACGTCGCCCAGGGTCGTCACCCCGACCTGCAACCCCGCGAGCAGGAGGACGAACGCGACGGCCACCGTCGCAACCGTGTCGCCGTCGACGCTGGCCTCCCGCCCCCACTCGTAGAGCTGTGTGACGGCGACGGCCGCCGGAATCGCGAGCGGCACGAGAATGTGGACGTGGAGCCAGTGGGCGCTGCCGATGTCGTCGGCCAGCGGGTAGCCCAGAATCGAGACGAACCCGCAGTAGCCGGCGAACAACACCAGGTTCCGCGAGTGCTCGCGGCCGTACCGCTCCCAGACGAACCCGAGGATGGCAAAGCCCACCAGCACGGGCGCGTTCGAGGCCAGCAACTCGAGGTCGACGCCCAGATTCGAGACGTACGTGCCGACCAGGTCCGACTCGCCGGCGCCTGCTCGTCCGCTCCACTGGAGCGCTTCGTCGGTCGCGCCCGCGAGCGTGTCGGCGGCGTACCCGGGGAACCCCAGCGGGTTCGCCAGCGCCTCCCAGAACCCGACTGTCCCCTGGCCAGGCGGGATCACCGGCCGCGTGACGCCGGCCATCCCGGCGCCGCGGTCGGCGTACATGAACACGAGCACGAACAGGAAGACGGTCGCGGCGCCGACCGCGTGGCCCGCGTACCGCACGAACACCTCGCGCCACGTGCCTCGCAGGTCAGCGACGACCGCCGACAGCACTTCGAGACCGCTCCGGAAGCGGTGCGGGCGAAACAGCGCCTGGTCGGCGAGCAGGGCCGTCGCGCCGATCCAGGTCAGCACGTAGACGATGGCGTTCTCCTTGGTGGCGAAGCCAAACGCCGCCAGCACCGCGACGCCGTAGAGATACCGGACGTCGCGGGTGTCGTACAAGCGCACCAGACCACCCAGGGCAGCGAACATGAAGAACGCGAGCAACACGTCGCTGCGCATGAACCGCGAGTAGTAGACGAGAACGGAGTTGAACGACAGGAAAAGCGACAGCGCGACCAGTTCGGGCTTCCGGAGGTGTTCGCGAAACAGCAACGTCACGAGGGGGAGGAGTCCACCGACGACGGCGACCGGGAGCCGGGCGGTGAAGTCGCTGGCGCCGGCAAACGCGAACACCCACCGGTTGACGTGCTGGATGAACGGGCCGTGGATGCCGTGCCGGTAGGCCACGGACCCGGTATCGAGGTAGTGGAGGATCCAGTAGCCGACGCGGGCCTCGTCGTAGTGCATCGGCCGGGCGCCGAGCGCGACGAGGCGAGCGAGGACGGCGAGTGCGGTGATGGCGAGGACGGCCCGAACGGCACCGACTGACGCGACTGTCCGGTAGATGTCGCCCGCCGATCCGTCGGCCAGTTCCGCCAGAACGCCCGGGTCTGTCCCTGCGGCGTCCTCTTCGCTGCCATCGACGCCCGTGGTCTCGGCTGCAGGCGTGTCTCCCGACCCCTCGTCGTCCGGGCGACGGTCGGTCATATCCGCAGTGCCGGGGGCGACCGTTAGAATGGTTACGGTTGCGAGTGACGCGGGACGCGACTGCGGTCGATCCCGCGTCCAGACCTGTGTGGTTCGGCGCGGTGGAGCCCAAGACGGTAGTTCTTTTACTGTACGCGCCGCCCCGTCGAGTATGGTGCAGCTCGGGCTGGTCGTCGCACAGTTCAACAAGGAACGCCCGATAACCCACGAGATGGCCGAGCGGGCACGCGAGGCCGCCACGGAACGCGACGCCGAGATCGTCGCCACGCTCCAGGTGCCGGGGTCGTACGACACGCCCCTCGCGGCCGACCGGCTGGCGCGCCGCGACGATATCGACGCGGTGGCTGTCGTCGGTGCCATCATCGAGGGCGACACCGACCACGACAGGGTCATCGCCGACGCCGCCGCCCAGGGGCTGACCGACGTCAGCCTGGACCGCGACACGCCGGTGGCCTTCGGTGTCACCGGCCCGGGCATGAGCCAGGACGAGGCGGCCGCACGGATCGACTACGGTGCGACTGCCACACACAGTGCCATCGACATGGCGGAGGACCTCGATTCAACATGAGCAGACAGGCCCAGTACGATTTCGCCGACCGTGTACAGCGCGTCGAACCGAGCGCGACGCTCGCGATCAGCAACAAGGCCGCCCAACTCGAGGCCGAGGGCGTCGACGTCGTCGACCTGAGCGTCGGCGAACCGGACTTCGACACGCCCGAGAACATCAAAGACGCCGCGAACGCGGCCATGGCCGCGGGCAAGACCGGGTACACGGCCTCGCAGGGCGTCCCCGAACTCCGGGCGGCCATCGCGGAGAAACTCGCCGAGACCGGCCTCGACCACCACGGCCCCGAGAACGTGATGGTCACGCCCGGGGGCAAGCAGGCCCTCTTCGAGGTGTTCCAGGCGCTGATCGACGACGGTGACGAGGTGGTCCTGCTCGACCCGGCGTGGGTCTCCTACGAGGCGATGGCGAAAATCGCGGGCGGGTCGCTGACGCGTGTCGACACCGCACAGTACGACTTCCGCCTGGAGGACGCGCTGGGCGACCTCGCCGGGGTCGTCGACGACGGGACGGAACTGCTCGTGGTGAACTCCCCGGGCAACCCCCACGGCGCGGTCTACTCGGAGGCAGCCCTCGAGGGCGTCCGCGACCTGGCCGTCGACCACGACGTGACGGTCATCTCCGACGAGATATACGAGAAGATCACCTACGGGGACGCCTCGTTCACCAGTCTGGGTGCCCTCCAGGGGATGCGCGACCGGACGATCACGCTCAACGGCTTCTCGAAGGCCTACGCGATGACCGGTTGGCGGCTCGGCTACTTCGCGGCCCCCGAAGACGTGATCGACCAGGCCAGCAAGATCCACAGCCACTCCGTCTCGTGTGCGACCAACTTCGTCCAGCACGCGGGCGTCGAGGCCCTGGAGAACACCGACGAGGCCATAGCGGAGATGGTCACAGCCTTCGAGGCGCGGCGCGACCTGCTCGTGGACCTGCTCGCCGACCACGGCACACACGTCCCGACCCCCCAGGGGGCCTTCTACATGATGGTGCCCGTCGCCGACGACGACCAGTCCTGGTGCGAGACGGCAATCGGTGACGCCCACGTCGCGACCGTCCCCGGGAGTGCCTTCGGGACGCCGGGGTACGCGCGGGTCTCGTACGCGAACAGCCAGGACCGCCTGCGCGAGGCCGTCTCGCGACTCGACGCCGAGGGACTGCTGTAGAGTAGAGGACTGCCGGTCGGGTCTCGCTAGCCGCGTTCCTCGAGAATCTTCTCGACGATCTGTGCCGACGAGAGGAGTTCCTCGCCGGCCGCGGGTTCGCGGGCGGAGGCACGTCGCACCTCGCAGTCGATCCCGCGTTCCGCCAGCGCCTCGCTGATCGCGGTCTCGTCGTGGTGCTGGTCGTGGCCGAGCGCGATCACGTCCGGCCCGATCTCCTCGATGGGAACGAAGATGTCCTCGGGATGGCCCTTGCGTGCCTCGTCGGTGGGCTCCAGTGTTGCGACCATCTCGACGCGCTGGTCTACGGGCACGATCGGGTCCGGTTTGTGGGTGACGTTCGGGTCCCGGGCGACGATGACGTGCAGTCGGTCGCCCATCGTTGCGGCGTCCCGCAGGTAGTGGACGTGTCCGGGGTGGAGGATGTCGAACGTTCCCTGTGCGACGACGTGTGTCCTGTCTCTCATAGGTCCTCGTCACGCAACTGGCGGTCGATGTCGGCCTGTGTGAAGTCGAAAAACTCCTCCTCGGGGGGGTCGACCTCCAGCACCGGCAGGTCGATGGGCTCGCCCTCGCGGTTGTAGGCCTGCCAGTCCGTCCGGCCGTAGGGCGCGCCGACGATGATGTGTACCCGGTTGCGTCCGAAGGTCGAGAGGTCCTCGGCGCTCGGTTCGAGGACGCCGTTGGGGTGGGAGTGGATCGATCCCGTGGCACTGAGGTCGTTGGGGATCATGTTCGTCTTGACCGTCGCGCTCACCGGGTTCGTCTCGGTGCCCGGAATGACCAGCACCTCCGTCAGGACGGTGCCGGACTCGTCCAGTCCCACGTTGCTGGCCGTCTCCCCGCGGAGCAGTCCCATGTACTCGTCGGGGTGGGCGTCCCGCGAAGCCGAGAGGGCGAACTCGAGGGCCGACTCGGCGACGCCGAGGACCTCGCTCGAGCGGAACAGTCCCATGCCGGGTACTGTGGCGGCACGGGTTCTAAGGGTTCCGCTCCGTGCTCGTCTGCATATCGAAGCTTAAAAACGGGGCAGAACCTAACCGTGGCTACATGTCACCCACACAGGGCTCCGGCGCCGGCGTGGTCGACGACCCGCCAGTCGTCTACGACCTCGCGCCGGAGTGTACGCTCGACGACCTCGAGGAGGGCGAGCGGTACCACGCCATCGTCAACGGCGTCACCGAGTACGGCGTTTTCGTCGATCTCTCGGACCACGTCTCCGGTCTCGTTCACGCGTCGAACCTCGTCGGCGAGTACGACGTCGGCGAGAGCCTGGTCGTCGAACTCGCACAGATCCGCGAGAACGGCGACCTGGCGTTCACCGAGGTACAGATCGCCGACTACGAGACGCGTTCGGTCGGCCCCGGCGAGCGGATCACGGCCGCCGAGGCTGCCGACGCGACCGGCGAGACGGTCCACTTCGAGGGGCGCGTCCTCCAGATCAAACAGACCGGCGGCCCCACCATCTTCCAGATCCGAACCGAGGACGGGGTCGTGCCCTGCGCGGCCTTCGAGGAGGCCGGCGTCCGCGCGTTTCCCGAGGTGGAAATCGACGACCTCGTGCGCGCGACCGGCACAGTCGAGAACCGCGAGGGAGCCGCCCAGCTGGAGGTCGACGACGTGGCCGTTCTCGACGGGTCGGCGGCCGAGCCGGTGGTCGCGCGCCTGGCCGACGCCGCCGAGGAACTGGCCCGGCCGGCCGACGTCGATCCGCTGATCGAGTGGCCCGCCCTCGAGAAACTGTACGATGACCTGCGTGCTGTCGCACGCCGACTCCGCGCGACGGTCCTCGAGGGGCGTCCCATCAGGATGCGCCACCACGCCGACGGCGACGGCCTCTGTGCGAGCGTTCCCCTGCAGTACGCACTGGAACGGTTCATCGCCGACGTCTACGAGGATCCGCAGGCACCGCGACACATGCTGCGGCGCCTCCCGAGCAAGGCGCCCTACTACGAACTGGAGGACGTGACACGCGACCTGAACTTCGCACTGGAGGACCGCAAACGCCACGGCCAGAAACTCCCGCTCCTGTTGATGCTCGACAACGGCAGCACCGAGGAGGACACCCCGGCCTACCGCACCCTCGACAACTACGACGTACCCATCCTGGTCGTCGACCACCACCACCCCGACCCCGAGGCGGTCGATCCGTTCGTCGACCACCACGTCAACCCCTACCTCCACGACGAAGACTACCGCGTCACTACGGGGATGCTGTGTGTCGAACTCGCGCGGATGATCGACCCGGACCTGACAGGGGACATCGAGCACGTCCCGGCGGTGGCGGGCCTGGCCGACCGGTCGGAGGACGACGCGATGGACGACTACCTCGCGCTCGCCGCAGACGCGGGCTACGACCAGGCCCGGGTCCGTGCAATCGGCGAGGCGCTCGACTACGCGACCCACTGGCTGAAGTACAACGACGGCCGGGAACTGGTCAACGAGGTTATGAACGTCAACTGCGAGGACCACGACCGCCACGAGGCGCTCGTCGACATGCTCGCGGAGTGCGCACAGCGTGACGTCGAGACTCAACTCGAGGCTGCACTCCCCCACCTCGAGAGCGAGTCGCTCGACAACGGCGCTCGCCTCTACCGCATCGACGTCGAGCGCCACGCAAAGCGGTTCACCTACCCCGCGCCGGGCAAGACGACCGGAAAGATTCACGACAGCAAGGTCGCCGAGACCGGTGATCCCGTCATCACCATCGGCTACGGTCCCGACTTCGCGGTCCTCCGGTCGGACGGCGTCCGACTGGACATCCCGGAGATGGTCTCGGAACTCACGGCGGAACTCGACGGCGCCGGCGTCAGCGGCGGCGGTCACCTCGTCGTCGGTTCGATAAAGTTCGTCAAGGGCCGCCGGGAGGAGGTCCTCGACGCGCTCGTCGACAAGATGGCCGGGGCCGAAATCGACGAGGAACTCGGGAGTTCGGCTGTCTTCGCCGAGGAACTGTAGGTCCGGGATTTGTCGAGTCCGCGACCGGTTCGATCCGGTACCGGCCGACAGCGACTGGTCTGACCATATATCACTCCTCGAACCGGATCCGCCGTGCTCCGAGGACAGCCACCGCGAACACAGCCACGAGGGCGACGACGACCCCGGCAGGCAGGCGCCGTCCGCTCGTACGCCAGTCGGCCTCGAACGCGCGCCGGTAGTAGGTGGCAACCTCCGGGCCGTCGAGCACGAGGACGACTTCGCGGTTGTGCCGGATCGAGTTGTTGTTCCAGTTCGCGCTACCCAGAATCGCGCGTTCACCGTCGACGACGACCCCCTTGGCGTGGATTTTCTCGAAGCGGTTCCCGGGATCTGCCACCCGCGCGTCCAGCGGGAGTTGCTCTGTGTCGGCGCGCTCGTTGAGCCACGCAGCGAGACGCTCGTTGTCCTCGCGAACGTACCAGGCACCACTCAGGAGCACCCGCACGCGAACGCCGCGGCGAGCGGCAGCGAGCGTCTCGCGGACGAACGGGTGGTCACGACCACCGAGCGTGACCTGCTGGATCGAGAGTGACTCGTCGGCGCCTGCGATGGCCGCGCGGACCTCTCGCTCGGCGTTGTCGGGCGCGACGAGCAACCGCGTCCGTTCGACGCTCACTCGACTGGGTTCGAACCGCGAGGGATAGGTCCCGTTGGCGGGTTCCGCGTCGACGAACGTCCGATTCTCCCGGACCGACTCCCAGGGTCGTGCGTCCTGCCAGGAGGCGTCTGCCCGAAACGTCTCCGCGAGGCCGGCCACGACGCGGGGCTGGGCGGTCACGACGCCCCAGCCACGGCTGCTGTTACCGCCGACGCCAGCGGGTTTCCAGTTTTCCGTCGTGACCAGGACACGGTCGTCGGCGACAGCGTACTTGGGGTGGTGGAACCGGTACCTGGCCCGGGGGCCGCCCAGGACTCGCACCGTCACACCTGCCCGGTCGAGCCTGTCGAGGACCGCCGCCTGGCGGTCGGTCATCCCGCCGACGGGGTCGCCGTCGACGAGCACGCGAACGGAGACGTCCCGGTCCGCTGCAGCGACGAGCGCGTCCGCCACGCGCCGGGAGGTGAGCGTGTAGCCCGCAAGCAGGACGCGCTCGTCGGCCGAGCGGAGGTGCTCGAGAGCGACAGCCGGCGCGTCCGGCAGGACGAACGCGGTCACGCGGCCGGCCCCTGCGGTGACGACCGCCCTGTCGGTCGCCCCGAGCGGACGCCAGCGGCGCTTCCCCTCCCTGACGCGGACATCGCCTTCCGGCGCGCTCTCGTAGGCGAGCGTGTCGAGGACGGCCCCGCCGCGGTAGAGACGGAGCCGTTCGCCCGTGTTCGCGAACTGGACGGTGTCGGACAGCGGGTAGACGCGGCGATCGAGCAGTGCCCGGGTCTGGTCGGGGTGTGTCGAGAGCGTCACGCGACCGGCCGCGGTGGCGTTCGGAAGCGAAACGCGAGTCTCGCCGTCTCCGAGTTCGAGAGCCCCGAGGTCCGTTCCCGGGGGCACCGAGAGGACGACGAACTCACCGGCGTCGTCCGCAGCGACGGGATTCGGGTAGGCGGCGACGATGGCGGGTGAGTCGCTCGGGTCGACGTCCGACGCGGCGCTCCCGGCGGCAGTTCCGGCCGTGAGGCTTGCGACGAGCACCACGAGAGCGAGGCCGTAGCGCACGGGTTCGGGTGGTCCCGTGCCCGTACGTAAACCCACGGATCGACCGGCCAAGACAACCCTTTTCCCCCGGCGGGGAGAAGGCCGTGGTATGACGGACGACAGCGAAACCGACGAGACGCCAGAGGGACAGGACGGCGGCGAGAGCGGTGGCGAGGAAGGCGAGGAAAAGTCCTTCCGCGAGCGCGTCGAGGAGATCCGCCAGCAGCGAGCGGAGGAGGGCGGCGAAGGCGAGGGCGAGGGTGACCGCGAGCGCGGCCCACCCGAGGGCATGATGGGTGGCGGCGGCGGTGGCATGGGCGGCAATCCCTTCGCGCAGATGATGGGCGGGATGATGGGCGGCGGCGGCCCCGGAATGGGCGGCGGTCCGGGCGGCGGGCCGGGTGGCGGCCCCGGCGGCGGGTCCGGCGGCGAGGCCGTCAACGAGGAACTGGTCCGCGAGGTCCGCAAACTCCGCGACGAGGTCCACGACATGCGACGGACCATGGAGCGGATCGCCGACGCGCTCGAGGACTGAAACCCGGTGTATGCTGACGTTCGTCGGCCTCGGGCTCTACGACGAACAGTCCATCACGCTCCGGGGCCGGGACGCCATCGCCCGGTCGGACGCGGTGTTCGCGGAGTGGTACACCAGCCGGCTGGCCGGTGCCACGGTCGCCGACCTCGAAACCGCCCACAGTACCGACATCGAACTGCGTGACCGGGCCGGCGTCGAACAGGACCCGGGTCCGATTCTCGACGCCGCCCGGAACGGCGACGCGGCCGTCCTCGTGGCCGGTGATCCGATGATCTCGACGACCCACGTCGACCTCCGGTTGCGGGCCCACGAACGCGGGATCGACACCCGCGTGATCCACGGGACGACCGCCCAGACCGCGGCGAGTTCCGTGACCGGCCTCCAGAACTACCGGTTCGGAAAGGCGACGACACTGCCTTTCGAGCGCTCCCACGGCGGCGAGGGCGTCCCCGGGAGCGTCCTCGAGACAGTCAGCGACAACCGGGAGCGGAACCTCCACACGCTCGTCTACCTCGACATCGACCGCGAGCGCGACGAGTACATGACCGGCGACCTCGCGAGTCGTCTCCTCGCCGACGCGGGAGTCGAGGGGCTGGCGGTCGTGGTCGGACAGGCCGGCAGCGACGATCCGACTGTCGTCGCCGACCGCCTGGCTGTGCTCGGGGACCGGTCGTTCGGACCGCCCCTGCACCTGCTCGTGCTCCCGGGCGACCTCCACGTGATCGAGCGGGACGCGCTCCGCGCACTCGCGGGCTTGTAGCCGACAGTACGTGGCCTGCGCGTGTGTCCGTTGTCCACCCGACAGCGCTACTGGGTCTCCCACTCGAAGGATTTGGCCGTCTCGACGAACGCCCGGACGCTCTCGACGGGGGTGTTCTTGTTGACGCCGTGGCCGAGGTTGAGAATGTGCCCGCGCGGGCCGGCGGCCTCGATGACCTCGCGGGTTCGCGCGCGGACGAACTCCGGGTCCCCGAACAGGTACGAGGGGTCGAGGTTGCCCTGGACCGGGAGGTCCCCGAGTTGCTCGCGCGCCCCTGCCATCCCGACTGTCCAGTCGAGGCCGACGACGTCGGCGCCGCTGTCAGCGAGCAGGTCCAGGCGCCCGCCCATCCGCCTGACGAAGACGATCGAGGGCGCCCGCAGATCGGCGAGAATCTCGCGGTGGAGCGGCAGGACGAACTCCCGGTAGTCCTCGGGTGTGAGCGTGCCGGCGTAGGTGTCGAACAGCTGGACGACGTCGGCGCCGTTGCCGATCTGGAACGCCAGGTAGTCACGGACGACGTCGGCAAACGAGGACAGCAGGGCCCGGAACGCGTCCGGATCGCTCGCCCGCAGTTTCCGGAGTGGCATGTTGGTCCGGGAGGGGCCGCCCGCGGCCGCGTACGAGGCCAGCGTGAAGGGGCCACCGGCGAAGCCGACGACGGCCGTCTCCGATCCGACGCGGTCGTTCAGGGCGACGAGCAACTCCCCCACGTAGTCGAGTTCGTGCGCGACGTCGCCGTGCGAGCGGTCACAGTCGCCGGGACCCTCGATGGGGTTCTCGACGACCGGCCCGACGCCACTCTCGATGTGGTAGGAGAAGCCAAGCGGTTCGAGCACGGTGAGTATGTCCGAGAACATGACGACCCCGTCCGGCCGGTAGTACTCCCAGGGGAGCAGGGTGATCTCGGTGGCGATCTCGGGCGTCTTGATCGCCTCCAGAAAGGAGTACTCCTCGCGGATCTCGCGGTACTCGGGGATGTGCCGGCCCGCCTGGCGCATCAGCCAGACCGGCGGGCGCTCGGTCCGCTCTCCCCGGGCTGCGCGCGCGAGCAGATGGTCCATTGCCCGTGGGTTGGTTGGTCGGAGTGTAAGGGTTTTGGAACTCCCCGCGGCCGGGTGTCGGTGCCGACTGTCGCTACCGACCGGACGGGAGAGGGTTCGCCTCCGTGGAGCCTGCGCTGCACGCGCGTGGACTGCCCGACGGTGGGGACTCGTTTTCGTTTGGACAACCATTTAACCGTCAGCGGGATAGCGGTACGCATGGGCACACCACAGGTGCTGATCCTCGGGCCGCCGGGTGCAGGCAAGGGCACACAGAGCGAGCGGATCGCCGAGGAGTACGACATCGAGCACGTCACCACGGGCGACGCGCTCCGTGCGAACAAGGACATGGACATCAGCGACATGGACACCGAGTACGACACCCCGCGGGCGTACATGGAGGCGGGCGACCTCGTACCCGACGAGGTGGTCGACGCCATCGTCGAGGAGGCGCTGTCCAGCACGGCGGGGTTCGTCCTCGACGGCTACCCGCGCAACCTCACACAGGCCGAGACGCTCGCCGGGATGACCGACCTCGGTGTCGTCCTCTCGCTGACAGTCGGGCGCGAGGAACTGATCGACCGCCTGACCGGCCGGCGGGTCTGTGACGACTGCGGGAAGAACTACCACGTCGAGTTCGATCCGCCCGACGAGGAGGGTCTCTGTGGGGCGTGTGGCGGCGAGTTGATCCAGCGCGAAGACGACCAGCGCGAGTCCGTCGAGAACCGACTGGACGTCTTCGCGGACAACACCCAGCCCGTGATCGATCACTACCGCGACCACGACGGGTACGTCGAAATCGACGGCGAACAGCCCCCCGACGCGGTCTGGGAAGACATCCGGGCTGCCATCGACGACCACACGGCCGACACGGGACCAGAGTAAAAAGTTGATTAGCGTCAACCGCCTACATTGTAAATAATGCCACGGACAGCGCAGAAGATAGACGACCTCGCGCGGGAGGGCGAGGAGGTGACCGAGGCGCTCTCGGTCGTGCTCGAAGTCGCCGAAGAGCAGGGCACGGTGACCTGGAGCGACGTCAGCGACGAGATCACGAGCGGGCAGTGGGGACGGCTGATCGAGAAGGGGTTACTCGTCGACGCTGGCGGCGAGGGGTTTGTCGTCGACGACCCCCAGGGCGTCCGGGAGGCACTCGGCGAGGCCGACCCCGACGCTTCGGCCGACGGCGACGGCGACGTCAGCTGGACGAAATACGACAAGATCGCCGGCGTCGGCGTCCTCGGGCTGTTCCTGGGATACTCGATGCCGTCGATCCGCGCCCGGATCGGGAGCGTCATCGACGTCTTCATGGGGCCAGTCGAGTCCGTCCTCCCCTTCTACATCGTCATCATGGTGCTGGCGATGTTGACCGGGATGTACACGACCATCCTCCAGGACGCGCTGATGGACACGAGTGTCATGGGCGACTACCAGGAGAAGAACAAGGACCTCCAGGAGCGGCGCAAGCGCGCCAAGGAACGGGGCGACGACGAGGAACTCGAGAAGATCCGCGAGGAGCAAATGGAGATGATGTCCGAGAACGTCGGGATGTTCAAAGCCCAGTTCCGCCCGATGGTCTGGATCATGCTCCTGACGATTCCGGTGTTCCTGTGGCTGTACTGGATGGTGCTGGACGTCGGGATCACCGCCAGCCAGCCGGTGATGGTGCTGCCGCTTGTCGGGGAGGTCGCCTCCTGGCGGACAGCCATCCTCGGACCGGTCCAGATCTGGCTGGTCTGGTATTTCCTGTGTTCGATGGGATTCAACCAGATCCTCCGGAAGGCGCTGAACGTCCAGACCGGCATGAGCGGGTGAAGGACGCGCGGGTGCTCCTCGCCTCTGGATCGACCGCTCTCTGGTCACTGCTGTCTGTGTCTGTGACCGCTAACCACACGAAAGCCTCCGGCTGCTGTCTGTGACCGCACTCAGCCAGAAAGCCCCCGGCCGCTCGACTCGGGGGCCTCGCTGCGCTCCTCACTGCGTTGCGGTGCTTGCCTGGCGAGACGTTCCTGCTCGCTGCGCTGCGCGGGCTGCGACTCGCTGGTCTCCGCTCGCGGCGCTCGCGGAGACGTCGTCCGCCGTCGTTGAGCGGCCGGCCCCTTTCAGTCCCGCCCGTGAGCCTGCCTTTCCCCGGGTCGCGCGCCAAGACGCGCTCCCGGCCAGACTCGGGTGAGGAACATCCTCCTTCCGGCACCGCAGAACACGATACGACACGACACGACACGACACGCAACCTCTTTGGGGGCGTCCCCCGGAAGTGAGGTATGCTGATTACCGTCTCGGGACCTGCAGGCAGTGGCAAGAGCACGCTCGCTGCCGACCTCGCGGCGCGGCTGGGATACGAACACGTCTCAGGTGGGGACATCTTCCGGGAGATCGCGGCCGAGCGCGGCCTGACGCCGCTGGAACTCAACAGACTCGCCGAAGACGACGAGGGAATCGACCGTGATCTGGACGCGCGGTTGCGGTCGACGGCCCGCGAGCGGTCGGATCTCGTGCTCGAATCCCGGCTCGCGGGGTGGATGGCCGGCGACTACGCCGACCTGCGGGTCTGGCTGGACGCCCCACTGGACGTCCGCGCGGCCAGGATCGCCGACCGCGAGGACAAGTCACTCGCGGACGCCCGGGCAGAGACCCGGGAGCGAACCGAGAGCGAGGCCCGCCGCTACAGTGAGTACTACGGCGTCGACTTCGAGAAACTGGAAATCTACGACCTCGTCCTCAACACGGCCCGGTGGGATCCCGAGGGGGTCGTCGACATCGTCGGGGACGCTGTCGAGAGTTACGATCCGGAGCGCGACGAGGGCGCGACGCCAGTGACGGGCGTCGACTACGACTTCGGATGACGCTCCGCGGTCCGCCCGGCGAGCGGTCGCCGGCCGAGTTCCTGTCCTTTGGCGTCATCAACCTCGACAAACCCCCCGGTCCCTCGGCCCACCAGGTCGCCGGCTGGGTCCGGGACGCCGTCGACGACACGCTGGCGACACACCCGAAAAGCGAGAGCGACGGCGACACGCGCGGCGTCGACCGGGCCGCACACGCCGGCACTCTCGATCCGAGCGTGACGGGATCGCTGCCGGTGTTGCTCGGCGACGCGGTCCGGTGTGCGCAGGTCTTCGACGACGCCGTCAAGGAGTACGTGACCGTCCTCGAACTCCACGGGCCCGCCCCGGCGGATTTCGCGGAGACGATCGCGGCCTTCGAGGCACCGATCTACCAGAAGCCCCCGCGCAAGAGCGCCGTCAGGCGTGCCCTTCGGGTGCGCGAGATCCACGACCTGTCGGTGCTCGAACGCGGGGACCGGCGTGCGTTGCTCCGGGTGCGGTGTGGGGCCGGCACCTACGTCCGGAAACTCTGTCACGACCTCGGGCTGGCGCTGGGGACGGGAGCGCACATGGGTGACCTGCGACGGACCGCGACCGGGACGTTCGACGACACCTCCCTGTCGACAATGGAGGACCTGGTCGACGCACTCGCGTTCTGGGAAGACGGCGACCCCGAACCGCTCCGGGGTGTGGTCGAGCCGGCCGAACGGGCTCTCGCTGGCCTGCCACGGGTGACCATCGCCGGGAGTGCGGCCCGGGAAGTCGCCGAGGGCGCGCCGGTCTACGCGCCCGGTGTTCTGGACGCCGGACCGGCCGAGCGGGCGGACGTCGCAGGGAACCTGGCGTCCAGTCCCGCCGGGGATGGCGAGCTGGTGGTCTGTCAGACGCTGGAGGGGACAGCGGTCTGTCTCGGTCGGTGTGTGAACGACCCGGGCGCGGAGTCGGGTGTCGTCGTGGATCTAGAGCGGGTGCTGGTCTGACAGTGATTGCTGTACAATGGCTTACAGCAATCACTATGACTGACAGTCGCCGGACTGTCGCCGACGGTCCGCCCCTCTCGGGGCAACCGCCAGGGCACGCGAGGAGACGGCGAAAAGGTTAACGGCGCGATGGGGCAACACCGTGCCATGCCAGACGCGCCCGACGAACACACCGACGCCCGGATCTCCCGGCGGGCGTTCCTCGCGGCCGGGGGGGCCGCAATCGCCGGGACGGCCGCCGGCTGTCTGACGGTCGCGCCCCAGTCTCCGGCCGACCGGGTCGACGAACCGACCGCCGAGAGCGAGGCACTGCCCGAGCGCCCGGCGTCGATATTCCGGGCCGACGTCGCCCGCACGGGCTACTGGCCCGGGGAGTCCGTCCCGGGGGCCGTGGAACTGGCGTGGTCGATTCCCGGCATCAACACCGGCGATCACACCGCCGCAAAGGCCTCGCCGCTGTACTACGACGGCGCGATCATCGCGCCGGGCGACACCGGTACGGTCCACTCGTTTACACCCGCCGGGGAGCGCAACTGGTCGGCCTCCCTGTTTCCCTCCACGCGGGGCACTCACTCGACGCCGGCCATCGTCGAGGAGTACATCTTCACCGCCGGGTACGACGGCGCGGCCTACGCTTTCGACGCACGGACGGGGGAGACCATCTGGCGGACCGAAGTCTCCGACGCCATCGGGTCCAGTCCTGTCTACTACGACGGCCTCGTCTACGTCGCCACCGAGTTCTACACGCCCAGCGGCGGGATGGTCGCGCTCGACGCCGCCACGGGTGCCATCCGCTGGGAGGACACCCGCGTGACCAACCACGCCCACTCACAGCCCGGAATCGATCCCGGAGCGGGGGCGGTCGCCGTCGGGAGCAACGACGGGTCGCTGTACGTCTGGGACAGCGAATCGCGCGATTTCCGCGGAACCTTCGAGACCGGCGGTGCGATCAAGGGGCCCGTCTGCATGTCCGACGGACTGGCAATTTTTGGCTCCTGGGACGAGACGGTCTACGCGGTCGACACGGAGACGCTCTCGGAGGTCTGGCGCTACAGCGCCGGCGGAAAGGTGATGGCTGGCGCCGCGATCCATCCCGACACCGGGACGCTGGTCGTCGGCAGCCACGACGGGCACGTCCACGCGATGGACGCGGCGAGCGGCGAGCGGCGGTGGCGGTTCGACACCGGCGGCTGGGTCGTCGGTTCGCCGAACATCGTCGGCGATACCGTCCTGACGGGGTCGTACTCCACGAGGCTGTTCGCAATCGACGTGCGGACGGGCGAGCGCCGCTGGACGTTTTCCGAACCCGACGGGTGGGTGACCGCGACGCCGGCGGTTCACGACGGGGCAGTCTACGTGACAGAGCGGGCGACAGACGAGACGTCGGGCCACTTGTACAAACTGGTGGCCCGGTGAATCGAAGGGCTTAATCCCGACAGCCTCCTCCCCGACGAATGCGGGACCGTAGGGTAGCGGTATCCTCGGCGCATGGGGTGCGTCGGACCTGAGTTCGAATCTCGGCGGTCCCATACCATTTTCTAATAGATGCTCACACCTGTACGCTTAGGTACCTCTATCAAAAATTTTCTGTTCATTATGCGGAGAAAATAACACCTTCCTATTTAAACAGAAGTCCACTGCATTATTGCTGTCAGAATCTTTCTTCAGCGACAGTAACCCTTAACGGGCTTACACTATTTCCTTTACAATCCCACCGTATAAGGGTTCCTGGGTGTTCGGGAACTGACCAGTCGCCCGTAACGCCGTTTCGGGGGCGTTCGGCGTGACCGGGCCGTCCCCCGATTCCGGTCGCGAGGAACCACCTCGCTGC
>CAYYHG010000040.1:0-20558 GCA_964471665.1 uncultured Halobacteriales archaeon | reverse complement strand
CGTCGTGCAGATATTCCACGCTCATACTGTCGGCTATAACTTCGTGAAGATATTCCCCACCCCGGGGTGCCGATACTGCTCACGGGCTTATAGCCGACAGTATCAGGAGTGCCGATATCGCTCACGCTGTTGTAACTGATAGTATCCGTAGAGGGATATGTCCTCGCACCGAGGGCAGGCGCGGGGGGCGTCGACGTTTTGCGGGGTGAGACAGTCGAATCGATCCCGTTACGACTAAACCCACCGCCGGTAAAGCGCGGGCATGTTCCCGACACTCCGCGCCGAGACCGAGGACGGCCTCCGGCGGAGCCTCGAGGAGCTGGGGTATCCGACCGAGGACCTCGGGGTCGAACGCCCGCCGGAGGATCTCGACGCGGTACTCGCCTCGAGTGTCGCGTTCCGTCTCGCGAGCGAGGCCCAGGCTCCGCCCCCGGCCGTCGCCGAAGACGTGGCGAACGCGTTCCCGGTCGAGGACTGCGAGTACGTTTCGGCCGTCGAAACCCAGGGGCCCTACGTGAACTTCCGCGTCGGCGACCGGTATCTCGCGGCCACCCTCGAGGCCGCACAGGCCGACGACTACGGAACCCTCGAACCCAGAGACCGGAGCGTCGTAGTCGAACACACGAGCGCCAACCCGACCGGACCAGTCCACGTCGGGCGCGCGAGAAATCCCATCGTCGGCGACGCCCTCGCGCGCGTCCTCGAGTACGCGGGCTACGACGTCGAGACCCACTACTACGTCAACGACGCCGGCCGCCAGATCGCGGTCTTTACCTGGGCCTACGAGACCTTCGACGAGTCCGACCTGCCCGCTCCACAGCGCCAGTCCCCGGAGTACGATCTCGTGCGCTACTACCGTAAGGGCAACCAGTTCCTGGAAGCGGCCGACACGGAGGCCGTCGAGGCCGCCGAAGACGAGATCGACGCCATACTCCGGGGCCTCGAAGCGGGCGATGAGGACGTCTACGAACGGGTGGGAGAGGTTGTCGACACCGTCTTGGCGGGTATGCAGGACACGCTGGAGCGATTGCCCGCGACGTTCGACGAGTTCGTCAAGGAGACCCGCTTCATGCGCGAGGGATCGACCGACGGGGTCGTCGAACGGCTCAAGAGCCTGGACGAGGCCGTCTACGAGGAGGGCGCCTGGCAACTCGACTTCGCGGACATCGAGAAGAACCTCGTTTTCCTGCGTGCCGACGGGACCTCGCTGTACACGACACGGGATCTGGCCCACCACGAGTGGAAGTTCGATCGCTTCGACGAGGCCGTCACGGTACTGGGCGAAGACCACAAGCTCCAGGCCGAGCAGTTGCGACGCACCCTCGACCTGCTGGGCCACGACACGCGCCGACTGCGGACGGTCCACTACTCGTGGGTCACCCTCCCGGAGGGTGGGATGAGCACTCGCGAGGGGACCGGCGTCGACCTCGACGAACTGCTGGACGAGGCCATCGACCGCGCACGCGACGAGGTCGAAGACCGGCTGGGCGACCGCGTCCGCGACGACGACCTGACCGCCGCCGACATCGAGCGTATCGCCCACCAGGTCGGCGTCGGCGCGGTCCGCTTCGACATCGTCGCCACACAGCCCTCCAAGGGCATCACCTTCGACTGGGACGAGGCCCTCGATTTCGAGGCACAGAGTGCGCCGTACGTCCAGTACGCTCACGCCAGGGCGTGCGGTATCATCGGCGAAGCTCGCGGGGCCGGCCACGCGATCCCGTCCCCCGAAAACGTCGACGCCAGCGCTCTCGAGGAGCCTGCGGCCCGCGACCTGGTCCACGTCATCGCGACGTTCCCGGCGACCATCGAGGAGGCGGCAGATGACCTGCGTCCCCACGTCGTCGCCACGTACACCCGCACCCTGGCCGACAGTTTCAACGCCTTCTACAGGGAGTGTCCGGTCCTCGGTGCGTCGGGGGCGACCCAGACGGCGCGTCTCGCTCTCGTCGTCGCGGCCCGGAACACGCTCGCCAACGCCCTCGACGCACTCGGCGTCCGCGCTCCGGAGTCGATGTAGCCGTCCCGGACCCGGTCCCGGGACCAACCAGCCGAGGCCCACGCTGTCTCGAAAAGAGGCAGTCTTTTCTCTCGCTGAAAAGGCTACCAGCGGTTTTTGTCCCTGTGGAATAGAGGAGATGTATGGAAGACGAGTCGAACCCGATACAGCCAGCCATCCTGACTGGTCGGTCCCAGATATCCCGGACAATCCGCGAACAGTGGCGTACCACCCTGAGTGAGCAATCCTCCGACGACAGCAACAAGTAGACGCCCGCGCTCCGGATCCGTCCAGGGAGACGAGCACGGTGTTGTCCGTCCCCGAACTCGGACAGGCCGTCGGATTGGAGTCCGGTTTTAATTCTCACCGATGATATTTTGAGCACAACGATTAACTTAATACCCGAAAAGTGTTGATCAATGCCAGAGCAACTAACCAACCCATCTATCTCTGTTGAATATTGCGAGTGCTGTCGGAGCGAAACCAAACACACGGTGTATATAGATATTCTGGAAGAGAGTTCGGAAGGACCACACGTGAGCTCTTCCAGAGAACCGTACCGAGTGACCGTCTGCGAGCAGTGTGATACCGAGACGGAAGTGAGGATGAACGACAAGTGATCGCTACCCGGGGGTGGATATCCCCACCGAAGTAGAACAGCCAGTGAGTTATCAGTTCCTTATTCGTCGCGCTCGCGTCTCACCGGGGGCGAGTGCACGTCCGCGGGTGGGTCCCGACGCGTCTCCGGTGCGGGCCGACGGCAGAGTCCAATGGGAGTGTCGTGGTGTCCAAGCACGACCTGAGGGTGTCCGGTCTGTCCTGCGGCCGTCGCCCAGCCGTGCCTCTGACAGCGGGCCCGTCCTGCGGTGCAATCGTCACGTCTCTGTTCCGACCAGCCGTCGAATCGTTCGCCCCTTTCGGGGTACACTCGCTTTTCTCATAGACCTGACTGCTAAGATACGAGACGCGGCCCGATCGGGGGGCTAATTATCTAGATCCTCGAAGAGAACGGCGAAGAGTCGGCGCTGGCCCTCCCGGAGGTGGTGGGTGACGGTCGGCTGTGAGACGTCGAGCAGGTCGGCCAGTTGTGCGCCGGTCGTTTCCCGGGGGGACTCGAAGAAGCCGCTCTCGTAGGCCGTCGTCAGCACCTCGCGTTGCCGGTCGGTGAGTTTCGTGTCCATCGTCTCGCGGACGTCGCCCGCCCTGGGGCCACTCCGGTCGCGCCGCGAGAGCAGTTCGGCGTCCGGGTAGACCTCCCTGACGCGCTCGACGAACACCCGCACGTCCAGTTGCGAGGGCAGCGAGACGACGGCCACCGTCTCGTCGGGGTGTGAGCGGATCTCGTCGGGAACCCCCCCACAGGACAGCAGCGTCGTCGCGACTGTGCTGCCGGTGACGGTCGCCCGGAAGCGGTGTTCGTTCCCGCTGCCGACGTGCTGGAGGGACTCGACGCCGACGAACTCGGCTTCCAGCGCCAGCACCGCCTCGGGCGAGACGTCCGCGATGGCAAACAGGAGGTGTGCGCGCCCCTCGTCAGCGGGCGTGACTTCGCGGTAGCGGACCGGCTGGCTGGTCGATTCCGCGACGGCGTTCGCGAACGTGCGGGTGCCGGGAATCCGGAGTTCGAGTTCGGTCGCGCGGTCGGCGAGCACACTCTGCCTGGTTTCGGCGCCGTCGATGGCGTACCCGACGAGTTCGCCCAGTTCTCCGAGGACGTCCTCGAGTCCATCGAGCGTGTCGGGGTCGCTCGCGTACACGGCCACGACCCCGTAGGTCGTCACGCCGGAGGAAAGCGGGACTGCGACGGCCGACTGGTACCCTCCGTCGGAGGCCGCGCGCGCCCACTCGGCCTCGCGCAGGTGGTCGGTGACGTTCCCGACGACGGTGACCGATCCAGAGACGGCCGTCTGTGCCGCGGGTTCGGTGCCGTCGACCGCCAGCGGGGCGCTGTCGAGGTACTCACCGCCGTCGCCGGCCCAGACCCGCGGGTGCAGGCAGTCCCCGTCGGGCGGCGCCGTCCCGATCCAGGCGAGTGCGATCCCGTCCTCGGCCGCCAGGCGCTCACACGTGGCGGTCTCGATCTCCTCGCGGGTTGTCGCCCCGACGATCGTGCCCGCGACGTCACGGAAGAGGTGGCTGGCACGCGAGAGGCGGTCGAGACGTCGGTCCCGGTCTCTGAGTTCCCGTTCGCGCTCGCGGATGCCGGCCTGGCCGGCCACGCGGTCGAGAGCGGTCTCGGCGGTCGCCGCGAGCAGGCCGAGGAGTTTGCGCCGCGACCCGTCGAAGACACCGGTTTCGGTGCTGGCGGCGACGAACACCCCGTGTTCGCCCAGCGGGTGGACGAACGTGCTCCGGGCTTCCGTGTCCGGGTTGGCGACCCGTTCGGACTCGCTGATGTCGTCGAACACCTTCGTCTCGCCAGTCACGAAGGCGTGCCAGGTCTCCGAGTCGTCGCGTCCCGGTCCGAACCGGTCTGCCCCGCCGTAGAACGCCACCAGTTCGTCGGTCGCAGTTGCCGGGCGCAAGACGTTGTCCTCGTCGTCGAACAGGAAGATTCCGACCTCGGGGAGTTCGAGGACTGTCGTGGCGACGTCGACGACGACGTCGCTGACCTCCTGTTCTGTCTCGGTGCCGAGCAGTTCGCGGGTCGCCTCGTACAGCGCGGTGAGCGTCTCCTCGCGTTCGCGGCGTTCGACCGCAGCGATGGCGCGGCCGACGGTCTCGCCGAGCTCGGCCAGGATGGTCACTTCCTGGTCGTCGAACGCGTCCGGCTGGCCGGCACAGACCACGACCACGCCGTAGGGCTCTCCCTCGTAGGTGAGGGGGACCGCGACGAGCGATTCGACACCGAACCCGACCACCTGGTCGCGCCACGGCACCGCCTCGCGCTCCCCGACGTCGCCGACGACCTGCGTTGTCCCCGTTTCGAGGGCGCGCAACGCGGGGCTCGTCTCGGCCGTGACCTCCTCGAGTGGCAACACCGACTCGATTACCACCTCGGCCCCGTCCGTCCAGGCGGTGGGGACGAGCGTGTCGCCCTCCGCGCTCAGCGCCATTGCGAACATGTACCTGCCGGCCGCGGCCAGGCGCTCGCAGACAGCGGTCTCGATTTCCTCGCGGGTTGTCGCCCCGACGAGCGCCTGGTCGACGTCCCGGATGACGGCGTTGAGGCGGTCGAGGCGGGCGAGGGCGTCCCGCTGGTCGGCGATCTTCTGCTCGCGCTCCCTGCGTTCGGTGACGTCCCGTCCGATCGCGACGACGCCCGCGAACTCGCCGTCGTCGGTCAACCGGGACAGTCTGACATCGGTCACGCGTCCGGCCTGGCCCGGATAGTCCAGTTCGAGTTCCGTCCGGTACGTCTCCCGGTCTCCCTCGACCAGTTCACCGAAGGGATCGGTACCCTGGCTCTGGAGTTGCGCCAGCAGGTGACTGTGCTCGCCGCGAAGCTCGGCCGGCGTCGTGTCGTAGAGTTCGGCGAGGCGGCCGTTCGCAATCTTGAACCGGCCGTCCTCGTCGTACACTGCTGCTGTGTCCCGTGTTGTCTCGACGATGCCCTCGTACCACCGGCGTTCCCGATCGCGCTCGCGGCGCTCGGTCTCGCGGACCGCCCGGCGTTGCCGGTCGTCGACGATACCCTCGACGCGTCGGCGGACCAGCGTCGACGGCGACGCGGCCACCGTCGACTGGACGACGTCGGTCGCACCTGCCTCGAGGGCGGCCGTGACGTACTCCGCGCCACAGTCGCCGGCAAACAGGAGTACCGGCACAGTCTCGTCGGTCCTGCGCAGTTCTCGCAGGCGGTCGAGACATCCGCCGGAGTCGGGGTCGGTCGTCCAGAGAACGCAGTCGGCGCCACGGGACGCGAGTCGCTCGCCGAGAGGGTCGTCTGGCGTCGCAACCGAGACCGAGACGGCCTCGTCTTCGAACCCGAGGCGTCGCCCGACGGACGCCGGTTCGGCCGGTCCACTCGCCACGACGAGAACGTCGAGTGGGGTCGTGCTCGTTGCCATTCTGCGTGGACACCCTCGTGGTTCACTGCGGCGGTGGACACGACCGCCGCCAGGATCCCGAACGCGCGTGACCTTCGACGGCCAGCTAATAATGACTTACGGGAGACGCTGTTCGGCCCGAACGAGCGCCGTCTCGTCGTTCTCGACGAGGTAGTCACAGACGTCGCGGAGCGTGTCGACGACACGTTCGGCCTCCCCCGGGTCGACCTCGCCGTCGAGGGCCTCGATCCGTTTGCGGTGGGCCCGCAGCGTCGAGAGGACCGTTCCGAGTTCCGGCCCGGGATCCTCGAGGAGTCGCCTGACGTCGGAGACGTACGCGTCGGCCGCGGCAGCGACAGCCAGTCCCCGGTCGGCGCGCAACCCCTCGGGGACCGCTTCCGGAGGCGGCCGCTCGCCGTTCCCGGCCCCGCGGAGCAACTCCAGGAAGTACAGCTGTTGTTCGTCCGTGGCGCGCATCGACCGCGCCAGCGTCGCCCCGACCCGCGCGAGCTCTGCCGCCGCCAGGTACGTCTCCGACAGCGACTGCAACTCTCCGGCGTGGACGAACCCCGCCTTCCGGAGGTACTCGCGTGCTGTCTCGGCCGCCCGCTCTGCGACGTCCCGGAGCGGTTGCTCGTCGACGGCGGCCTGCACCGGGGAGAGGTCGAGCGTCGCCGGCCCCGCGGTGTGCTCCGTGCGGTCGCCCACTCCGCGACTGTGTACGCTCCCACACTCGGGACAGGTCACGCTCCCCGTCTCGTAGTACGACCACTGTATCCCACAGGATTGACACTCCCGGTCCCCTCTGACTTTCATGCCTGTTTGTAGGCGCCAACTTATAATAAAAGAAGGGTGTCGTGCGTGGAGCTAATGCCCGGACAGCGGTGGTTAATTTGAATGAAAGGAATAGTCGTTAGTGTTAAGTATCTTCCCGCAGTTGTCTCATGTGACGCTTCGCTTGGAGGGCCGAAGCGTCAGCGGGGACCAATTCAGGGCGGCAAGCGTTCGCGCGGATTTTCCCGCGCGATTCGCTTTCCTTTCCGTTTCTGCGCTTCCAGGCGTCGTGACCCACGACAGTCGTGTATCGCGGCCAGAAATACAGGCACACCTCGAGGCGGTTCTCTGTTTCCGTGCGCGTGACTGTTTCGGACACGCGTCGGGGCGACGGGCGATGACGAACCCACCTCGGACTGCTAGATATACTGATGAGAAATCGGCATTTTACACTGTTGTTATCTATTCGAAACAGAAAAATCGTGTATCTATCGGACTGTTGATTGCTACGTGGGATGACACACACCGGATTTCAGAGCGATACAGGGAAGGAGTTCGCTGTCCGCTCTGTCGTCCGGAGTGCAGTGCTGTGGGTTCGTAGGCCCGGCAGGTGCCTGTCTGTACACCGCTCGACCGGGAGGGTCGGACGCACGTGTGCGGTGTGTACGTATATGGGACGAAATATTTAATAAATTCGAACAATAATTCGGGGGTAGACCTTACCGATGTACGACCTGACAGGATTCCAGCGTGACTTGTTATACGTCATCGCGGGCAAAGACGAACCCCACGGGCTCGCGATCAAGGAGGAACTGGAAGAGTACTACGAGAAGGAGATCCACCACGGCCGGCTGTATCCGAACCTGGATACGCTCGTCGACAAGGGGCTCGTCGAGAAGGGACAGCGCGACCGCCGGACGAACTTCTACAGCCTGACGCGACGCGGGAGTCGCGAGATCGAGGCCCGCCGCGAGTGGGAGGACGGCTACGTCGACGTCTGATGGTCTCCGCGCGGTCGCGGACTGCTCTCCTCGGGTTTCTGGCCAGCCTCGCCGTGAGTGTTCTCCTCTGGATCGGATTCGGGGTGCCGGCTTTCCTGGTCGTGATCCCGTTCGTTCCCTTCCTGTTCCGGCGCGAGAAACGTCTACCGGCCCAGGAGTGTCCGGTCTGTGGCTTCCGGACGCGCGACCCGGAGTTCGAGTACTGCCCGCGAGACGGACACCAGCTGGAAGAGCCGAGACAGTCGTAGGCTCACTCGGCCCCGGCAGAGACTTTCTCCCTGCGTTCTTATACCTCCACAGAACGTACGTGTACTACTGGCATGTCTGAGACGTATCCCATCGCGAATCTGCCAACGCCGGATCAGTCGTACGACCCCGAGGAGGTCGTCGATGTCCAGCTCGAAGGACTGGCCGCGAACGACGACCCGTTCGAGAACGCAGGTATCGGCGTCGCGTACAACTTCGCGTCACCAGCGAACCGCCAGTCGACGGGACCGTTCGACCGGTTCGTGCGGATGGTCAAAGGACCGCAGTATGCCCCGATGGTCGACCACGTCGAGGCAACGACCGGGCCGATGGAGCAAACCGGGAGTAGTGCCGAACAGCGCGTTACGCTCACCGGTCCCGACGGGCGGACCGAGACGTACGTCTTCGGACTCTCGAACCAGCGAAACGGGACACTGAGTGGCTGCTGGCTCACCGACCGGGTCGTGCTCGAGTAGGTCGGTACTGGAGTGGAGAGCACGAGCGGTCGATATCCCACACAGGCGACAGTATAATCTGTACTCGGGATAATTCCCGTGTATGGCCAGTGACGACTGGAGGGACGGGACGTGAGTGAAGACGACGCCTCCGGGGTCGACGACTGGTTCGAGAAGGCTCTGAGAGACGACGAGGACGAGGAGGAAGACGGGACCGACGCTGTCGGAGAAGATGGCAGTACCGACGCCGAGCAGGGCGTCGACTCCGACTCCTTCGAGGAGTTCGATGACGGCACCGAGTTCGACACGGGGGAGAGCGATCCTTTCGGCGACACGGACGACGAGGATCCCCTCGGTGAGTCAGGCGCCGATCCGTTCGGCGGGGGCGACAGTGCCGGCAACCTTTTCGAGGACGACTTCGGATCCGCCTTCGAGGCGGCAGGGGACGGCGAGTTCGACCAGGACGGTCCGGATACCGACATCCCACGGATCCGTCTGGGCATCCAGGGACTGGACGACATGATACAGGGCGGGGTTCCGGAGCGTCACCTCATCACCGCAATCGGCGCTCCGGGAGCCGGGAAGACGACCTTCGGACTCCAGTTTCTCTACCACGGCCTCCAGCGGGAGGAACACGGCGTGTTCATCACGCTCGAACAGAGCCGCGAGACCATCATCGACACCGCCAACCAGCGTGGCTGGGAGTTCGACCGCTACGAGGACGAGGACAAACTCGCAGTCGTCGACCTCGATCCCGTCGAGATGGCCAACAGCCTCGACAACATCCGCGGTGAACTACCCCAGCTCATCGGGGACTTCGACGCAGACCGGCTCGTACTCGACTCCGTGTCGCTGCTGGAGATGATGTACGACGACCAGGCCAGGCGCCGGACCGAGGTGTTCGATTTCACGCGTTCGCTGAAAGACTCCGGCGTCACCACCTTCCTCACCAGCGAGGCCAGCGACTCCAATCCCTACGCCTCCCGGCACGGCATCATCGAGTATCTCACGGACGCCGTCTTCATCCTCCAGTACGTCCGTTCGGACGGCGGTGAAACCCGACTGGCCGTCGAGATCCAGAAGATCCGCAACGCCAACCACTCCCGCGAGAAGAAACCGTACGAGATCACGATGGACGGCATCTCCGTCTATCAACAGGCCAATATCTTTTGACCGGTCGTTACCGCACGACGGTCACCGGCACGGGCGAGCGACGGACGATCGTTTCGGCGACGCTTCCCAGCAGGATTCGCGAGACACCTTCGCGGCCGTGGCTGCCCATCACGATGTGGTCGACGTCGTTTTTCTCGGCGAACTCGACGATGACCCGCGTTGGTTTTCCGACCTCGATGGCGCGCTCGGTGGCGACGCTGTGGGCCTCGGCGACGTCCTCGATCCTGTCGAGGTGGTCGTTGGCCAACTCCTTTTGTCGGTCGTACCACTTCTCGGAGGCCGACGGGATTGCAGTCTGTGCGCTGTAGCCGGCCTCGGCGGGGTCGACGACGTGCAACAGGACCATGGTGACCTCGGGGAACTCCTCGAAGACGAACTCGCAGGCTCGTTCGGACGGTTCGGAGCCGTCGACGGGGACGAGGACGCGGTCTGCCATACCATGCGTTACTGTCGACGGTGTTTGAAAGTTCGCCTCGTCGTCAGCTATCATAGTGATTGCTGTAAGCCATTACCGGATTGACCGCAGGACGTGACGCGGTCAAAACGGTAAATCGTTACAGCAATCACTATCAGTCCCGGCCGTGTTCGGTGACACACGTCGAGAGGCCGATCAACTCGACCGGTTCGGAGTTGTCCGGCGAGTAGACGACCATCTGTCCTTTCTCCATGTAGGGCACCTTCGACTCCAGACTGGCGGGAATGTTGACCGCAGAGATGGCGTCCTCGTCGCCCAGGTTGAGGACGACGGTCGTGTTGACCTGCTTGAACACGGGATCGGCGATGTCCTGTGGGTCCTGGGTGATGAGAAAGAGGCCGAGGCGTTCCTTGCGGCCCTGCTTTGCCGCCTCGGTGAACTTCCCGATGACCTTCCGGGCCTGGACGCTGTCGGCGTCGGTCAGGAAGTTGTGTGCCTCGTCCATTCCCAGTACGAGTGGCGTCTCCTCGATGCGCTCGTGGCGGGGGTCGTTCGAGAGCTTCTGGTCGACCAGCAGGGAGGCCAGAGCCAGCACGACCGTCTCGGCGTTGCGACTCTCCGTGATGTGGTACGTGGGCACGACCGTGAGTCCGCCGGGGCGAACGAACTCGTGGACGCGCTCGGTGATCGGTCTGGCGTCGCCGTCGAAGACCGGGCCGAACCCGCGGGCGCGCCGCCGGACGGCGTCGAAGGTGGCCTCGTGGACCCGGCCCGTCTCGTCGAGTTCCTCCTTGAGTGTTGGGTCGTCCAGGAAAGAGAGGAACTGTTCGTAGGTTCCCTCGCGGCCGTACTGGCGTCGGAACCGCCCGAGGAGGACGTTCCGCAACGCAGTGTACTGGTTGTCGTTGAGGGCGCTGCCCGCGATGAGCCACGGGTTGTCGTAGACCATCTCGAAGGGCACCGAGAAGGGCACCTGTTCGGCGCGGTGGTGGCTGGCGGCGTAGGTAGCGTTGCCGACCTGGGGGATCAGGGCGATGGTGTCGTCGTGACCGCCGTGGACGACGCCCTCGCGGTCGAGTCGGCGCGCGGTCTCCTCGTCGACGTCGCCGTCGTCGTGCATCTGTGCGTACTCGTCCTGGGGATCGAAGACGACCACTGCGGGGCTGACGGTCCTGTCGCTGCCCGTTTCGACCGGATAGGCGCGGTCACCTGCGAGATACTGCCGGAGAACGTTCTTTGCGGCGTGGGTCTTTCCCGACCCCGTCCCGCCGGCGACGAGCGTGTGCCGGAACACGAGCGGGTCGCCGTCGGTGTAGTCGTCGTTCAGACGGTAGTCGATCGTCGGGGGTTCGGCGGCCGTCCTGATCTTCTCGCCGCCGACCGCGAGGTGTCCGAGGAACACGCCCTCTCCGGGGATCTTCAGGCCGGTCTTGATCTCGGCCTTGTCCTCGGCGCGGCCCACGACCGTCTCCGGTTTGGGCACGCGGTCGGTCATCCGCCGCCTGAGATCACTCCCGTCTCTGTACAGAATGGCGACCGGTTCGAGCGCCGCCATCAGCTTGAAATCCTGTTCGTCGATGTCCTGCGAGCGCATCGCGCGGCGGGCGTGTATCTCGGTGGCGTCGTCGGCGCGGTACTCCTGTGCGTACTCGAGACCGGTGATCCGACAGAACAGGCGCTCGGCACGCGCACGCCCCCCGGCACCCTGCGGGTACGGCGCCAGCAGGTACGTGCCGATCCGGACGTCCTCCCGGTTGCCGACGGTCACGTACGCCCGCAGTCGGGTGTCCTCGGGATCCTCGTCGATGCGTAACCCCTCCGAGGCCGAGAGCACGCCGATCCCGCGGTCGCGGCCGGCGGGCGTCGCCTCGAACTCCGCGAAGTCGTCGTCGCCCTCGCCGTCACCGCCCGGGTCACCGTCGTCGGTTTCGTCGCCGCCGTACTCGGTGAAATCCTCCAGGTCGGACATTGGGGACACAACGACCCCGGGCGACAAACGCGTTTCCCCGGGCCGTCTCCTGTCATAGTGATTGCTGTAAGCCATTCCCGGATCGACCGCAGGACGCGACGCAGTCGAAACGGTAATTCGTTACAGCAATCACTATCAGTCCGACCGATCCGGCGTCTAGCCCTGGGTGCGTTCCATCTCGTAGCTGAGGCGGTGGGGCATCAGCGCCAGCGCGCGGATGATGGCGGCCAGGGCGACGAAGATGCCCAGCAGGATGTGGCCGATACCGCCGAGTTTCAGCCACAGCAGCATCGAGGGGAACTTGTGGATCTGGGCCAGCTGTGCGTTCGCGGCCGCGCTGCGCGGGAGTTCGGCACCGCCGCCGGCGAAGCTAACGCTCGTATGGGTGCTGAAGAAGCTCTCGATCAGCGGGTGGAACTGCGTCAACTCGAGTACGAGCGCCATCCCGATCAGCAGGTAGCCGACGACCGCGAAGACGGCGCCGACTTTCAGCATCGTCTTGATCGAACTGACTGTCGATTGGATGTGGTCCGGCGATTCCCGTTCCAGTGAAATTGAGTCCGTTGCCATTCCAGTTACACAGACGGTCGGTTGCGTATAGTAGCTATCCCGGATTTGTGAAGTTGTGTCCCACCCACCACTCCATTTATATATTCCCGGCGGTTCCAGCGGTCTTTTATTCACGCCGAACGTAGCGTCGACCATGTTGCTCATCCGCGGTCGGGCAGGGGGGACAGCCCTGACCGGGACGCTGTACGAACCCGGCGAGCGCGCGCCGACCTTCGAGGGGGCGCCCGACGAGTCCGCACCCTACACGTGGGTCTGTGACGGGTTCTACGAGGTCGAGAGCGGCGGGCAGGTCCAGCAGGTCGGCGACCGCGAACTCCACATCGCGTTCGAGGAGCCACTGCCACGCGGTTTCGAGACCCGCGAGCGGGCCATCGAGGCGGCGAAAGAACACGTCCGCACGCAGTTTGCCCGGGTCGGCGTCGACGCCGGAGAGGTCGACATCGAGGTCCTGCGGGACGTCTAGACCTCGTGCTGGTGGGCCCAGAACGTCTCCGAGGCGGTCACTTCCTTCTTGAACAGCGGGACCTCGTCTTTCAGGCGGTTGATGCCGTCCTCGACGGTTTCGAAGGCCTCCCCGCGGTGGCCAGCGAGCACGACCACGAAGACGATGTCCTCGCCGGCGTCGACGACGCCGGTCCTGTGGTGGAGACGCACTTCGTGGACGCCGTCCCTGGCCTCCAGTTCCTCACGGAGCAGTGCCATGCGCTCCTGGGCGACGCCGTCGTAGCGCTCGAACTCCAGGTACTCTGTGGGGTCGTCGTCCGGTCCCTCCTTCGCTCGGACGCGGCCGGTGAAGGTCGCAATCGCACCCGCGCGGTCCTCGCGGGGCGACGCCTTGACCTCGGCGACCAGCGACTCCAGGCACTCGTAGGGATCTGTGTTCTCGATGACCTCGACGGCCTCCGCCAGGTCGACAGCCTCGGCCCCGGGCGCCGAGAGACGGACGTCCTCGCCGCCGCGCCCGCCGAGTGCGATCTGCGGGAGGGCGACCTCGCTGTACCCCTCGACGATGGCGTAGTCACACGACACGGCGAGGCGGTCCAGAGCCCCGGTGAGCGAGCCGTCCTCTCCGGTCTCGAACCAGCCGGCGTCGTCGCTGACACCGATGGTCCGGTCGGCGCCGGCCGCCCGGTGGCGGGCCGTGTCCGTCCCCTCGACGTCGAGGTCCGGTCTGCAATCGAGGTGCTTGATCGTTCCGACGCTGCCCCGTTCGCCCAGCTGCCGGGCCAGCGACTCGACGAGCGACGTCTTGCCCGTTCCCGACGGGCCGACGACAGCGATGACTTTCATACCCCACCGTTGGGGCGAGACTGGCTTGTAGGTAACGCTGTGAACGGTCGCGGCCAGCCGGTCCGACCGGAACATATACTGGCGTCCGACGCGCCCGAACCGGGTAGACCGATGCGAGATGGCTGGCCCGCCGTCGCAGCGCGAGCCAGGTGGAAGGGCCCGTACACCGTGCTCACGATCTGTGTCGGGGCCTACTTCGCCGTCAGGTTCGCCCAGGTGGTCGTGGGACCGGTGGTCCCGCTGCTCATCGAGGAGTTCGCGGTTTCGCGCGGGGCCGTCGGGACCGCGATGACCGGGATGTGGGTCGCCTACGCCCTCCTGCAGCTTCCCAGCGGCGTCCTCGCCGACCGGTACGGCGAGCGCCGCGTCGTGCTCGCCGCGCTCGGGATCACCGCCGGCGCGACGTTCGGCCTGGCGGTCGCGCCGACGTTCCTCCTCTTTGGCGCCGCGGTGGTCGGCCTGGGGGTCGGCGCCGGTGCCTACTACAACCCGGCGACGGCGCTCCTGACCAGGGCATTCGAGGGGTTCGGCGGCGCAATCGGAACGCACCGCAGCGGCGGCCAGATCGCAGGCGTACTCGCTCCCGTCGCGGCCGCCGTTCTCACCGTCCGGTACGGCTGGCGGCTGATAGTCGCGGTCGGGGGCTGTCTCGTCGTCGTGGTGGCCGCGCTCTTCCTCTGGCGATCGACGGCGTCCGAGCCAATCCACCCTGGCGTGTCGCTCGCGACGGTGCTCGATCCGAGCACGTTCCGTGACGTGCTGTCCCGCCCGCACACGCGGAACACGACCGTCCTGATGACTCTGGTCGAGTTCGTCGAACTGGCCGCCATGGCCTTTCTCCCGACGTTCCTGGTCGAACACTACGGGTTCCCGCTCGGGGACGCGAACCTCCTCTTTGCCGCCTTTTTCACCGTCTCGGCCGTCAGCCAACCGCTGGGCGGGTGGCTCTCGGACCGCGTCGGTCGCGACGCGACCGCGGCGACCCAGGCTGCCGCCGGCGTCGCCGGGTTCGGTCTGCTCGCGGCCGGGGCCACCGCAGTGGCGGCCGTTCCCGGGGTCGTCCTCGCCGGCGTCGCGATGAGCGGGACGCCGGTTTTCCAGTCTCGCATGATGGACGCGCTGGACGCCGCGGACCGCGGAAAGGGGTTCGGCGCCTTCCGGACGGTGTACCTGCTGATCGGCGCGTCCGGAACGGCGGTCACCGGGACCGTCGCGGACGTCGCGGGGTGGGGCGTCTCGTTTGGCCTGCTGGCCGCGCTGTTCGGACTCGTCTTCCTCTCGCTGCTCGCGCTCGGCGTCGCCGGCCGGGCCGACCCCTCGAACCCCTCCGTCCGGTGACTGTGCGATCCCGGAACAGCCGCAGTCGTCGGTGATACTGCCGGCCATGAGCCCGTGGATGATTTCGACTCCCCGTGGGATCGAACATCTCCACGTCGTTGTGACCGGCAGTATGAGACGGAGTCCGTCCCGCCCCCGGTCACGCAACTGGATCCTTGCGCTTCTCGACGACGCGGACGTCTTCGATGGCCGTCTCGGGATACTGTCCGTCGTCGTCTTTCTCGGCGGCCTTGACCATATCCCAGACGACGTTCAGGCCGGTGGTCACTCCCGACAGCGCTTCCATCTCGCAGCCGGTCTTGCCCGTCGTCTCGACGGCCACCGTCAACTCGATCGCGTCCTCGCCGACCTCGAAGGCCGTGTCGACGTTCGTGATCGGGATCTGGTGACACATCGGTACTGTCTCCCAGGTGTGTTTGACCGCCTGGATCGCGCCGACCCGGGCCGTCGCCAGCACGTCTCCCTTCCCGACCTCGTTGTCACGGACCGCCTCGACTGTCGAGGGCTGGAGGCGTATCCGCCCCCGCGCCCTCGCGCGGCGCTCGCTGTCGGCTTTCGCTCCCACGTCGACCATCTCCGCGCGTCCCTCCGCGTCCGTGTGTGTCAGTTCCTCGTCAGTCATGACTGTCGTGCCCGTGCTCGTGCTCGTGGTCGTGATCACCGTCGTTGCCGCTCGCGAGCGCGACGACGTGCTCGACGATGGGGAGGATCAGTTCGGTCGTGCCGAACGTGGCGGCCTGCTGGCTCCCGGGGAGACAGAACACCGGAACGGTTCCCGCGACGCCGGCGGTGGCGCGGGAGATCATCGCGTGGGGGCCGACCTCCTCGACCGAGCGCGCGCGGAACTGTTCGCCAAAGCCAGGCAGGTCCCGATCGAACAGCGGCCGGACGGCCTCGACGGTGACGTCGTCGGGCGTCACGCCGGTTCCGCCGGTGGTGACGACGGCGTCGACCCCGTCGCGATCGCGCAACTCCGCGACTCGTCCGCGGATGCGGTCGGTCTCGTCGGTCACCAGTTCCCTGACTGCGACAGCGTGGCCGTCCCGGGCGATGGCGTCGGCGATCGCGTCACCGCTCTCGTCGGTTTCGAGCGTTCGACTGGACGACACCGTCAGGACGCCGAACGCGACCGACTCTGCGTCGTGGTGGTGGTGGTGGTCGTCTGGCATGGCCGGACGTACGTGGGGCGGGTGGAAAGTTGTGCGGGAAGCCGAAACGGCTAATTGTGGGAAGACCCTGCTGAGAAGGGATGGAAGTGGCCCTCATCACGGTCGGGGACGAACTCCTGGCCGGTGATACGGCGAACACGAACGCGACGTGGCTCGCCCGGCAGCTCACAGACCGAGGTGTCTCGGTCCGGCGGGTGCTGGTCGCGCCCGACGACCGGGCGACTATCGCAGACCGGACCACCGCGTACAGCGACGCCTTCGAGGCCGTCATCGTGACCGGCGGGATCGGCGGAACGCCCGACGACGTGACGCTGGAGGCCGTCGCTGACGCCTTCGACCGCGAGATGGTCGTCAGCGACCTCGCGCTCGCGGACGTCGAGGCACGACTGGCCGAACTCGAGGGGACGCTTCCGGAACTGGAGGTCGACGCCGAGGCGGAGGCACGCGTTCCGGAGGGGAGCAGGCCGCTGCTCAACGGTGAGGGACTGGCACCCGGGGCCGTTCTCGAGAACGTGTACGTCCTCCCCGGTATCCCCGGCGAGATGAAGGCGATGTTCCGTGACGTCGCCGAGGCGTTCTCGGGCCAGGAAGTCTCGCGGACGCTCTATACGGTCGAACCCGAGGCGAACATCATCCCTGCGCTGAGGGAAGTCCGGGACCGGTTCGAGGTCGACGTCGGCTGCTATCCCGACCGGGAGGCACGTCACAACCGCCTGAAACTGACGGCAACCGAGGCCGGGACTGTCGGCGCGGCAGCGGAGTGGCTGCTGGAGTCCATCGACGCCAGCGAGACGCCGGTCGAACGCGACTGGGACCCCGACGGCCCCACTGCCGGGGAGTGACGGTCAGCGCCGCGTCCGCGTCAGTCAGACATCTGACAGCAGTCCTACAGTTACGACCGCCACCATATCACTGTTCGTCGCGATTGGGGCGCTCTCTCGCGCGATGAAAAGGGATTTAATAGCTCGTCGGGACTACTGTGTTATGAAAGCCGTAGTACTGGCTGGGGGATACGCGACACGGCTGTGGCCGGTCACGCGCCACCGCCCGAAGATGTTGCTCCCGGTAGGTGAGACGACTATCATCGACCGCATCCTCGACGCCCTCGAGGCCGACGACCGCGTCGACGAGGTGTACATCAGCACGAACGAGCGCTTCGCCGACGACTTCCACGAACACGTCGCCGGGATGTCCCTCGAGAAACCACGGGTGAGCGTCGAGGAGACGGCCGACGAGGACGAGAAGTTCGGCGTGGTCGGCGCGCTCGCGCAACTGGTCGAGCGAGAGGGACTCGCCGGCGAGGATCTGTTCGTCGTCGCGGGGGACAATCTCATCAGTTTCGACATCTCGGAGTTCCTGGATTTCTTCGAGGACAACCAGACGCCGGTGCTGGCTGCCTACGACGTCGGCTCCCGCGAGAAGGCCAAGTCGTACGGACTCGTGGACATGGACGGCGACCGCGTCGTCGACTTCGAGGAGAAACCCGACGACCCGCCGAGTACGCTCGTCTCTATCGCCTGTTACGTCTTCCCCGCCGCGGACGTCCGATTCGAGGAGTATCTCGACGACGACAACAACCCCGACGAGCCGGGATGGTTCATCCAGTGGCTCGTCGACCGCCGCGACGTCCACGCCTTCGCATTCGACGACGCGTGGTTCGACATCGGCACGCCAGCGAGCTATCTCGAGGCAGTCGCGTGGACACTCGACGACGGCAGCGTCGTCGCAGAGTCCGCGACCGTCGAGAACACCGACGTCGGCGAGAACGTCCACGTCATGGCCGACGCCACCGTCCGGGAAGCCACGCTCGACCGCTCGCTCGTGTTCCCCGGCGCGACTGTCGTCGACTCGACTGTCCAGGACTCGATTGTCGATTCGGAGGCTGTCGTCCGCGCTCTCGACCTCTCGGACGCGCTCGTCGGTGCCTACTCCCGGATCGACAACGGCGGGTAATAGGGACGGTTGTAGCCGTTTTCCAGGACAACCGCCCGTCGTCGGGCGGGTGATCCGGTAAAGAACTACAACCGTCCCTGTAAGACCGCCGTCGGGACACTTTTTGAGTGCGAACGTGTCGAGAACCACCAGCCCCGGGGATGTCACTCCTGGCGCCGTACCTCGTGGCGCCCGAACCCGTACCGCAACCGGTTCGCGAGGCGTCGCGAGAACCGTCCCTCGTCGCCGGCCCGGGAGCCGAACCGTTCGGCGAGGGCCCCGTAGATGAGCGGCACCGGCACCTCCTGTTCGAGTGCCTCCTGGACGGTCCAGGTACCGGTCGACCCGCCGGCGACGTGGTCGGCGACGTTTCCGAGGTCGGTTCCCTCCTCGCGGAACGCCTCCTCGCAGAGTTCCAGCAGCCACGACCTGACGACAGCGCCGTTGTTCCAGGTGCGCGCGACTGTCTCCAGGTCGAGGTCGTACCGACCCTCGTCGAGGAGTTCGAACCCCTCGCCGTAGGCCTGCATCAGGGCGTACTCGACGCCGTTGTGGACCATCTTCACGTAGTGGCCCGCACCCGACGACCCCATGTGTGCGTGTCCTCCGGGGCCGGTCGCGACGGCCTCGAAAGCAGGCACCATCGTCTCGTAGGCGTCCGCGGGGCCGCCGACCATCAGCGAGAACCCCAGTTCGGCACCGGCGGGCCCGCCGGAGGTCCCACAGTCGAGGTAGGCGGCTGCCGTCTCCCCGGCCCGCCGGATCGAATCCTCGAAGTGTGAGTTGCCGCCGTCGACCACGATGTCTTCGCTGCCGAGGTGGCCGTCGAGTTCGTCCAGCGCGGCGTCGACCGGGTCGCCCGCGGGGACCATCAGCCAGATCCGCCTGTGTTCGCCGAGTCTGTCCACGAGGTCCGGAATCGAATCGGCGGGTTCGGCGCCGGCCTCGGTCGCGTCGGCGACTGCTCCGGGGTCTATGTCGTAGGCCACCACGTCGTGGCCGCCCGCGAGGAGTCGGTCGACGACGATTCGTCCCATCCGCCCGAGGCCGGTGACACCCAGTTCCATACCGGTCGCTCGCGGGGCGGGCAAGTAGGGATTGCGGTCGTCCCCGGTCGTCGCCTCGCCCCGCGGACCGGACCGTCGATTGCCACGTCCCAGCGTCGTGCCCTCGGTCAAAAAAGTAAAGCGAAAATTTATACGAACGACTTCCCACCCATCGCACATGGACGTGGCTTCGTCGGTAGTACGTGGGTCGGCGTAGACCGGACACGGCTTCTCGTTCCGTCGAACGACAGACCGACACCCGCCAACGAAGCACCGAAAGCTGGCGACCACGACAGAGAGTGACCTATGAGCGACATTCCAGACACGTACGATCCGGACAGCGTCGAGGGAAAGTGGCGCAACCGGTGGCGAGAGATGGACGTGTACAGCTACGAGGGAACCGAACCGGACTACGTCGTCGACACGCCCCCGCCGTATCCGACGGGCAATCTCCACATCGGGAACGCGCTGGGGTGGTGTTACATGGACTTCGCCGCCCGGTATCACCGCCTGAAAGGCGAGGACGTCCTCTTCCCGCAGGGATGGGACTGTCACGGCCTGCCCACGGAGGTCAAAGTCGAGGAAAACGAGGGCATCCACCGGACTGACGTCCCCCGCGAGGAGTTCCGCGAGATGTGCGTCGAGCACACCGAATCACAGATCGGGGCGATGAAAGACACGATGTTGACCCTCGGATTCTCCCAGGACTGGGACCACGAGTTCAAGACCATGAACCCCGAGTACTGGGGCGAGACCCAGCGGTCGTTCGTCCGGATGGCCGAGTCGGGGTACGTCTACCGCGACGAACACCCCGTCAACTGGTGTCCGCGCTGCGAAACCGCCATCGCCGACGCCGAGGTCGAGACCGAGGAGGGCGTCGACGGCACCCTCTACTACATCACGTTCCCGGGTGCCGACGAGGAGACCGATGAGATCGGGATCGCGACAACACGCCCGGAGCTGCTCGCGGCGTGTGTGTCGATGGCGGTCGACCCCGACGACGACCGCTACGCCGACCGTGTGGGCGATACGTTCGGGGTGCCCATCTTCGGACAGGAGGTCGAACTGATCGCCGACCCCGAGGTCGACAGTTCCTTCGGGACCGGCGCGGTGATGATCTGTACCTTCGGGGACAAACAGGACGTCGACTGGTGGGGCGCGTACGACCTCGAGACGCGGACGGTCTTCACCG
>CAYYHG010000039.1:0-20586 GCA_964471665.1 uncultured Halobacteriales archaeon | reverse complement strand
GGCCCGCGTGTCCTGTTCACGTGGTCTGTGTCCCCTCTCCGGGTCGTGCACGTCGCACACCGGCGTGCGTGTCTGTCAAGTATCTTCGACCCCTACGTCCGCCAATGAGTGACACCCAGGCGACAGACAGCGACCGGGTGGTGGTCCCAGTCTCGGACAGTGCGTCGCTCCGGGACGAACTCCAGCGGTTCGCCGGCAGCGCCGTCCGGACCCACTCCGACGGCACGCTCGCCTGTGACTTCGCCGGGGTCACACACTTCACCGTCCTCCCCGACGGCCGCGTCGACGCCGGTATGCCGCTGCACTCCTTCCAGGCCCCCGCAGACCGACTCGTGTTCGACCACGAGCGCGGCGAGGTCACCGTCGAGCGCGACGCCGGCGACGAGACGCTCGCCTACACGTTCCGCCGGCCCTGACCCGCTCTCCTCTGTACCATCGGGCGCAGTGGTCACAACCTTTTCGCCCGACCGGTGTCTAGCGTGAGCAATGTCAGTAGATCCGGCGACCGTCGAGGGCATCGAAACGCGTCTCGCGGACGTGGACGACCCGGACCTCGGGGACGACATCGTCTCGCTGGGGCTGGTCAACGGCATCGACGTCGACCACGACGCGGGCGTCGTCACGGTCGACCTCGCGCTGGGCGCGCCGTACTCCCGGACGGAGACGGCCATGGCCGGTGCGGTCCGCGAGACCCTCGCCGACATCGACTACGAGGTAGACCTCTCGGCGTCGATCGACCGCGGCATCGACCCCGAGGACCGCGTCCTGCCGGGCGTCGAGAACATCATCGCCGTCGCCTCGGGCAAGGGCGGCGTCGGCAAGTCCACGATCGCGGTCAATCTCGCGGCCGGGCTGGCGGAGATGGGTGCCCGGGTTGGCCTGTTCGACGCCGACGTCTACGGGCCCAACGTCCCACGGATGGTCGACGCCGACGAACCCCCGCAGGCCACAGAGGACGAACGGATCATCCCCCCCGAACAGTACGGCATGAAGCTGATGAGTATGGACTTCCTGCTCGGCGAGGACGACCCCGTCATCTGGCGTGGGCCGATGGTCCACAAGGTGCTCACCCAGCTGTGGGAGGACGTTCGCTGGGGGAGCCTCGACTACATGGTCGTCGACCTCCCGCCGGGAACTGGCGACACACAGCTGACGCTTCTCCAGAGCGTCCCCGTCTCGGGTGCTGTGATCGTCACGACTCCACAGGAGGTCGCCCTCGACGACGCCCGCAAGGGACTGCGGATGTTCGGCGAGCACGAGACGCCAGTCCTGGGCGTCGTCGAGAACATGTCGGCGTTCCGGTGTCCGGACTGTGGCAACGAACACGCCATCTTCGGCGACGGCGGTGGCCAGCGCCTGGCCGACAGCGTCGAGATGCCCTACCTGGGCGAGATTCCGCTCGATCCCGCGGTCCGGGAGGGCGGCGACGACGGCCGGCCGCTGGTGCTGGACGCCGATCCGACCAGCGACGCGCTCCAGCAGTTCGCCCGCCGGACTGCCAACATGCAGGGCGTCGTCCACCGACGCCGGGTGAGTGGGCGGTAACTGCCGGACATTCATATACGAAGACGATCCCATCCTGTCGCGGGAGTCCAGCAGGTGGAGCAGGATGCATCTGGCGACGATACTCCGGGACAGGCGGGAACGCAGACCGTGGGAGTTCGGACCCTACGCGGTCGAAACCCGGGACGTAACGCTCTCGACCGGCGACTACACCATCGCCGAGTGGTGTGTGCACGACGCCGACACCGACACCTACCACCCCTCCGTTGCGATCGAGCGGAAGACTGGACACGACTTCCTCAACTCCATCACCTGGGAGCGGGATCGCTTCGAGTCTGAACTCCGGAGAGCACGGTCCTGGCCCCGGCCGCTGTGGGTCGTCGTCGAGGAATCCTGGGAGACCTTCGCAGAGAACCGCGGACTGATGCACCGGCGCGACATAGATCCCGGCCAGGTGGCCGGAACCGTCTCGGCGTGGTCGGGCGTCCACAACGTGGAGTTCCGGTTTCCCGGGTCGCGCCGGGCCGGCCAGCTGTACGCGCTGTGTCGGCTGCTCCGCCGGAAACTGGACGTGGAAAGCCACCAGGCCGGCATTCTCCGGGAGAAACTCGAGACCCTATATCTGCTCGTACGGGCCGAGACGGGTTCCATCGAGGAGGTAGGCCTCTCCGTCGACGAGCCCGGCGGGCAAGAACGGTGAGAGAAACTCCCCAGGCACGTTGACCCACGTGCCGCCAGACCGGTCGTTGAACGCCGGGAACACGACCAGTTTCCCGGGTGTCGGCAGGTCAGTGCCGTGGTGTTCGCAGAAGGGGGTCGGATCGACACCGCCCCGGAGCCACGCGCGTTCGACGCGCCGGCCGCCCACCTCGTCTTCGAGTCTGACGACGGGATGTTCGTGGCCGAGACAGAGATACTGGCTCTCCAGCACTGGCGGATCCGGCCAGGTGTGTCCGTGAACGAATCCCACGTTCCCGATCCGAACCCCCTGACTCGGGGCGAGCGCGACGTCATCGATGGGGTCGAGCAGGGATTCGACCGCCACGTCGTGGTTCCCCCGGACGAGCGTCAGCGGGACGCGGTCCGCGACTGCTGTCAGGACCGACTCGATCTCCTCACGTTCCGCCCGGCCGGGGTGGCCGATGGTGTGGCCGAGATCACCCAGGATCACCAGTCTGTCGGGATCAGTCCGGTCGAGCAGTGCGGTGAGTCGGGCAAGCCGGCTGTCGGCGTCGCTGTCGAGTTCGACGCCCTCCGAGCGGAGGCCCGCCTCGATGCCGGCGTGGTAGTCGGCGACAACGAGGGCCCGGTCGCCGTCGCAGTCGACGAGCGCGGCCGGATCGCCGGGGACGGGCTCGACGGCCATCAGATCGGCTTGAGGGTCGCGTCGTCGGGTTCGTAACACCGCCCGTCCATCAGCGCGTCCTGAATCGCGTCCTCGACCTCTTCGGGGCTGGCCCCGTACCGTTCGGCGACGGTTTCGACCAGCGCCTCGCGCCTTGTCCCGCCGCCGTCGTCGAGTTCGCCCATCACTTCGACTGTCGCGTCTTCGAGGTCGACGTCTGCCAGGTCGGCGTCCGCGGCAGAGTCCTCGTCGGACTCCCTGGTCTCGTCGGTGGAGCCCTCGCCCGTGGCTCCGTCACCACCGGTTTCGTCCGCCACTGTCCCCGTCGTCGCTCTCGCGTCGTCGGTTGCCGCCGGTTCGCTCTCCGACTCCTCGGGTTCGGGCGTCCCGATGTCCGTCTGTCCGGGTTCGTCGACCTCCGTCCCGCTCTGGAACTCGGTCCCGAACTCCGACTCGATCTCCTCGCGTTCCTCCTCGTCGAGTTCGAACTCCCCGGGCTCGAAGTCCCCGACGTCGGCCGCCTCGTCGCCAGCGTCTGTGGTCGTTCCCGACCCGGCGTCGGCGGTGGCACCGACAGCGTCCGATTCCGTCGGTGCGGACGCGTCGTCGGCCGACGCCACAGGGGCGGTGGAGTCGGCGTCGGCGTCTGGGATGCCCGGCACGTCGGCGAGCGCGTCCAGGTCGGCCTCGCCGGGTGCGTCCGGCCGGGTCGACAGCGGTTCGACCTCGTCGATCTCGCCGGCGACGAGCCGTGCCGCGTCCAGGGCCAGCTCCCGGACGTCAGTGAGATACGCCGGCGAGGTGTCGTAGTGGTCCAGCGCGAGCGCGATACCCGACGCGAGTCCCTCGTCGACGCCATCAGCGACCAGCGCCGCTTCCAACTGGTCGCCGCGCTCGTCGCGCGCGAGCGCCCCGGCCATCTGTCCGACCCGCCAGAGCGTCTGTTCGGCCGTCCCGACAGTCCAGCGGTCGCGGGTGTCGGCGTCGACTTCGTTTATGCTCTCTGGTCTGAGCGACGTGTACACCTGCTGGGAGTCCTCGGGCTGGAACGTCCGGGCTTTCCCGGTCACGGCAACGAAGGTCGGCGTCCCGGTTCTGTCGAGAAACGCCTGTTCGTCGGGCTGGTACTGGCCGGCGTAGAGGACGAAGGCGCCAGTCGGGTCGACGACACGCGCCCGGAGGACGTCGTCGCTGACCGCCTCTACCTCCGTCAGGACACCGACGACGAACGTGCGGTTGACGCGCGCGCCGGTCGGTGTGACGACGTAGTTGGGTGCCCGCTCCTCTTCGCCCTCGGAGTAGGAGAGGTCGGCGTCGTCGTACTCGGCCGCGAACAGGCGGTAGGCGACCTCGCGGCGGCCGGCGCCGTCCTCCTCGGTGTCGCTCACGGCCCCACCTCCCCGAGCAACGCCTCGGCACGCGCTGCGGGGTCGTCGTCCGTCTTCGCGAAACTGCTCGCCTCGAGGTTGGCGCCGTACTCGTCGACGCTCAGTGATCCCCGCACGCGGAACTCGTGGCCGACGACCTGTTCGGCGATGGCGTCCGCGACGACCTCTCTGTCCATCGCGTCGCGGGCGTGGTCTTTCGCCTCTTCGATGCCACCTCCGTAGATCCGCGCTGTCAGGTCCGCGTCCAGCACGACAGTCACGGTCCCGGTGCCGTCGTCGAGGATTGCCTTCGTCCGGAGGTCGTCCTCGGCGTCGACCTCGCCGTGGCTGCGGCACTGGCCGTTCTGGACAACCCGGCCACACTCGGGACAGCGCTCGATCAGACCCGACCCGTCCCGCAGGTCGATGACGTTGCCGACCAGTTCGACGTCGAAGAGACCGCCCGACTCGACGGCGTCGCGGACCGAGAGCTGCTGGGCCGAGTCGGTCGCGTCGACGTCCTCGTCGAGACGTCGGACTGTCGAGAACTCCGAGACGTTCACCGACGGAACGCCCCGGAACTCGCGGACGAACGCGTTCTCGATACGGACCGACTCGCCCTCCGCAATCCCGGAGTGTGGATCCCAGTCGGTGAACGGGAGGCGTGCGCTCTCGTCGGCGAGCACGCCGCTCAGGATCTCCGTCTCGCCGTCGCGGCCGTCGATGAGTTTCGTCTCGGACTCCGCGACTGTCACCTCGACGTTGACGCCACGGTCGCCGGGCGCCAGCGCCGTGAGCCTGCGGTCGCCGCCCACTTCGACGTCGATATCGAGAGACTCGTCGACGGATTCGACGCTCGTGGAGTCGCCGAGATTGAGCTCCGGCTCGCCCTCCCACTCGCGGACGCCGGCGTTCCCGATTCTGACGGTGGTCCCGGGTTCGAGCCCGAAATCCTCCCACCCGGTGTAGGAGATGGTGGCAGTCCCGTCGGCCAGCTCTCCCTCGAAGATGACCTGGTTCTCGCCCTGGTACCTGATCGAACGCTTGCCGACCGTCAGGACCACGGCCGTGACCGAGACGTTGCCGTCCTCGGTGGTCACCTCCGCGACGTCTTTCGTGGTCGGTCCAGCGCCCCCGCCGGTCTCGCCGCTGCCGTACTTCCGTCGCAGGCTCTGTATCGCCTCGTCCATCGGAACGCTGTACGAGACGAGATTCTCCAGGTCGCGTTTGACCTCCTCTTTGTCGACACCGAGGTCGGAGGCGAGCTCCCCGGCACGGTCGTCCAGACTCATGACAGTGACTTGGTCGCGCCCGTACTAAAAGCGTTCACGTCACGTCGCTCGCGTGCTCACTCCTCGTCGTCGGGCGAGTTTACGAGCCGTCCTCCGACCGTTTCGAGCACCATCGCCGGCACGTCGGACGGGGAGGTGACGACTTCTTCGAAGACCACGAGCCCTGCTGCGAGGGCGAGAAACAGAATCCCGAGCCGCGGGGCACCCTCGGCGAGTTTGAACAGCCCGAACGCGGCCACCGGGACCGCGACCACGACGCTGGCCGCCAACTGCAGCGTCGCGACGAGACCCCTCGACATAGGCGGTGGTTGGAGTGGCGAACTCAAAAGTACGCCGGTGTGTCCGCTGGCTTCGGACAGCAGACTCACGGACCCGGGTGGTGGCGTGTGCCTCGCAAAACGAGGCGGTTATACTTTGGCCGTCACAATCGTCTGTATGGACAGCGCAACCCGAGAACTCTCCCGGCGACGCGCACTCGTGGCGGCCGGTACCGCAACTGTCGGGGTTCTGGCCGGCTGTGTCGGGGGTAGCGACGGTGGAGAGAACGGGGGCGCCGACGGAAGCGGCGACGCCGACGGGTCGGACACACCCGACACAGAGCGTCTGGCGCCACCAGTGAAAGGCGATCCCGGGGCCGCGGTCACGCTCGCGGTGTTCGAGGATTACGCCTGCCCGCACTGTGCGGACTACAACGCGGAGGGGTTCCCGGACATCGAGGCGGCGTACGTCGATCCCGCCGAGATCAGGTACGAACACCGCGACCTCCCGATTCCCGTCGCCGATCCCGGCTCCTGGCAGGCTGCCAACGCCGCCCGCGCCGTCCAGCAGCGCAACGGCGACGATGCGTTCTGGTCGTACGCGGCGGCGCTGTTCGACCACTCCGGGGCGATCGCCGCCGAGGCGCCGGAGCTGTTCGGGACGCTGGCCGACGAACAGGGCCACGACGGGGCGGCGATCCGGGAGAGGGCAGTCGACCGCGCCTACGAGTCGACCGTCCAGGGAGACCGACAGGAGGCGGTCGACCTCGGTGTCGAGGGGACGCCGGGATTCGTCGTGAACGGCGAGATTGTTGCGTCCGGATTCGGCTCGGGAACGGTCGAGACAGTCTCGACGGCGCTCGACGAGGCGCTGTCCGAAACTGGCTAACCCGACGAGCGTCTGTTCGGAGATATGCAGGACGGACCCGAAGTGGCAGTCTTGCGTCTCGGTCACCGCCCGGGCCGGGACGAGCGGATGACGACCCACGTGGGCCTGACGGCGCGTGCCCTGGGAGCCGACAGGGTCGTGCTCGCGAACGAGGGCGCGACCCGGCGCGAGACGATCGAAGGAGTGACCGACCGCTTCGGCGGTCCGTTCGCCGTGGAGACGACCGACAGCCCCCTGGGACTGATCGAGGACTGGGCGGGGTCGGTAGTACACCTGACGATGTACGGACTCCCGATCCGGGACGTCGAGACCGACCTCCGTGCCGAACATCGGGCCGGAACGGCGCTGCTCGCCGTCGTCGGCGCCGAGAAAGTGACCTTCGACGTCTACGAGTCCGCCGGCTACAACGTCGCCGTCACCAACCAGCCACACTCGGAGGTGGCGTCGCTGGCGGTCTTTCTCGATCGTCTGTTCGAGGGCGCGGAACTCGACAGGGAGTGGGAAAACGCCGAGCAGGTGGTCGTCCCACAGGCGACGGGCAAACGCGTCGACAAAGCGGATTCCGGCGATCACGGCCCGTCGTAGGGCTGGTGAGACGGATTGCTACGTCTCTCGCACCCACTCCTGGAGCGTGAAGTCGGCGTAGGCCGTTTCCTCGCGGAGCGTCCACTCGTCGTCGTCCCACTCGGGGTAGTACGCGGTCCCCTCGTACTCGCCGGGGATCCGGCTGAGAACCATCCGATCGAGGTGGGGCTGGAACAGCGCGTAGATTTCGGCACCGCCGATGACGTACGCGCGGTCGTCGGCGTGTGCTCTGGCGGTGTCGACCGCCTCTTCGACGCTGCCGGCGTCGTAGGTCGTCGCGTCGTCGTACGCCCGGTCGCTCCGGCTGAGGACGATCCGGATCCGTCCGGGCGGATCGACGAACATCTCGAAGGTCCGCCGGCCGAGGATCACGGGATCGTTCGCGATCCGGCCGCGGTACTGCTGTTTGTCTGCCGGGATGCTCTCCCAGGGCACGTCGCCGTCAGCCCCGATGACGCGGTTGTCAGACAGCGCAGCCACGGACACGATCTCCATACCTGCGGTTCGGCGCGAGACGTCTCAAGCTTTGGTCTCCAATGACCTGCTGCAGAACGGGTCGTCAGGCGAAGGTTTTCGAGACGTCCACGGTCTCCTCGTCGTCCTCGATCTTCTCGTAGGCGTTCTCGAAATCGTCCATCCGGACGTCGGTGCGGTCGTCGCGGATGGCGAACATGCCCGCCTCGGTGCAGACGGCCTTGATGTCGGCCCCGGAGGCGTCCTCGGCCATCTGTGCGAGGCGCCCGTAGTCGACGTCCTCGGAGACGTTCATCGCGCGGGTGTGGATCTGGAAGATCTGCTCGCGGCCGGTCTCGTCGGGCTTGGGCACCTCGATGAGGCGGTCGAAGCGGCCGGGGCGCAAGATTGCGCGGTCGAGCATGTCGAACCGGTTGGTGGCGGCGATGATGCGGATCTCGCCGCGGTCCTCGAAGCCGTCCATCTCCGAGAGCAGTTGCATCATCGTCCGCTGGACCTCGGCGTCGCCCGACGTCTTGGATTCGGTGCGCTTGGCGGCGATGGCGTCGATCTCGTCGATGAAGATGACCGCGGGTTCGTGCTGGCGGGCGAGTTCGAACAGATCCCGGACCAGCTTGGCACCCTCGCCGATGAACTTCTGGACCAGTTCGGAGCCGGCCATCTTGATGAACGTCGCGTCGGTCTGGTTGGCGACGGCCTTCGCGAGCATCGTCTTGCCGGTCCCCGGCGGACCGTGCAACAGGACTCCGGAGGGCGGGTCGATTCCGACCTCCTCGAACATGCCGGGATTCTTCAGCGGCATCTCGACGGTCTCGCGGACCTCTTCGATCTGTGTCTGGATGCCGCCGATGTCCCCGTAGGCAACGTCCGGGCTCGCGTCGACCTGCATCACGCGGGCGCGAACGTCGGTTTCGTCGTCCAGGGACTTCACGATAGAGAGAGAGTTGTTGACGGCGACCCGGTCGTCGGGTTCGATGTCTTCGCGCATCTCGTCTGTGACCTCGGTCAGGGCCTCCTGGTTGTTGCCGTGCTGTTTGATGATGACTCCCTCGCCGGTGAGTTCCTGCACGGTCGCGACGAACAGCGGCGACTGCTTGAGTTTCTTGTTCTCGTGGGTCAACCGCTCTAGCTTCTGCTGGTACTTGTTGTTCTCGGCGTTCGCGTCCAGAAGCTTGTCGCGCATCTCCTCGTTTTGTGCCTCGAGTATCTCGAGTTGCTCCTGCAGTGCCTCGATCTTCTCTTGTTGGGGGGCGTCCTCGTCGTAGGGCAACTCAACCTCGTCCACGGTGTCGGTCATCGTGATGGTGCTAGCGGATACGGTAATAAGAGGTTTCGGGTAGACTCCCAGCCTGATACGAACGGCGGCCGTTCCTTCCCCGGTCGTCACCGTTCTCACCCCCGCCAGGTCCGTCTTCGCCTCCGACGGACCGCACTCGACGACGGTTTCGGTAACGGCAATCGAATACCTGGAGGTAATAAATAAGATTGAGAAATATTATTAGTCTGTATCACGTGGGTCACGGGTAGGATGAGTGCACCAGAACCTGCTTCGGCAGAGACGGGCCACGAGAGCTGGGACGCGGTCCGGGACCTGCCCCCGAGCGCGAAGTTGGTCGCCAAGGTCTTGGAGTACAACGAGTCGCTGACACAGAGCCAGCTGGCCGACGAGACGCTCTTGCCGCCGCGGACGGTCCGGTACGCGCTGAGCCGCCTGGAGGACGTCGACGTCGTCGAGTCGCGGTTCTCCTTTGCCGACGCCCGCAAGCGCATCTACACGCTCACTATCGACTGATAGTGATTGCTGTAAGCCACTACGACACACTGTTGTAGCCGCGTTCCGGTACCCGTCGACGGCCGGGGCGGGGCAAGTTTCACTTCCGCCAGGGTCTGGCAACGCTGAAAGGGGACGCCCTCGTATCCACTGGCATGACTCGCGTCATTCACACCGGGGACACACACCTGGGGTACCAGCAGTACCACCGCCCGGAGCGCCGCGAGGACTTCCTCGACGCGTTCCGGCAGGTGGCCGCCGACGCCGCCGAGAGCGACCCCGACGCGGTTGTCCACGCTGGCGATCTGTTCCACGACCGGCGGCCGACGCTGCCCGACATCATGGGTGCACTCTCGGTGCTCCGGGAACTGGACGCCGCCGGGATTCCGTTCCTGGCGGTCGTGGGCAACCACGAGGCCAAACGCGACGCCCAGTGGCTGGATCTGTTCGAGTCACTCGGGCTCGCGACGCGTCTGGGACGGGAGCCGGTCGCAATCGGCGACGTGGCCTTCTACGGGCTGGATTTCGTTCCGCGATCGAAACGCGCGGACCTCGAGTACGCGTTCGAACCGCACGACAGCGAGCACGCCGTCCTCGTCTCTCACGGGCTCTTCAGGCCATTCCCACACGGTGACTGGGACGCCCGCGAGGTGCTGGCGGAGTCGTCGGTGCGCTTCGACGCCGTGTTGCTCGGCGACGATCACGCCCCGCAGACAAAGCAGATAGAAGAGCCCCACGAGGCGTGGCTGACCTACTGTGGATCGACCGAGCGGGCGAGCGCCGACGAACGCGAGAAGCGTGGATACAATCTCGTCGTCTTCGACGACGGCGTCGACGTCCGCCGGCGCGGTCTGGACACCCGCGAGTTCGTGTTCGTCGACGTCGAGCTGGGGCCGGGCGAGGATATCGACCGAGTGCGCGAGCGCGTCGGCCAGCACGACGTCGACGGAGCGGTGGTCGTGGTCTCGATCAGCGGCGAGGGCGACCGGGTCACGCCGGCAGCCGTCGAGGAGTACGGCGACGAACTGGGAGCGCTGGTCACTCGCGTCACCGATCACCGTGAACTGGCCGACGAGGGCGAGGTCGACGTGAGTTTCGCCGACCCCGACGAGGCCGTCCGCGAACGGGTCCGGGAGCTGGGTCTGAGTCCGGCCGCGCGGGACATCGACGGGACGATCCGTGCGAGCAAGGTGGCCGACTCGAACGTGGCCGACACCGTCGAGGACAGCGTCCGGGAATTCGTCGCGGACGCCGACGACGGCGCGTTCGCGAGCGCGGACAGTTCCGGCGACGGGGCGGTCGAGACGACGTCGGGCGAGTCGTCCGGTGAGTCGTCCGGTGAGGCGTCCGGAGCGGACGGAGCCACCGACGGCCAGGTCACGATGGAGGATTACCTGTGAGGGTCGACCGCGTCAGGCTGGAGAACTTCAAGTGCTACGGGGACGCGGATCTCTCGCTGGACCGCGGCGTGACCGTCATCCACGGGCTCAACGGCAGCGGGAAGTCGTCGCTGCTGGAGGCGACGTTTTTCGCCCTCTACGGTGCGAAAGCCCTCGAGGGGACCCTGGAGGAGGTGGTCACGATCGGCACCGACGGCGCAGTCGTGGAGCTGTGGTTCGGCCACGCCGGCGAGTCCTACCACGTCGAGCGGCGGGTGAGCGTCCGCGAGGAGCGTGCCGTGACCACGAAGTGCGTCCTGGAGGGGTCCGACGGAACCTACGAGGGCGCCCGCGCGGTCCGCCGGCGGGTCGGCGAGTTGCTCCGGATGGACCACGAGGCGTTCGTCAACTGCGCGTACGTCCGGCAGGGCGAGGTGAACAAACTCATCGACGCCACGCCGGGCGAGCGCCAGGACATGATCGACGACCTGCTGCAGCTGGGTAAACTCGAGGCGTACCGCGAGCGGGCCAGCGACGCCCGCGTCGGTGTCGGCCGCGTTCGCGACGACAAACAGGGTGCGCTCTCGGAGATCGAAGACCAGATCGAACAGAAAGAAAAGCGGGATCTTCACGACCAGTTGAACAGCCTCCGATCGGAACTCCGGGCGGTCGAGTCCGACACCGAACGGTTCGAGGACAACCGCGCGCAGGCCGAGGAGTCACTCGCCGAGGCCGAGGCCGTCCTCGAGGAGTACGAACAGAAGCAGTCGGAACTCGAGACGATCGAGGCGGACATCGAGCAGTTGCGGGAGAAAATCGAGGCGACCGAACGCGAACGCACGCAACTGGCCGACGACGTCGACGAGACGCGCACGCGCCTCGAAGACGCGCGAGAGCGCCGCGACGAGTTGGTCTCGGCGGCCGATGTCGACCGGGCGGACCCGGAGACGGTCGAGTCGGCAATCGAGTCGGTCGAGTCGGCAATCGAGTCGGTGACCGAGGAGATCCGGGAACTGAGCGTCGAGAAACAGGAACACGACAGCGAGGCCGACCGGCTCCGGGAGGCAGCCGCGGACCTCGAAGCCGAGGCCGGGGAGAAACGCGAGGAAGCCGCGGACCTGGAGGCGGAAGTCACAGACGGCCGCGACCTCCTCGCCGAGAAGCGGGCGAAACTGGACGACCTCGGAGCCGACATCGAGCGCCACCGCGAGGCGTTCACGGACGCCCCGGTCGACGTGGGCGAGGCCACCGACTACCGGGACAGCGTCGCCGAGAACCTCGGGGACGTCCGCGAGCGGCGTGCCGAGACGGAGACGGAACTCTCGAACGCCCGCGAGCGCCTGGCGGAGGCCAGACGGCTACAGCAGGCAGGCAAGTGCCCGGAGTGTGGCCAGCCAGTCGAGGGGTCGCCCCACGTCGAGGCCATCGAGGAGCGGACCGAGGCAGTCGAACGCCTCGAATCGCGCCTGGAGGACACCGAGGAACGCGAGGAGCGTCTCGCCGAGAAGTTGGACGCGGCCGAAGCGCTAGTCGAACACGAAACCGACCTCGCCCGACTCCGGAACGACCGGGAGAACCTGGAGCAACTCCTGGAGGAACGCGCGACGAGCCTGGACGAGAAGGAAGACCGCGCGGAGACGCTCCGCGAGGAGGCCGCCCGACTCCAGTCGGAGGCCGAGACGAAACGCGAGTCCGCAGCGGCCGCCAGCGAGCAGGCCGCCGCCTGTCAGGACCGCATCGCGGAGCGCAACAGCGACAAGTCGACGCTCGGGGACCGGGTCGACCACCTCGAAACGCTGTCGGAGACAATCGAGACCATCGCGGACCTCGAAGACGATGTCGCGGACCTGCGCGAGGAACGCGCCGAGAAGGCCGACCTGAACGACGAGCGCCGAGAGCACCTCGCGGACAAGCGCGAGCGCCGCGGGAAACTGGAGGCGGCCTTCGACTCCGAGCAGGTCGAGGCTGCCCGCGAGGAGAGAGCCCGCGCCGAAGACTACCTCGAACAGGTGGACGACAAACTGGCCGAACTGGCCGACCGCAGGTCGGAGCTACAGGCCGACATCGGCCGCGTGACCGGCGAAATCGAGGCCCTCGAGGAGTTGCGCGAGCGCCGCGACCGGCTGGCGGAGACTGTCGACCGACTCGACGGGCTGTACACCGAGACCGAACAGCTACAGGAGATGTACGGGACACTCAGGGCCCAGCTCAGACAGCGCAACGTCGAGAATCTCGAGCGGATGCTCAACGAGACGTTCGACCTGGTCTACGAGAACGACGCGTACTCGCGGATCGAACTCGACGGCGACTACGGGCTGACCGTCTACCAGAAGGACGGCGAGACGCTGGACCCTGACCAGCTCTCCGGCGGGGAACGGGCACTGTTCAACCTGAGCCTGCGGTGTGCCATCTACCGGCTCCTCGCCGAGGGCATCGAGGGGACCGCACCGATGCCGCCCCTCGTCCTCGACGAACCGACCGTGTTTCTCGACTCCGGGCACGTCTCGAAACTCGTGGACCTCGTCGGTGCCATGCGCGACCTGGGCGTCGAACAGATCCTGGTGGTCAGCCACGACGACGAACTGGTCGGCGCGGCCGACGACCTCGTCCGCGTGCGCAAGGACGCGACCACCAACCGCTCGTCCGTCGAACGCGTCGCGTCGGCCGAGGAGACGCTCCTCGCAGACGCCGACGACTGACGGGGATTGTTGTCGGTCATCTCCGAAGCCGTTCGAGGGCTGCCCGCGAGGTTTCGGTCGGCTCGTAGCCGCGCTCGCCGGCGACGCGGGTCTCTGCGACCAGGTCTGCCGCGCGCAACTCCGCGAGCAATCCGTGGAGGTCACTCTCACAGAGGTCGGTCGCCCCGAGCAGTTCCCGGACTCCGACCGGACTGCGGGCGTCGACCTCGACGAGGAGCCCGAGCGCGCGTTCGTCGGGAACGGCCGTCAGAACGCGCCGTACCGGTCCGGGAACGGCCCGCGCGGCCGTCGCGAGGGGCGACTCGTCCCCGACGTCTTCGAGTTCGTCGTTCGGGAGGTGGTGACGGGTCCCCGTCTCCGGATCGCGGACGAGACTGGACTCCGTGGATTCCTTGATCAGGAGGTATCTGGTCCCATCGCCGTCCCGGACTGTTCGCATACGCCCGTCTTGCGGCCGGCGACAATTAGTCTTCCCGTTCGCCCAGAACGTTCTCCCTGGTGGTCCAGTAGCGGTAGAGTCCGAACCCGAACGCGGCGCCCCCGGCGAGCAGCAACTGGCCGCCCAGCGAGTACGCTCCCTCGAAGACGACGAACATCGCGCCCAGCGAGAGGGCCAGGAGTGCGACGTTGAACACGAAGACGAGCGCCCAGAACCGGCGAGCCAGACCCGGATCGACGTCGTTTCCGGTCGGATCGGACGGCGACGGAACCTCCGGTTCGACGTCGAACGGTTTCACTTCCGGTTCGCGGTACTGCTCGTCGACGCGTTCGTGTTTGGCCCAGTCGCCCGGGGTGTCCTCGTCGGGCGGACTCCCGTCCAGCACGGTCGACCCTTCGAGAGCGACCGCAAAAGTGGATTCGGTTGCCGGCTACACGGCCTCCTCCAGCGTGACCGTCACCTGCGACTGGACCCAGGCCAGCGGGTTCTCCGAGTCGTAGAAGACGACAGCGCCGTCCGCCTCGTAGGTCCCCACAGCCTCGACAGCAGCACTCTCGTCCGGTACTGTCCGAACGCTCCGTCCTGTGACGTCATCGCCTTTCGTGTCGGTCATCACGGTCCGGGTGGTATGGTACAGCGTATCATATACTTTTCTGTCGCGGTGTATTTTCGTACCAGTCGCTGCGCCGGTCCGGGCCCCCGTGGCGACCACACGTCGGGCAGACAGAGCTCCGGAGCGAGGGTGGATCAGGGGGTTTTAGTCCGCGGGCGCGGACAAAACGGAGCAATGGGTCAGTTCGAACTCGGGGACTTCGAGGACGGGGATCGTCCGGTCGCGGACGAGGCGGCAGCGGTCGCCGGGAACGGCGACACGGACGCCGTACAGGTCGATCCGGGCACGCAGGTGTACACCGAGGTGGACGACGCCGTCGAGATGGCCGTCACGCAGGTCGACTACACCGTGGAGGGACGTGGTGACGACGAGACTCCCGTCATCAACGTCTTCGGACGCACACGCGAGAACGACCTCGTTCACGTTCGCGTCCACGACTTCCGTCCGTACTTCTACGCGCCGGCCGAGAGCGTCACCGAGGGCCGACTCCGCGAGTACGACCGCGTCACGGGCTGGGAGGAGACCGACACCGACGGCGAGCCCTACGAGTCGATACGGGGCGAGCGCCTCGTCAAGATTTTCGGCCAGACGCCGCGCGACGTCGGGCAGATCCGCGACGACTTCGACCACTTCGAGGCCGACATCCTCTTTCCCAACCGCTTTCTCATCGACAAGGACGTTACGAGCGGGATCCGCGTTCCCGCACGGGAAATCGGTGACGCCGCCGACCGCACGACGCTCCGCGTCCACCACGAGGAAGTCCAGCCGGTCGATGTCTCGGCGGACCTCCGCGTGAACACGTTCGACATCGAGGTCGACGACCGCTCGGGCTTTCCCGAGGACGGCGAGGAACCCATCATCTGTCTCACCTCCCACGACTCCTACCGCGACGAGTACGTCGTGTGGCTGTACGAACCGCCGGCAGGCGTTGCGGGCCCCGAGTCGCTGGAGTGCTACGAGCCCGTCGGGCCGGATTTCGAGGCCGACGTTCGGACGTTCGACACCGAGGAGGCGATGCTCGCGGCGTTTCTCGACTACATCGAGGAGACCGACGTCGATCTCATGACGGGGTGGAACTTCGCAGATTTCGACGCCCCCTACCTCATCGACAGACTCGAAGAACTCGACGCCGCCACGGACCGGAACCTCGATTACAACCGTCTCTCGCGGGTCGACGAGGTCTGGCGCAGCGACTGGCAGGGCCCCGACGTGAAAGGGCGGGTCGTCTTCGACCTCCTGTATGCCTACCAGCGCACCCAGTTCACGGAACTCGAATCCTACCGCCTGGACGCCGTCGGCGAGCAGGAACTCGGTGTCGGAAAGGAGCGCTACAGCGGCGACATCGGCGACCTCTGGGAACAGGATCCCGAGCGGCTGCTGGAGTACAACCTCCGGGACGTCGAACTCTGTGTCGAACTCGACCGCGAGCAGGACATCGTCGACTTCTGGGACGAGGTCCGCCGCTTCGTCGGCTGCAAGATCGAGGACGCAACCACCCCCGGCGACGCTGTCGACATGTACGTGCTCCACAAACTCCACGGCGAGTTCGCACTCCCGTCGAAGGGCCAACAGGCCAGTGAGGAGTACGAGGGTGGTGCCGTCTTCGATCCGATCACCGGCGTGCGCGAGAACGTGAGCGTGCTAGACTTGCGGTGTTTCAGTGACGATACCGAGGTTCTCACGCCGGAGGGGGCGAAAAATATCGTGGACATAGAAGTCGGGGACCCAGTGTACACGCTCGATCCGGAAACGTTCGAGTGTGAAGTCAAGCCAGTGGTCGAGACCCAGGAATACGAGAACCGGTTCGGGGAGCTACACCACCTCAGTGGGAATACGCACGATTTCAAAGTCACGGAAAACCACCGGTTTCTCGTCTCCTCGCAACGAGGATGGGACGGGCAGACACCGGACGATTTCCAGTTCGAGGAGTATCGAGATATCACAGACGGGGAACGGTTCGCATTCCCACAGCACGAGCCGATGGACGGTCGCAGCCCAGAGCAGTTTAGACTTGTCGACGAAGTCGAAAACGGATACGTTGTCATCTACTGCGAGGACGACCTCCGGAGTTTCCGCAACCGAATGCCCGAAAGCGTGGCCGACGCACTGACACTCGTCCACGGGTCGTCGGACGCGCCTGGAAGACAGAAAAAAACCGGGAAATATCTCGTTCCAGTGTCCGTGTATCGAGACCACCGTGAGGTCATAGATACCCACGCGGACCACCAGTTTCTCAAGTACGGACGACGACACGGGGAATTGCCGCCGAGCTTCGGAATGGAAAACTGGCTGGAATTGCTCGGGTGGTTCGTCACTGCGGAGAGCACGTACCACGACGGGGGGGCAGTAACCATCCATCAGAACGACGGCTCTGAACGGGAGGCAATATGCCAGTTGCTCGACCGGATGGGCGTAGGCTACAGCACCGACGAGAGGGGAGTCAACATTTCCGGCCAGCATTTGGTCGAATGGCTGGAAGCAAACTGTGGAACGGGATGTGCTGACAAGCGTCTGCCGGCGTGGGTGTTCACTCTCGATAGCGAACTTCTGCGGATTCTACTCGATACGATGGTCCGTGGAGATGGACAGCGGGTAGCGTCGGGAATTGACAAATTCTGGACAAAAAGCGAGACACTCAAAGACGATATTGTCGATCTCGCTGTCCGGTGTGGAGAAAAGCCCACGGTTTCTCGCCAGTCCGACGGAACGTGGTACGTCTCCACCGGAAAGAAAGGATCGTTCAAGAAGGCGACGAACGCGACGGCCGAAGCTCACGACGGTAGTGTTCACTGTCTCACAGCCAGAGACAATCACGTGATTCTGGCCGGGCGGAACGGCCAGTATCAGTGGGTGGGACAATCGCTCTACCCGATGTGCATGGTGACGACCAACGCCTCGCCCGAGACGAAGGTCGACCCCGAGCGGTACGACGGCGAGACCTACCGCGCGCCCAACGGGACCCACTTCCGGAAGGAACCCGACGGGGTCATCCGGGAGATGGTCGACGAACTCCTCTCAGAGCGAGAAGAGAAGAAGTCGCTCCGGAACGAACACGACCCCGATACGAGAGAGTACGAGCAGTACGACCGACAGCAGGCTGCGGTGAAGGTGATAATGAACTGCTTCACGCCGGACACGGAAGTGCTGACACCCGAGGGCGTTCGCGGTATCCGGGACCTGGAGGTCGGCGACGACGTGTACTCGCTCGACCCGGAGACGACGGAGATGGAACTCAAGCCGGTCGTCGAAACTCACGCGTATCCCGACTACCGCGGGGAACTGGTCGACATCCAGACCAGCGAGATCGACTTCCGCGTGACGCCCAACCACCGGATGCTGGTCCGGAAAAACGACAAGAACGGGATCACGGAAGACGAGTGGAGTTTCGTCGAAGCGGGGGAGTTGGACGATGACTGTCACTACGAACTGCCCCACGACTGGGAGTTCGAGCACGAAGACGAGCTTGGAAACACAGTAGATATTCGGGAACTGATCCAGGACCGCACGGATGGACGGCTGACAGTTGCCGATGGAGGAGCGAAACTGGCAGCCCGTAGCGGCAAGCCGAACGTGTCCCGTACTATCCCAACTGCCGACTTCCTTGAGCTCTTGGCCTGGTACATTACAGAAGGTAGTGTCTACGAGCCGAAAACCGGGAACTACCGTGTCAAATTCGCACAATCGACAGACGTAGAACGCGAAGAGATCGAAGAATTGGTCGACTCGGTCGTGGATTATTACTACGAAACCGACCGAAAAGTGAGTTTTTCGAGCCGTATTCTGGCGGATCTGTTCAGGAACCTGTGTGGGGACGGGAGCGAGAACAAGCGGATTCCCAACCTCGTGTTCCGCGCGTCAAGAGAACAGAAAGAACTGTTCCTCGACACGCTGATAAAAGGAGACGGCGACAGACAGCCCAACTCCTGGCGGTTCACCACGTCGAGTGAACAGTTGCGAGACGACGTGTTGTGCCTCTGTACGCACCTGGGTCTGACAGCGAGTTACAACCGCGACAGCGGTTCCTGGCGCGTCTACTGTACCGAAAACGCCAAAAACTCGTTCCGGACGCGTCGAAGTGGGTCGCGAAGCACGGCCGAGAACGGCGTCTACTGTGTGACTGTCGCGGACAATCACACGCTGGTAGCTGGCCGAAATGGTAAATTCCAAAATGTGTCGCAAAGTTTATATGGAGTGCTTGGATGGGATCGCTTCAGATTATACGACAAGGAGATGGGAGCGGCAGTCACCGCGACAGGGCGAGAGGTGATCGAGTACACCGACGAAGTCGTTCAGGACGAAGGATACGAGACGGTGTACGGGGACAGCGTGACCGGCGACAGGCCGATAGTGGTCCGCGACCCCGACGGGAGGGTTCGTATTCGCTCCATCGAGTCCTTGTTCGAAAAGGCGTCGGAGGGGATCAAACAGGCAGCGGTCGCGGTGGATGGAGGGGCCGTCGACGGGAAGGCACGTCGTCAACTGGGAGGATGGGACGCGCTCTCGGTGACAGACGACGGGAGCCCGGAATGGCGTTCGATAGAGGGAGTCATCCGCCACGAGACGGACAAGCCGGTCGTTACCCTCCAGCACAGGTTCGGGGAGTCGACGACCACGACCGATCACTCCTACGTCGTCGAGGACGAGGACGGCTTCGTGGAGAAACAACCGAGTGAAGTCGAGTCACCGCTTCGCGTTCCGTCGGTACCCGATGTCGAGAGCGTCGAGTCGATCGACGTCTACGAGGTACTGCAGGGATACACGCGGGCCTACGAGGACGGTCGGAGCGCCGGCTCGGAGAGCCCCGAATCAAAAATCAAGCGCGTCCATACGGACGGCGAGTGTGTCTGGTTCGGTCACGAACACCACGACGCATGCGAACAAACTGTGAAAGTCAGGCGTCACATCGACATCGACAGCCCGGAAGGGGAGTCCCTCGTCAGACTGCTAGCGGCGTACGTGACCGGGGGAACTGCCTCGACCGGGGAGACGACGGACAGCAGGTTCGGGGCGAGCATCGCAGAAACGCGCCGCGACTGGCTCGAAGGACTGCAGGACGATTACCACGCCCTGTTCACGAACACCGACCCGAGCGTCGTCGCCAGCGACACGAGCGACGAACGGAGCCTCGAATACGAGACCAGCGACGGACAGTCGTCGGTGACCTGCGACGACCGGACGCTCAAACTGCAGATGATGAACGAACTCGCCGCCGTCTTCTTCCGCGAGTTCGCCGGTCAGACGTCCCGTGGCAAGCGACTCCCGGAGTTCGTGTTCCACCTCCCCGCCGAGAAGCAGACGCTCTTTCTCGACGTGCTGGTGGAGGGAGACGGGTCCCGTCAGTTCCCGCGCTACAGCGAGGAGTACTCGGAGCGCAACTTCGAGTTCGAAACGACGAGTCGTGAACTCGCTGCTGGCCTGTCGATACTGCTCACACAACGTGACAGGAAACACTCTCTGAACTACCGGAACGAGAAGGACACATACACCGTCCGGACCTGTGAGTGCTATCGTTCCGGCCGTGACCCGGACCTGAGAGAAGTCGACCACGACGGCTATGTGTACGACCTGAGCGTCACGGAGAACGAGAATTTCGTCGACGCTGTCGGCGGCGTCGTCCTCCACAACACTGATTCTGTCATGCTGGAGGTCGGTGACATCGATTCCTCGGACATCGCTGGAGATGTCGAAGTCACCGACGGGATGCGGGAGAAACACCCCGAAATGACAGATAGTGAACTAGAAACTGTCGCCGCCACGATCCAGGAGGGATTCGAGCTGGAAGAGCGTATCAACGACTCGTACGACGAGTTCGCGCTCGAACGACTCGACGCGGAGTTCCACCGCTTCGAGATCGAGTTCGAGAAGCTCTACCGGCGGTTCTTCCAAGCCGGCAAGAAGAAGCGCTACGCGGGCCACATCGTCTGGAAGGAGGGCAAGGACGTCGACGACATCGACATCACGGGGTTCGAGTAC
>CAYYHG010000038.1:0-20855 GCA_964471665.1 uncultured Halobacteriales archaeon | reverse complement strand
GTGCCACCTAGAGGACCCGGTTCCGTCCATATATCTCTTTTGTGAGTAACTGAGTAAACAACTCACACGCCTACTTCCAGGATATCTGGGAGTCGTGCGGCCCGTTGCACAGACGTTAACTCGTATAATCACAATCGAACGCGGCGATCGTTCGTACAAAAAATCTGCGTGCCGAAATCGGTGGTCACACGTTCCAGTGGAGCCAGAGATTCACAACACCAGTGAAACACATATCCGTATAGAGGTTCAATGAGGAAACAAGTTCCCGGATTCCCGGGAGGTTGGGACATATGAACACGGCAAATCTGGAGGAGGCGACGGAGGTGCTCCAACAGCTCGGCTTAAAGGAATACGAGGCACGGTGCTTCGTCGGGTTGACACGGCTCGACACCGGGACGGCAAAGAAGCTCAGCGAGTTGACCGAGGTCCCGCGGACGCGGGTCTACGACGCAATCAGGGTGCTCGAGGCCCAGGGGCTCGTGCAGATCCAGCATTCGAGTCCACAGCAGTTTCGTGCGGTCCCGCTCGAGGAGGCCACCGAGACGCTCCGCGACCAGTACGAGGCCCGGATCGATCGGCTCCGCAACACCCTCGAGAAGGTCGACGTCGTCGATGAGACGGAGGATTCCCCGGTCCAGCAGATCTGGGCGATGTCCGGGCACGACGCCATCGAGAACCGGACGAACGAACTGATATTGGACGCGACCGACGAGGTGGTACTGGTGATCAGTGACGGCGCACTGTTCACCGACGACCTCGCCGTCACCCTCAACGAGCTCGGCCGGGATGTCGAACTCCTGGTGGGTGCGTTGGCGGGTCCGGTCAAGGAGCGGATCGATCAGGAAGTGCCGGGGGCCACGACCTTCATTTCGGGTCTCGAGTGGCTCCAGCCCGAGACCCCTCCGGACAACGGAGCGGAGATCGGTCGGCTGCTCCTCGTCGACCGGTCGACGATTCTCGTGAGCACAGTCGCGCCGGCGACCGGAGAAGAACAGGGGATTTTCGGTGAGGGGTTCGGCAACGGACTCGTCGTGATCGCCCGGCGACTCATGTCACAGGGACTGATCCCGGTCCGTGATCCCGGCCAGTAGTCCCGCGCTCGTGGGCGGCCGATACTCTCAATAGGACCGAAACCGAACGCTCCGCGTATGACCGCCACAGGGGGATTGCTGGAGCAACTTCGTCAGCCCGAGTACACCGGAGAGAACCGCTGTCTGCCCTGCACGGCAGTGAACGCAGTCATCGCGACCGTGCTGAGTGTCGCCGTCGGTGCGGCCATCTCGACGGGTGTGACCGTCGGGGTCGGCGTCGTGACCGGACTGGGCGTTTTCTGTCTGTGCGCGGCCGCCATCTACTTCCGGGGATACCTCGTCCCGGGAACGCCGGAACTGACGAAACGGTACTTCCCGCCGTGGCTGCTGGCCCTGTTCGGGAAGTCACCGCAGGGCGTGGAGAACACCCTGGAAACAGATCGGGACGGAGAGTTCGACCCCGAACGGGCACTCACGACCCTCGGTGCCCTGGAGGAGTGTCCCGACGGGGACGACCTGTGCCTGCGAGACGATTTCCGGACCGACTGGGAGACAGCCGTCGACCGGGTCAGGGAGGCCGACGCCGAACGGGCGGAACTGCTCGCGGTGCTCGACCTCGACGAGGCCGAGGTCACCTACGAGGAGTTCGGCGACGCGTTCCGCGCACGGATCGACGACCGGGTTGCCGGGAAGTGGGAGTCCCGCGCGGCGTTCCTGGCTGATCTGGGTGCGGCGCGTGTCCTCCAGCGCCGCCATCCCGACTGGGACCGTCTGGGCCTGCGCGAGCGGAGCCAACTGCTGAACGGGTTGCGCCTGTTTGTGGATACGTGCCCGTCCTGTGGTGGCACACCCGAGTTCGGTGTCGACACGGTGACCTCGTGCTGTTCGAAACACGAGGTGGCAGCCGTCTCCTGTCCCGACTGTGGCGCCCGACTGTTCGAATCTGCACCAATCTGACCCACGAACGGGAGTCCCTGCCGGCCTGTCCGATAGGAAAATGTCACTCGGAACGGTTGATGTGCCTGTATTCCAGGAACATCAGCGCCGTGAAGCCAGCCAGAAACAGGAAGACTCCGGCAACCCCTCGCTGTTGTGAGACTGCAACGCCACCTGCGCCGAAGAGTCCGAGTGCTAGCACACCCGCGAGGAGGTTCGTGCGGTCCTCGAGGAAGAACGCTGTAACTCGCATGTGTCTCCCTACGGGCGCGTCTTTTAATACTGTCGGCTATAACTTCGTGAAGATATTCCCCACCCCGGGGTGCCGATACTGCTCACGGGCTTATAGCCGACAGTATAACTTGCCCTCGACTCGGGGACGTTGAACGTGAACGGAATTTTTACGGCGGGCGTCGGTGATTATGAACGACATTGTCTGCCAGGCAGAATCAATTTGAAGACGTTCTGAGAAGCACATAACATGACAGATTCGGTTCACACCAGCGAAGACTCGGGTGGCGACGCACCCGTCGCGGAGGGCCTGCTCGACAGTGTCTCCACGCACGCCGTCTTTAGACTCGACGCCGAGGGGACGATCACAGCCTGGTCTGCGCCGGCCGAGGCGCTCTACGGGTACGCCCCCGACACGGCTCTGGGCTGGCACGTGACCACACTGTTCGCCGACAAGAACGAAGAAGTCGAAAGCGAGATCGGTGATCCGCCGGAGGGGTTTCTCGACGACGCGAGGGAGGGGACAGTGGAAGTCGAGGGCTGGCACGAGCGGGCCGACGGCTCGGTTTTCTGGGGCACACTGACACTCTCGCCGGTGTCCGGGGACCGGCCAGGGTTCGCGGCCGTCAGTCAGGACACGACCGAACAGAAGGAGTACGAACGGATGCTCGAGCGCCAGAACGACCGTCTCAAGGAGTTCACCGACATCCTCGCACACGACCTCCAGCAGCCACTCCAGATCATCGACCAGCGGCTGACGCTCTACGAGGAGACCGGCGAGAGTGACCACCTCACCTCGATCCACGACACGACCGACCGGATGGAACGGCTCGTCGAGGACCTGCTCCGCGTGGCCCGCCAGGGCGACGTCGTCAAGGATCCGGAGCCCACCGACATCGAGAACATCGTCCAGATGGCCTGGCAGGGGGCGGGAAACGAGGGTGACTCCTCGATGCACCACGACTCGATTCCGACGGTGAGCGCCGACTCTGACAGGCTCTACGAGGCGTTCGAGAACCTGTTTCGCAACGCCGTCGAACACGGGGGCCAGGACGTGACCGTCCGGATCGGGCCACTCGACGACGGGTTCTACGTCGAAGACGACGGCCCCGGGATCCCCGCGGACCGCCAGGAGGAAGTTTTCAATCACGGGATTACGACTGCCGAGGACGGCAGCGGTTACGGGCTCTCGGTGGTGCGGACCATCGTCAACGCACACGGATGGGACATCACCGCGACCGAAAGCGCGTCTGGCGGGGCACGCTTCGAAATTACAGACGTCGACTTCCTCGAGTAAGACTGTCGGCTGTAACCGTCAATTCTCGTCGAGCACTACCGGTACGCCCCGCGCAGCCACGTCGGCCGCGAAGGCCCGCGAATCCGCCTCCAGATCGTCGAAGGTGTTGTAGTGGATGGGACACACCAGGTCGGGGTCCATCTCGGCGGCCAGGTCCACGGCGGCTTCGCCGCCCATCGAGAAGGTGTCGTCGATCGAGGGCAGGAACAGCGAGACGTCGAGTTCCCCGTGCCCGTCGAGGACGTCGGAGTCGCCAGGATAGAAGACCCGGGTCCCGCCCACGGCGACCAGGTAGCCACACCCGAACCCTTCGGGGTGGACCGGCGACCCGTCGGCGTGCGTGTGGGGGCCGTCGGGGTGGTTGTAGGCCGGCGTCGTCCAGAAGGGCACGCCGTCGACGACCCCCTCGGTCTCCATCCCGACCGTCCGAAGGTCGTAGGACAGGTCCGCGGGCCGGACGTCAGTCCGTGCGGTCCCGGCGACGTCGATCCCCTCGAAGACGACGACGGTCGCGTCGTCGGCCGCGACGCGGTCGATACCGTCGGGGTCGTAGTGGTGGCGGTGAGTGACGAAGACGACGTCGCCGTCTTCGGCCCGGTAGTCGCGGGCCGGCGGGTGCGCGCCGCGTGCACTCTCGGACGGGGGCGACCACTCGCCGGTGAGGACCCCGTAGCGACCGGGGTCGACGTAGACGACGGTGTCGTCGCTCTCGATCCGGGTTGTTGCGTATCCGAGCCAGTCGACCGCGAGGCGCTCGTGGGTGACGGTCATCGGCCGGCACGACGGGTCCCGACGGTTTATGTTTGACTCCCCGCCGTGAGCCGGAGGTTACCGAAACGATTCACGGCAGCAGTCCCTCGTACCGGACATGGGATCCGCACTTGCTCGTCCATCCGGCGGTCGCTCCGTCCGAGGTGACAGCGATGGCGACGGATAACACACACCGACACAGCGCCGGCCGCGTGGAACTGGTCGCCCGCCGGCTCGTGCCGGTCGGGATGGGTGTGCTGACCTGGCTCCTGGTGCTGATCGGCGTCGGCGCGGTCCTCTCGGTCGGTTCGCTGTCGGTCACGTCGGTGGTGTTGCTTGTCGCGCTCGCGCTCCTGTTTCTCCCCGTCTACCGGTTCCGCCCCTGGGAGGAGGGGCTCACCGACCGCACGCTCGGGTTCGTCCGGGCGCGTCGAACCACGCTGGCGGTGGCCCTCGGGCTGTTCGTGGTCGTCCGGGTTCCTGTGGTGGCGAACCTGCTGGGACCGCTGCTCGGGATCCTGTTGCTCCCGGTCCGGGCAGCCCCGCAGGTACTGTTCGGCGCGAAACTGTTCTACGCCGACCGCCTCGGCGAACTGGTCGGGCAGCTGGTCTTCGAGGCCGGCCGGCTGTACGTCGAGTTCCTGTGGCTGTACACGCTCGGGACTGTGACCGAAGCACTCCTCGACTGGAGGGGCGGGTGACCGTGGTCCGAGAGATCGGCGAACGGGGGCTGTACGTCGCGACGGTCACCCTGCTGGTCGTGGGCAGCGCCGTCGGGCTGGCGCTGGGCGGCGCGACCGGAGAGGCCGCGCCGGAGGCACCGGCTCCCGACGAGGCCGACTTCGAGGTGGCCGACGACGGGACCCGCTACACGGTCGATCCCGCACAGCTCCAGCAGGGCTGTCCCGGCGGGACCGACTGCATCCCCTCCATCGACGATCCCTCGTTCCAGTCCCCCGACGAGGCCGGCTGGCTCTCCGGGGACGACCTGGTCGTCGGGATCGAGGTCGACGGCGAGGCGCGGGCGTACCCGCTGCGCGTCCTCAACGTCCACGAGATCGTCAACGACGAGATCGGCGGCCGTCCGGTCGCAGTGACCTACTGCCCGCTGTGTCGCTCCGGGCTCGTCTTCGACCGCCGCGTCGGCGGCGAGACGCTCTCCTTTGGCGTCTCCGGGAAACTGCTGAACGCCAACCTCGTGATGTACGACCGCGAGACAGAGACCTACTGGAGCCAGCTCAACGGCACGGCCGTCGTCGGACCGCTCGTCCCCCGGGAGTTGACCATCGTGCCCAGCACCATCACGACCTGGGGGGAGTGGCAAGAGGCCCATCCCGGGACGTCGGTCCTCTCGCGCGAGACGGGCGTCTACCCGAAGGCCACCTACGGTTCGAACCCCTACAGCGGGTACGCCGAGAGCGACCGGGTCGGGTTCGGCGTCGGCAGCGTCGACGACCGCCTCGAGTCGAAGACGATCGTCTACGGCGTGACCGTCGGCAACACTTCGCGGGCCTACCCCGAGACGCGCGTCAAAGAGGAAGACGTCGTCAACGACGAGGTGGGGGACGTGCCGGTGCTGATCGTCGAGAATCAGCAGGACGGGGGCGTCGAGGTCTTCGTTCGCGAGGTCGAAGGCGAACCCCTGCGGTTCTCACTCGAAGACGGGCAACTCGTCGACGACGCGGGCAACCGCTGGCGGTTCGACGGCGAGGCACAGTCGGGACCACACCGGGGGACACAGCTCGACCGGCTGAACAGCCACGGCGTCTTCTGGTTCGCCTGGAGCGAGTTCCATCCCGAAACCGGCGTCTACGCCGGGAACGAATCCCGGTGAGTGTCCCGGGTCGTACTGCCGGCTGTCTCTGTCACTACTGGGGCACATTGGTTTCTCGGTTCGACGATGGGTCGGTCCGCCGCGTCCGCGTCCGCGTGTTGGATTAGCTACGACAACTCTCACGGCGACCACGAACGACACACAGCCCGCGGGCGTGACGAGGACTACGACTTCCCCGGGTACAGCGCGTTGCAGAACCGCTTTTGCGAGGAAGTCGAAGAAAGACACGATTGCCCAGGTTGAATCCTGGCGCTGTCTTCCAATTTCGATAGAGCACTTGAATTTGGCATGATAGACCATGGCAATCAGGCTTTCCCGTAGAGCCTCTAGCAGGATTGCAATGGCGACAAGCAAGGGTTTAAACCCACAAAGTTGGTACGAAAGCAGCATCGGTAGTCCGTCGACCGCCGACGAGGCGTACGGATACTGGGTGTTCGTGCTAGGTATCGTGGCCGGGTTTGTTGGTATCACGCTCGTGATGTTGAGCAACAGTCCGGGAGAGAGCATCCGGGGGGCGGGCATCGCGCTGGCCGCGCTCGGACTGATACTGTTGCTCATCGGGCCGATCATCAGGCTCCCGCTGAAGACGAGAGCGACAATGATGTCCTACATCGGTGCAGCGATCGGAGTACTCGCAACCGCGTGGTTCGTCGTCGCGTTCACCGCCGGGAACTGGAGTGCCACATTCGCGAACAGCGAGACGCTCGTCATCGGCCTCTACGCACTGGGTATCTTCGTCATCGCGACCGGGAGCGTCGTCACGCCACTCCTGACGAGGTCACACAAAGAACAGCACGCAGCGGAGGACCGCGCCGGTGAGGCCGAAGCCAAGCGCGACGCCGCAATGGATGAGATCGAACGGCACGAAGAGCACGACGAGCAGAGAGCGTCGGAAGCCGAGAACCAGGCACAGGTGAGCGAACTCGAGCGCCTCAAGGAGAGCCAGTCGCAGTTCGAACTCTACACGGACCAGGGCAAGCAGTACCGCTGGCGGCTCCGCCACGACAACGACAACATCATCGCCGACGGTGCGCAGGGCTACGCCTCGCGACAGGGTGCCCAGCGGGGGCTCAGCTCGGTCAAACGTGACGCGTTCGGCGCGGCTGTGCTGGACCTCGACAAGATGGACACCGAGAGCGAAGACGAGGTGGGAGGCGAGGACGACAGCCAGGACGAAGACGACGCCGAGAGTGACGACCAACCGGTGGCCACCGAGCAAAACGGGACACAGGCCACCTTCGAGACCTACGAGGACAGAGATGGCAAGTACCGCTGGCGGCTCCGCCACGACAACGACAACATCATCGCCGACAGTACGCAGGGCTACGCCTCGAAGGCCTCACGCGACGACGGCCTCGAGAGCGTCCGTCACTACGCCCAGTCGGCCGACTACCTCCACATCGACCCGACAGCCTTCGAACTGTACCGTGACGAGGGTGGCGAGTACCGCTGGCGGCTCCTCCACGAGAACGGAAACATCCTCGCCGACAGCGGCCAGGGGTACGCCTCCAGGCAGGGTGCACGCCAGGGGGTCGACAGCGTCCAGCAGAACGTCGCCGCTGACGGCAACGCCGAGTTCGAGGTCTACGAGGACAACGCCGGCGAGTATCGCTTCCGGCTCGTCCACCGAAACGAGAACATCATCGCCGACGGCGGCCAGGGGTACGCCTCCGAGAGCGGTGCCCACGACGCCGTTGCTCTCATCCGCGAGTACGCACCCGAAGCACACGTGCTCGACATCGGGAGCGCCACGTTCGAGATCTACAACGACGAGGGCGGCGACTGGCGCTGGCGGCTCCGCCACCGGAACGGCAACATCATGGCCGACGGATCGCAGGGCTACGCCAGCCGAACCGGCGCGGAAGACGGCCTCAACAGCGTGAAACAGAACGCACCGGAGGCCGAAGTCGAGCCTGTCGATTCGTAGAACGGCGACGCTACACCTCGATTCCGGCTTCGAAAAAGCGGCCGCTGCAGTCAACGGGTGCAGTGAAAAGGGGGTGGGTGGAGTGGGTGGAGTGGGTGGAGTGGGGTGGAGTGGGGAGATGTCGGGTTGGGGGGATTGGGGGTACCGGCTCGGGAGAGACGGTAACGCGGTTGCAAGACGACAACTCGCTGCTGAGCGTCGCACGGCATCGCTTGCGCGGATGCCGCAGTTACCGATACGATGTTAGTTATAAAAAAACGTGTGCCTAACTGGTTAGCATCACGCCTGTCGGCGGGTTCGGGCGCCGCCCTCTCGGGGTCTGGGAACAGAGCGACAGCAATCCGTAGCAGACGGTCCTCAGAGCAGCTGTTCGAGCTGGCGGCGGCGGCCGTCGAGGTCGGTCGCAGGCTCGAGGTCCGGGTCGCGGGCCAGTCTGTCGAGGACGAGCAGCGGGTCGGTGCCCGCTCGTTCGACGTGTGCGAGCAGGTCGCCAATCTCCGAGCGGTACAGAGCGAGGTTTTCGAGCAATCCCACGACCAGCGCCATCGGCACGGCCGCGTCCGTGCTGGCGGGGAACGCGCCGCTGATCCGCTGGAAATCCGGCTGTTGGGCGGGCGGGTTGGGATCGGGAGAGAGTGACAGACACTGCCGGCACAGCGCCGCGCCCGGTTCCTCGCCCGGCAGTGCCGAACGGAACTCCGAGGGCACACGAAAGGAGGCGGTCTTCGCCCCGCAGTCCGGGCAGTCCATCGACGGTCAGTCGTCGGCAGCGAGCGGTTCGGTCTCCTCGGGTTCCTCCTCCTCGTCCCACTCGGCTTCCTGCTCTTCCAGCATGTCCTTGATCTTCTTCATGCGGAAGATCTCCTCGCGTTCCTGCTCTTCGAGTTTCTGTTCGATGTACTCCCTGTTCTCGTGGAGTTCCGGCAGGAGTTTGAACTCGAGTGCGTTCACGCGGCGCTTCGTGGTCTCGATCTCCTCCAGGAGTTTCTTCATCGCGGTCTCGACCTCGGCCGCGAGGATGATCTTCTCGAGCAGATCCTCGTAGGCGCTGGCGGCCTCGTCGACGCGCGCGCTCGTGCCGAGCACGCCGTAGCCCCGCTCGTTCAGGTCTTTCCTGACCTTCGAGGATTCGATCTGGGGCACGACGACGCCCATGATGTTTTTCGACTGCGTGGTGAGCTCCGGGTGTTCTTTCAGTGCCGCGGCGGCCCCCCGAACCGCGACGTCGCCCTCCATCGCGCGGGCCTTGTCGATGGTGCGCTGTGCGCGGTCGTAGGTCTCCTCCAGGTCCTCCCGGACGTCCTGGGCCTGGTCCAGGATGTCCATGAACTCCATGATGAGGCCGTCCCGCTTTTTCTCCAGGGTGTCGTGTCCCCGCTGGGAGAGTTCGATGCGCTCCTCGATGTGCATGAGGTTCTTGCGCGTCGGTTTGACGTCCTCGGTCATTGTGTCTCCTTTCAGGAGCCACTCAGTTAACCCTTTCCAGTATCATCGCTGGCGTGTATCGCCCTGGCGCTGGTAGTACCACTTCGAGAGGTAGAACGCGCCAGCGGCAGAGACCCAGATGACCGCGACCGGACCGGTGATACCCCCGATGGTGTAGAACTGGTAGGCACTGACCCCGACCAGCAACAGGAGCACGACGAGGTAGGCGTTGCGCGCGCTCCGCAACACGATGTCGTCCATACCGTCGGTACCGGCGGCGGTCACTTATATCTCAAAACGCCGTCGTCAGAGTCATCGTCCAGACCAGCCGCTCGCGGATGGCAGCGGCGTCGCCGGCCCGGTACTGGCTGGCGAGGCGCTCGGCCGCGAACAGGTGCGCACAGGCCCTCTCGTACCGGTCGAGGCCGAGCCGCTCGAGGCCGGACGCCTCGTAGGTCATCCCCTGGTCCTCGTAGCGCTCGGCCACTCGACACCGGAGGCGGACGACACGGCCGACCAGCCACGCGACCTGCGTCCGGAGGGCGTCGGTGTCGCCGTGGAAGTCGACGCCGGTCCCCCACCCGGCCGTCAGGGCGTCCCGGTAACACGCCAGGGCGTGCTCCCAGGCCCCGACCGCAGCCTCCGGGCGGTCCACGTCGCGGGCGCGCGAGAGTGCCTGTTCGGCCCGCGACAGGGGCTGGGCTTCGAGCCACTCGCGCCGGTCCGCCAGCGCCTCGCGCTCGGAGTCGATCCGGTCGGCCTCGTCGAACTCCCACTCCTCGGCGAGCGAGAGCGCAACCTCGAGGTGGGTGCACGCGCGCTGGAAGGTGTCACAGGCACCGTCGTAGTCGGCAGCCTCCGCCCGCTCGGTGACCGTCCGACACAGTTGCTGGCCGCGCTCGAACCGCCACTCGACGCGGGCACGGGCCAGGTCACGCTCGACCGACTCCGTCCGCTCCGCGATGGCCGGTTCGACCTCTTCGGGGGCCCGGCTCGCACGCTGTCGCGCCGTCTCGATGTGTTCGCGGGCCGACTCGCGGACCTGCCTGGTCCCCTCGGCGCCGCCGGACTCGAACCGGTTCGGGATGTCGGCGACGTACTGGCGGGCGTCCTGCAGGGCGGCCACGGCGCGTTGCCAGACGTCGCTGGCCTCCGAGACGAACGCCGCGACCTCCTCGAGCTCGTCGGACTGCTGTGGTGTGATCCGGAGCGTGCCACGCCCCCAGAGACTGACCACGAACGTCCGGCGCAGGAAGCTACCGGTAACCTCGGCCGTCTGCAGGTCCGTGTACGGCACCTCCGCGGTCTCGACGCCGGAGCCTGTATCGACGACGATCAGGAGTTCCCGGTCGGTAACAGCCAGTACAGTCCCGCCGTCGCCACTCCCTTTCTCGGTCGTCTCTCCCCGCTGCTCGCGGACAACTCCGTCTGCACTCACTAGCCGGTAAACCACACGCTCGGACGCCGACAGTTGAGACTCGAGGGCATCGACCATCCGGTCATCTGGCACCGTTTCCTCTCCCGACAGCCGGGATCGGAGCGGCAGCCCCTCTCGTATCACGCTTGCCGAACTCCCGTGCTCTCTCTGTTCCGTTGGTCAGCCCACCGGATAAGCGTTCTCCTGGTTTCCCGGCGCCGGATTGTCTCGTCGGGACACACCAGTCCGCCTCGTACTGATTGCTGTACCGAATTACCGTTTCGACCGCGTCGCGTCCTGCGGTCGATCCGGGACTGGCTTACAGCAATCACTGTCAGAGCCCTTCGACGGCACGGAGTTTCTGCTCGACGGCAGCCGGTGCGCCGCTCGGGCCGTCGCGCACGCGGTGGTCGGGGAGCAACAGCGGGACAGGATTGTTCGAGAGCACCTCCCGGACGAGCGTCCGGTCGTCCGCTTCGTCGGGGTCCAGACCGGGCGTCGTCCCCACGAGGTAGTCGACGGTCACCTGCTCGCCGTACGGAATCTCCCGGACGCGTTCGAGGACGGCCCGCTGGTCGGTCGGCGTCGTCAGCGCCACGGTGACGTCGCCAAAGCCCTCCAGGTCGCCCTGGAGGTACGCGTCGATCCGGTCGAGCAACCCGTGGTCGGTCTCCGCGTCCGGTTTCGGTTCCGCCGGGAAGGAGACGGAGATGACCCGCCCCTGGGCGAGTCCGAGCTGGACGTAACAGTCGAGATAGCCGGACTCGCGGGCGTAGACGCCGGCAGTGTCGTCCATACGGGACCGTTGGTGTTGTGAAACTTGAACATTGGTGTGCCGGTCCCGGACGGCCCGGGACGCAAGTCTTATGTACATCTCTGTCCATTAGTGCTCATTAATGGTCGAAACAGAGGAGTTGGCACCAGAGGTACGATCGATACTGGAGACGGCCCGCGAGCGCGGCGGCGGCGGCGAGCGGGTCTCTGTCGACGCCCGGTCGATAGCGGAGGCGTTCGCGGAGGCCGAACGGGACGGGCGGATACCGATCGTCGCGGAGGTGAAGCCGACCAGCCCGACGACCAGCGGCGAGCGCGAGACCGACCCCGTCACACTGGCCCGGGAGATGGTGGCAGGCGGTGCGGCGGCGCTGTCGGTGCTGACCGAACCCGAGCACTTCGGGGGCACGCCCGCTGCCCTCCGGCGGGTGCGGACAGCCGTGGACGTGCCCGTGTTGCGCAAGGACTTCCTCCTGAGAGAGGACCAGCTGGACACGGTGCCAGCGGACCTGGTCTTGCTCATCGCGCGGTTCGTCGACGACCTGGAGGGACTGACTGCGGCGGCCCGCGAGCGCGGGTTCCAGGTGCTCGTCGAGGTGCACACGCGCGAGGAACTCGAGGCGGCCGTCGCGGCCGGTGCGGACGTCGTCGGCGTGAACAACCGCGACCTGGCGCGCCTGGAGGTCGACCTCGCGACCTTCGAGCGGGTGGCGCCCGCCGCACCGGAGAGCGTCACACTGATTGCGGAGAGTGGCATACACGACAGGGACGACGTGCGACGGATGCGCCAGGCGGGTGCCGACGGACTCCTGGTCGGCTCTGCCATCATGGGCCACGCGGCCGACGGATCCGCGCACGGGGACGTCCGAGCGAACACGGAGCGACTGACAAACGATGGGAACTGACAGCAAGTTTGGCGACTACGGCGGACAGTACGTGCCGGAGGCGTTGATGCCGGCCATCGAGGAACTGACAGACGCATACGAGCGGTACGTGCTCGACAACGAAGACGGCTTTCTCGACGAGTTCCGCCGACGGATGGCGGACTTTGGCGGGCGGCCGACGCCGCTGGGACGTGCCGATCAGCTCTCGGATCGATACGACACCGAGGTGTATCTCAAGCGCGAGGACCTGCTCCACGGCGGCGCCCACAAGCTCAACAACGCCCTCGGGCAGGTGCTGCTGGCCAAGTACATGGGCAAAGAGCGGATCATCGCCGAGACGGGCGCCGGCCAGCACGGCACCGCGACGGCGATGGCCGCGGCCCACCTGGGGATGCCTTGCGAAATCTACATGGGCGAGACGGACATCGCCCGCCAGCGGCCCAACGTCTTCCGGATGCGGATCAACGGGGCCGAGGTGACCCCGGTCACGACGGGACGGGGGACGCTCAAGGAGGCCATCAGCGAGACGATGCGTGACTGGGCCCGCACCGTCGAACGGACCCACTACGTCATCGGGAGCGTCGTCGGCCCCCACCCGTTCCCCGCGATGGTGCGGGACTTCCAGGCGCTCATCTCCGAGGAGGCCCGCGAGCAGATCCAGGCGAAAGCCGGCCGCCTGCCCGACGCCGTGCTCGCGTGTGCGGGCGGCGGGTCGAACACGATGGGGACGTTCGACCACTTCATCGCCGACGAGGACGTCGCCCTCTACGCCGTCGAGGCCGGCGGATCGTCGCTGTCGGTCGACGAGGAGGCCGGCGTCGCGCCCAACTCCGCCTCGCTCTCGACCGGCGAGGAGGGGGTGCTCCACGGCGCGCGCACGAAGGTCCTCCAGGACTCCGACGGCCAGATCATGGAGTCACACTCGGTGTCGGCGGGCCTCGATTACGCCGGGGTCGGGCCGGAGCTGGCTCACCTCGTCGACGAGGGGCGGGTCCACGCCGTGAACGTCGACGACGACGCCGCCCTCGAGGCGTTCCACCGCCTCTCGCAGGACGAGGGTGTCATCCCCGCCCTCGAGACGGCCCACGCCTTCGGCTACCTCGAACGACACCACGACGACCTCGGTGAACTCGTGGTGGTCAACGTCTCGGGACGGGGCGACAAGGACCTCCAGACGGTCATCGAGGAGACCGACGAGCGGGAGACAGAGGTGGCACCTGACATGGAGGTCTTCCGCGAGGTCGGGGGTGGCCTCTGATGGGGCTGGAACGCGCGTTCGTGGACGGCGCGGCGTTCGTTCCCTACCTCGCGGCCGGCGACCCGACCTACGAGCAATCCCTGGCGTACGTCGAGGCGCTGGCGCGGGGCGGCGCGGACGCAATCGAGCTCGGCCTGCCCTTCTCGGAACCCATCGCCGAGGGACCGACCATCCAGGAGGCCATCGTCCGGGCACTGGCGGCGGGGATGACCCCCGATCGCTTTCTCGAGTTCGTCGAGGACCTGAACGTGGACGTGCCGCTTGTCTGTATGACCTACTACAACCTCATCTACCAGTACGAGGACAGCGAGACACACCCCGCCTCGAACGCGAGCGAGGGTCCCCGTCCGTTCGTCCGGCGGGCGGCCGAGGCAGGGATCGAGGGGTTCGTCGTGCCCGACCTGCCCGCAGAGGAAGCGGGACCGCTCCGGGCGGCGTGTGACGAGTTCGGGCTCGATCTGGTGTTCCTGGTCGCGCCGACGACGACCGAAAAGCGCCTCGCCCGGATGCGCGAGCAGGTCTCGGGCTACGTCTACGTCCAGGCCAGACTGGGGACGACCGGCGCCCGCGACGACGTCTCCGACCACACCGCGGAATCGCTGGCCCGCATCGAGGACTGGGACGTCCCCAAGGCGGTCGGTTTCGGTATCAAGACCGGCGACCACGCGGAACGCATCGTCGGGGCGGGCGCCGACGGGATCATCGTCGGGAGCGCCCTGGTGGACATCGTGGCGACGGGCCACGAGAACGACGACGCCACCGGGACGGTCGCGCGCCGTCTCGAAGAGAAAGCCCGGGAACTGAAAGCAGGTGCGTTGCGGGGACGGGAGACACGCACCGGACCGCAACCGGAACGAACATAACCCTACTTGCCACAACCTCACACACCATGACAGCAGGGAAGTCCGAGCGGCTGGAGCGTGTCGGGACAGGCGGGCGGTACCTCGTCGTCCCGATGGATCACGGAATCACGATGGGCGCGGTGAAGGGTCTGCGAGACATCGAGTCGACCATCGACGCCGTCACGACCGGCGGTGCCGACGCTGTCCTCACTCAGAAGGGCGTCGCGTCCCGCGTCCACCCGAACAAGAACGACGCCGGCTACATCGTCCACCTCAACGGGTCGACGACCATCGGACCCGACGAGATGGACAAGCGCCCGACCGGCACGGTCGAGGACGCAGTCCGGGCCGGCGGGGACGCTGTCTCCTTTCACATCAACGTCGGCAGCGAGTACGAACCCGACCAGATAACCCAGCTCGGCGAGGTGACGAGCGCGGCCGACAGGCTGGGAATGCCGACGCTGGCGATGACCTACGCCCGCGGCCACGACGTCCGCGAGGACGACCCCGGGGCCTTCGCCGAGGACCTCGGCCACGCCGCCCGCCTGGGCGAGGAACTCGGCGCCGACATCATCAAGACTGCCTACTCGGGCACACCCGAGACCTTCGAACACGTCGTCGAGTCGACGCGCCTGCCGGTGGTCATCGCCGGCGGGAGCAAGGGCACCGACGCGCAGACCCTCGAGATGGTCCGTGGCGCGATGGACGCTGGTGCCGCCGGCGTTTCGATGGGCCGGTCGATCTTCCAGCACGACGACCCCGGAGCCATCACCGAGGCCGTCGCCGCCGTGATCCACGACGACGCCAGTGCCAGCGAGGCCCTCGAACGCGCCGGCCTCGCGGTCGAGGCCTGAGACAGCGACGAGCGTGAGGCATTACCATGACGCATTAATCGAAAGAGGAAATATTAAAGTCCGTCATAGCGTAGCGACCGGCAATGACACAGATAGTCGCGACGACGCCGGGACTGCACCCGCTGCCCGAGTGGGCGAAAGACGAGCTGGCGGATCTGAAGGGCCACCAGAAGGAAGATCTGATCGACGGCACGGAGAGCGAGGAGACCGTAGAGTCATACGGACGGGCACGCGCGGACGTGATCGAAACACAGCGGGCAGCAGGCCTCGACCGGGTTGTCGAGGGGCAGTTGCAGTGGGACGACATGCTCGCCCACCCGCTGGCGGTCGCCGATACCGTCGACACCCGCGGAATCGTCAGGTACTACGACAACAACAACTTCTACCGGGAGCCGGTCGTGACCGGTCCCCTGGCAGCGTCCGGACACGTGGCCGCGGAACTCGAGGCGGCCGCCGACCACGTCGAGTCGGGGTTACAGGCGGTCCTGCCGGGCCCGTACTCGCTGGCGGACCTCGCGACCGACGAACACTACGGCGACGCCGCCGCCTTCCTCGACGCGGTCGCGGAGTTCCTGGCCGCCGAGGCAGAGCAGTTCCCGGCCGTCGAGACGCTGTTCTTGCTGGAGCCGTCGCTGGTGACGAACCCACCGGATGACGGCCCCGACGAGCGCGCGAGCGCGGCCGTCGACACTGTCGCCAGTGCTCTCGACGCGGACGTCGTCGTCCACACGTACTGGGGTGCCCTCGAAGAGAAGGTGTACGCACACCTGATGGACGCCGACGTTTCGGCCATCGGGTTCGACCTCGTCTCGAACCAGGACGACACCGTCTACCTGGCCGGCGAGTACGGGACCAAACCCGACGCCGCACTGGGGCTGGTCGACGGGCAGAACACGCTGGTCGAATCCCCCGGAACGATCCGCGAGCGCGTCGATTGGTTCACCGACCGGACCGGCGAGGACTTCGACACGATCTATGCGACCCCGAACACGGAGCTTTTCTACCTGCCGGTCAACAAGCACGAGGCGAAACTGGCGGCGCTGGCGAATGCCGCCGAACTCGAGGGGGTGCAAGCATGACCGGACCCCGCGACCAGTTCCGGCCGGAGGATCACACCAACGAGCACTTCATCATGACGACGGTCGTCGGCTCGTATCCCAAACCCAAGTGGCTCCACCGGGCGCGTGACCTCTACGAGGACGCGGACACCGGCTTCGGGGACGAGCACTTCGAGGAGGCCACGGACGACGCGGCGCGCCTCATCACCCGCGAACACGAACGGGCCGGTCTCGACGTCGTCGTCGACGGCGAGATGCGCCGCAACGAGATGGTCGAGTACTTCGCACACCGGATCGACGGCTACGAGTTCAACGGCCGCGTGAAGGTGTGGGGCCACAACTACTTCGACAAACCCTCGGTGGTCGACGAGGTGGCCTACGGCGAGGAGTGGCTCGTCTCCGAGTACGACTTCACCTCCGGCGTGGCGTCCCGGCCCGTGAAGGTGCCCATCACCGGCCCGTACACGCTCGCGAGCTGGTCGTTCAACGAGGCCTACGACAGCGAGGAGGCAGTCGCCTACGATCTGGCGGACCTGGTCAACGAGGAAATCGAAGCCCTGGTCGACGCCGGCGCCCGGTACATACAGATCGACGAACCCGCCCTCGCGACGACGCCCGACGACCACGCCATCGTCGGCGAGTGTCTCGACCGCATCGTCGCAGACATACCCGACGACGTCCGCCTCGGCCTGCACGTCTGTTACGGCGACTACTCGCGGATCTATCCCCAGATCCTGGAATTCCCGGTCCACGAGTTCGACCTCGAACTCGCGAACGGCGACTACGAACAGATCGACGTCTTCGCCGGGACGGAGTTCACGAAAGACTTCGCGATGGGCGCCGTCGACGCCCACCACGCCGAGATCGAGTCGGTCGAGCAGATCAAGGCGAACATCCGCCACGGTCTGGCGGTGGTGCCGCCCGACCGACTCACCATCAGCCCCGACTGCGGGCTGAAGCTGCTCCCGCGGGAGGTCGCCTACGGCAAGATGGAGAACATGGTCCAGGCCGCCCGCGAAATCGAGGCCGAACTCGACGCCGGCGAGATCGACCTCGAGGCCCCCGCGGCGAGTGCCGACGACTGATAGGGACGCGTCCGACCCGCAAAACGCCCCGAGAGCCGTCGCTACACCGGCTCGAAGACGACGACGCGTTCGTCGGCAGTCTCGTTGCGACCGACGCTCAACTCGACGTCCTGGCCGACTTCGACGTCGTCGTGGTCGATCCCGCGGACCTGACCGGTGATCCGGACGGGACCGAACTCGCCGACTGCGACGACGTACGGGGTGTCGTCGACGAACGAGGGACCGGCGACGTTCGTGATCGTGTAGGTGAGGACCTCGCCCGCCGTCGGGAGGTCCTGTTCGACCAGTTCCCGCTCGCCGGTCTCGGGGTCGACCTCGCGGGGCGGGAGCCAGCCGTTGCCGCTCGGGCTCTCCAGGTAGTAGGGCTCGCCTGCCTCGAGGGCGTCGAGGAAGTCGTCGTAGCCGGCGTCGCGCGTGTCGCTCATGCAACCACCCCCTGCGCGGGGCGCAGGTGTGGGTGCGTTCGCCTGCTCGCGGGTCCGGCCCGCTCGCACGTCCGAGCCGCGTGGCGGCCCGCGTCGCTCATGCAACCACCTCCAGGACGTTGACCACGCAGCTGGCGACCGTCCCGCCGGCGTTGTGGGTGAGTCCGACCTCGGCGTCGGCGACAGCGTCGCTGTTGACGTGGTCGCCCCGCAGGAGTTTGGTCATCTCCGAGATCTGTGCGCCGCCGGTCGCGCCGACCGGGTGGCCCTTCGCCTTGAGCCCACCCGACAGGTTGACCGGCAGGTCGCCGTCGATGGTCGTCTCGCCGTTCCTGGCCGCGGTGATGGCCTCTCCCGGCTCGTAGAAGCCCAGGGCTTCGAGAGCGAGCACCTCCGCGATGGTAAAGCAGTCGTGGACCTCGGCGACGTCGACGTCGTCGGGCCCGACGCCGGCGTCGTTAAAGGCCATCTCGCCGGCGCGCTCGGCGGCGGGCGTGCGGGTCATCGAGACCCGGTCCGCGAGCGCGAGGCGGTCGCTGCTCTGTCCGGTGCCGGTGATCGCCACCTCCGGATCGAGGCCCTCTGCCTCGGCGAACTCCTCGCTGACCAGCACTGCCGCGCTCCCGCCGTCGCTCATCGGCGAGCAGTCGTACAGCCCAAAGGGCGAACAGACTGTCGGTGCCTCCAGCACGTCGTCGACGTCGATGGCACGCTGGAACTGTGCGAGGTCGTTCTCGACCGCGTTCTGGTGGTTCTTGACCGCGATGTGGGCCAGGTCCTCGCGACCGCCGCCGTGTTCGGCGAAGTAGCGGTTGGTCATGAGCGAGTACGCGCCGGGGAAGGTGATGCCCTGCTTGATCTCCCAGAGGGCGTCCGCGGCGGCCGCCAGCGCGGCGGTCCCTTCCGCGGTCGAGATGTTCGTCATCCGCTCGGCGCCGCCGACGAGGACGACGTCGACGTCGCCGCTGCGGACGCGGTTGACGCCGAAGCGGACGGCCGCGCCGCTGGACGCACAGGCGCTCTCGACGCGCGTCGCGGGAGCGGTCACGCCCGCCACGTCGGCCGCCAGCGGACCCGAATGGCCCTGCTGTTCGGCGAACTCGCCCATGAAGTTGCCGTAGTACAGTTCCTCGACCACGTCAGGTCCGACGCCGGCGTCGTCGAAGGCCTTCCGCGCTGCTTCCGCGAACAGTCCGCGGGCCGTCCGTTCGCTGTTCTCGCCGAAGGGCGTCATGCCGACGCCCGCAATCGGGACAGACACGGTTACCACTCCATGCCCCCGTTGACGCCGAGCACCTGTCCTGTCATGTAGCTGGACTCCTCGCTCGCGAGAAAGCGCACGATGCCGACGATGTCTTCTACCTCTGCGAAGCGATCGAGCGGGATGCGCTCGAGGATGTTCTCCCTGACACGGTCTGGGACGCCAGCGAGCATGTCTGTCATCACGAACCCGGGTGCGACGCAGTTCGCGGTCGATCCCTCGCTCGCGATCTCCAGGGCGATCGTCCGCGTGAAGCCAAACAGACCCGACTTCGTGGTCGCGTAGTTGGCCTGGCCGTAGTTGCCCTGCTGGCCGACCACGCTCGAGATGTTGATGAGTCGACCCTCGTTGGCCTCCCGGATGTCCTCGAAACAGACCTCCGTGCAGTTGTAGACGCCGCCGAGATTGACGTCCATGACCCGGTCCCAGTCCTCGCGGGTCATGTTCTCGAACTTCTTGTCGACTGTGATGCCGGCGTTGTTCACCAGAACCTCGATCTGTCCGAACGCCTCGTGGGTTGCCTCGCACATCGCCTCGACCTCCTCGAAGTTCGCGACGTCTGCCTGTGCGACGATTGCCTCGCCGGGACCGTCGTCGATCGTGTCCCGGACGTCGTAGGCCGCACTCTCCGAAGAGCGGTAGTTGACGACGACGTTGGCGCCCCGACTGCCGAGTTCCTCCGCAATACCTCGTCCGATACCCTTGGATGAGCCGGTTACCAGACACGTTCGACCGTCGAGTGACATGTAGATATCACGCTCCACCTAGCCAGACTCGGACGAGACTATTGATTCTGGTGGTTGGTGCATATCTCCGGACTGCCACTCCGCGTTTGTGTCGTGACGGAACGCCGGTCAGGACGTCACGGATCGACAAGACTGTGGCCGGCGTTACTCGTAGAGCCAGGTCTCGTCGATCCGCTCCCAGTCCACGAGTTCGTCCTCGTCGAAGAAGAGAGCAATCTCGCGTTCGTTGGCGCCGGGGTCCTCGTGGTCGGACCCGTGGACGACGTTCCGGCCCAGGTCCAGCCCGAAGTCACCGCGGATGGTGCCGGGGTCGGACTCGGCGGGGTCGGTCTCGCCCATCATCGCCCGGACCTGCCGGGTCGCGTCCTGTCCCTCCCAGACCATCGCCATCACCGGGTCGGCGGTGATGAACTCCACGAGGTCCTCGAAGAAGGGTTTGCCCTTGTGTTCGGCGTAGTGGTCGTGGGCCAGGTCCCGGTCGATCTGGACGAACTTCGCGCCGACCAGTTTCAGGCCCCGCTGCTCGAACCGGGAGACGATGTCACCGATCAGGCCGCGCTGGACGCCGTCTGGCTTGACCATCACGAACGTGCGCTCGGTCACACTTCGGCCTCCGTCTCTTCCTCGTCACCGTTCTCGTCGGCCGTCCCGGCCTCGACCGTGTCGGAATCGTCGTCACCCGGCGCCCCGGTGTCTGCCTCCGCGGCCCCGGATTCGTCGGGCGCGGACGCGTCTCCGACTTCTTCGGCAGGTTCGTCGACGGTTTCGTCTTCGGCGGGTTCGTCGACAGTCTCGTCTTCGGCAGGCTCGTCGACAGTCT
>CAYYHG010000037.1:0-20902 GCA_964471665.1 uncultured Halobacteriales archaeon | reverse complement strand
CAGTACCACTTCTGATGGACCGGTTCGTCTTCTTCGGCGGCAAGGGCGGCGTCGGCAAGACGACGGTTTCCAGTGCCTACGCACACAAGTGCGCCCGTGCGGGGATCCGGACGCTGCTCGTCTCGACAGACCCCGCCCACAGCACCGCCGACGTGTTCGACCAGTCTTTCGACGACGACCCGACGCCCGTGGACGGGTACGAGACGCTGTCGGCCATGGAGATCGACCCCCAGGAGGCGGTCGACGAACACCTGATGAGGATCCGGCGGGCGCTGGGCGATCAGGTCAGCGCCTCGATCGTCAACGAGATCGACCGCCAGATCGAACTCGCACACCGCACGCCGGGCGCCCACGAGGCGGCCCTGTTCGACCGGTTCATCGAGGTGATGCGCGACGCCGACGACTACAACCGTGTGGTCTTCGACACCTCGCCGACCGGCGGGACGCTCAGGCTGCTTTCGCTCCCGGAGTACCTGGGCGGGTGGATCGACCGCCTGCTCGAGAAGCGCCAGGAGAGCGTCAAGCTCTTCGAGCGGGCGGCCATCGGGAACCGCGAACCGCGCCGGTCCCAGGTCGGCGACCCCATCATCGCCCGTCTCCAGGAGCGCAAGGAGAACTTCGAGTTCGCCGGCGAGACGCTGCGTGCGGACGCGTCGTTTTACCTCGTGTTGAACCCCGACCAGCTCTCGGTTCGCGAGACCGAGCGGGCGGTCGAGCAACTGCGCGAGTACGACCTCTCGGTCGCGGGGCTGGTGATGAACCGCCTCACGCCCGAACCCGACCCCGAGGAGAACGGCCGCGGCGCGCGGTATCTCCGGGACCGGATCGAGACCGAACAGGAGCGCCTCCGGGAGGCCCGCGACGACATCGAGCCGTCCATCGTCGCCACCATCGAGGCCCGCGTCCGCGAGGTGAAAGGCGACCTGCTCGAGTCCGTCGCCGAAGAGATCGAAATCGACATCGCCCGCGAGTGATCCACAGGTCGAGGCGGGGTCGGGACGTCCCCCGACGAACCGCGTCACCGACGCAGCACGACGACCCAGGTAACGAGAAACAGGAAGGCCGTGGCGAGCCCGACGTTCCGCCAGGAGAATCCGGCGACCCCGACGAACGCGAGCCCCTGAACGACGATCCCGCTGAACAGAAACGAGAACACGAGATTCATTACGGCGTGGACCCGTGGATCGCCCTCGCTCTCCATGCACTGCGCCCCGTAGCCCGCTGTCTTAGACTTTCGGGAGTTCGCGTGGAAACACATACAGAGGTCGGATCCCAACAGTGGGTATGCGGCTATCGAACCGGTGGGGAACCGAACTCGATCCGGTGCCGTTTTTCGTCGTCGCGACCGTCGGGTTCGCCACGTGTTACTCCTTCGGTCCCGTCTACCTGCTGACGTTCGGAATCGACGTCCGCTTCGCGCTCGGACTCTCGACGGTGGTGTACGCGCTCGTGACCGCGGGCGCGTACTACCGGTTGATCTGGACGTACCGACCCGAATACCGGCAGGAGGTCCCCGCAGGCGTGCGCTTTCGCCGGATCATTCTCGCGACGGTGGTCGCGATGGGCGTGCTGGCGCTGTTCGCGCTGCCGCTGTTCGTGGAGTAGACTTTACTCCGTGGGGGACGGATTCCCGCGCCGATGCGAGAGATAGTTGTCGAGCGATTCGTCGCCGCGAAACCCCACGAGGTCGGGGCGGCACTCGACCCAGCAGCCATCGTGGCCTACGAGGAGAGTTTCGACGTCCTCGACGTCGAGGACGACGGGACGGGAACCCTCGTCACGGCGGGGTCGCGGGGCCTGCGAATGTCACTCCGGTTCGAGGAGACCGACGCAGGGATCCGCTACGAACAGGTCGACGACGCCGGCCCGCTCGACGAGATGTGGACCGAACTCGCGTGGGCGCCCGACAACGAGGGGACGCGTGTAACCGCGACGTCGGGTGTCAGCCTCGGCCTGCCACTGACGGCCCTGACAGACCGTGTCGCGGCCTGGAAACGCCGGGGGGAACTGAAACGCGCACTCCGGAATCTGGCGGCCGAACTCGAGTGATTGCGTGGGACGGAACCGACCGGGAATCCCGGGGGCTAGAAGACGAACCCCAGAGCCAGTACGGCGAGGAGTGTCCCGACGAGCGCCGCAAGGAACAACAGCAGTCGTGGCCTGAGTGATTCCGTCTCGGCTGGTGGGCTACTCATGGATTGTCTCGCAGAGAGACACGCCCTGCTGATAAAGATTTCCCGCGCCTGGCGTTCACTGGTGGTGGTTGTACTCGTCGACGACCGACGAGAGCGTCTCGTGTTCGGCGTCGCCGTGATCGATGGACAGCGGGGAGACACTGATCTCACCCTCGATGAGCGCCCGGCGGTCGGTCCCCTCGTCGTAGCGCTCGCGGTGGATTTCGGTCGGCGGAAAGGGGTTCTCGTGGCCGACGACGCCCGGCCAGACCGAGTCCTGTAACCGGATCACCTCGCCGCCCTCCGGGGCGACTGTCCCCTCCCGCCCGATGGCCTCGAGGGGATCGATGGCCTCTGGGTCGGCGTCGTGTTCGACGTCGAGGTCGTAGTCGGCGAAGGGGCGGGTGATCCGCATCGTCGGGTCGGCGACGTCGAGCGGAACGTTGACGTTCAACAGCATCCCGGGTGTCAGGAGGCCGGCCTCCCGGGCCCGCAGGCACAGCTCGACGGTGACGTGTGCGGGTCTGTCGAAGTCGTAGGCTTCGGCCGGATCCGGAAAGAAATCCTCGCAGTGGTACCCCGACACGGCGATCGCGGGCGTGCCGAGGAAGGCCGCCTCGATGCCAGCGCCCACCGTTCCCGAGCGCCCCGTGACGTAGTTGCCGACGTTGGGGCCGTGGTTACACCCCGATACCACGAAATCGAACACCTGCTCCAGTCCTCGGAGGCCGTAGGCGACGCAGTCGGCCGGCGTGCCGGTGAGCGTGTAGCCCCAGGGATGCTCGCGGCGCACGGCTGCGTGCGAGCGGGTCCGGCCGACACCGCTTTTGTTCTCGGTCGGAGCGACGACGGTCACGTCTCCGATGGCGGTCAGTTCCTCGTAGAGACCGACCAGTCCGGGGGCGTCGGCCCCGTCGTCGTTCGTCAGCAAAATAGCGGGGTCGGGCATGGGCGAGGTAGCGGTGCTGGCAGTGTTAGCCGTTTCGGAACGGCGGCGATGTCCCCGGCTTTTTACTGCCGGGGGTCGTCGCATCGGGCGATGACCGTCCGCGAGGTGGCCACCGAGGCGTTCCGCGAGGGGTTGCCTGCACTCGCCGCGAGCGCGGCCGGCGGGTTGCTCGCGGGCGTCGTCCTCGGGGGGATGCGCGCGGAGTTCCGCGCCGTCCCCGGCCTGCTCGTGCTGGTGCCGGCGCTTCTGGCCACGCGGGGCAACGTCTACGGGTCACTCGGTGCCAGGGTCGCGACCGGCCTCCACCAGGGGCTGGTCCCACCCCGCGTCCGGGGAGCAGACCCCCGCCTGTACCGCGCCGTGCTGGCCGCCATCGCCAACGGATTGCTCGCGAGTGCGTTTGCGGCCGTGGCCGGCTTCGCCGCGCTGTCCGCGCTGGGTGGTGACCCGGCGCCGCTCCCCCGGCTGGTCGCCATCGCCCTCCTCGCGGGCGTCTTTTCGGGCGTGGTCCTCTCCGTGACCGTCGTCGCGGTGGTCTTCGCGGGCTACCGGCGGGGATACAACCCCGATCCGCTGGTCGGGCCGATCGTCACCACGGCCGGCGACGTGTTCGGTGTCGCCTTCCTCTTTCTGGCCGTGCGCGCCGTCCTCCTGGCCGCGGGAGTCGGATAGATGCAGACCGACTGGACCGTCCGTGCGATCACGCGGGCGATGCTCCCCGTGTTGCTGGTGTTGACGCTCGTCGAGATCGGCAGCGGGCTCGTCCTCGGGAGTTTCGAGGCCCAGCTCCTGCGCTCGCCCTCGCTGCTGGTGCTCGTACCCGTCACCATCGGGAGCGCCGGCAACCTCGGGAGCGTCCTGGCGGCGCGACTCTCGACGGCGTTCCACCTCGGGACACTCTCGTTTGCCCCCGACGACGACGTCCTCGCCGGGAACGCCGCGGCGACGGTGGCGCTGTCGGCCGCGATATTCCCGGTGGTCGGTGTCGGCGCCTGGGTGCTGGCCGAGGTCACCGTGGGTGCGGCGCTGTCGCCGTCCCGGGTCGTCGCTGTCGCTGTGACGAGCGGCCTCGCGCTCTCGGTTCTCGCGGTGGCCGTGACTGTCGTCGCGACCTACACGGCCTACCGGTACGAACTCGATCCCGACGACGTTGTCATCCCCGTGGTGACCAACGTCTGTGACGTACTCGGCGTGGTCGTGCTGTTCGTCGTCGTGGGGGTGCTGGTGTGACCGACCCCTCCAACTCGACGGTCCGACTGGTCAGGAACGCGCTCGCACTCCTCGTGAGTTCGGCACTGATGGCACTCGTCGGGTTTCCGGTGATGACACTCGAGTACGACTCATCACAGTCGTCAGGGTTCGACCGGTTCGCCGTCCTCGGTCGGGGGTGCGACGTGGTCGATGTACTCCTCGACGGTCGGTTCCGCCACGCGGACACGGGCGCTGATCGCACCGAGTTCGCCGGCGTCGTCGACGACGAAGTTGACCACACCCTCGAAAGCGGCTCCCTTCTTGACCCGGAAGGAGAAGGTGTCGTCCCGGTGGTTCTCGAGGAAGACGCCCCTGGCGGTGTCGAGAATCGCCTGCCGGTACAGCGCCTCGGAGAAGTGCTCTAAGTCGTGGACCGTCGCGGTCAGTTCGCCGTGACGGTACTCGGGGTCGGCCCCCGGGAACAGGTTCCGGACGGCGTCGGCCACCCGGTCGGTCACCTCGGTGTCGTAGACTGGCGCCGTTATTTCGACGTCGACGCTGTAGATCATGCAAGCGCCTCCGGTCCGTTCTCGAGAAGCGTCCGGACGCGGTCGTGGAACGCCTCCAGCGACCCCGCGTTCTCGATGGCGAGGGCGGCCCGTTCCATCGCCTCGTCCATCCCGAACCCGAGTTCGCGCTCGTCGCGGTCGGCGAGCGACTCGCCGCCCTCCTCGGCCCCCGCGTCACGCCCGCGCAGGTCCAATCGCCGTGCGCGCGCCTCCTCTGGTGCCTCGACGCGCACGAGCAGGAAAGCCCCGCCGAACGCGTCCTCGAAGATGTCGACCTCGGTTCCGGAGCGAATGCCGTCGACCAGAACCGTGTCGCTGTCGTCCAGGTGTGCCCTGATGACCGGCAGGGATCGCTCGGCGACGGCGCCCGGGCCGTTCTCCTCGCGCAAGGCCTGGGCGACGTCGCCGTGATGGGTCGCCGGATCCAGCCCCCGGTCGCGACACTCCTTGCGGATGATGTCACCCATCGTCACGACGGGTACGCCGAGGTCCGTGGCTACCTCCGCGGCCTCGCTTTTGCCACTTCCCGGGAGGCCGACGGTACCGATGACCTGCATGACCGGTGGTTCTACTGGCCCCAAAATAAGGACTGCGTTCGCACACCGGCGCTGTCACCCGCCAACCAGTGCGACAACAGCGACGACGAGGACGAACAGCGCGGAGACGCCCGCCACTGCGTATCGCAAAAGGCCGGTGACCTCGACGCCCGGGTCGAGCCAGTGCTCCGAGGTCTCCATGAGGAATGCGCCAGCGATCAGCGCCACCCCGAGCAACAACAGCATCGGGCCGGTGTAGAGGGCCACTCTGACGGACTGATCCGCGGCGAGGGCGACACCGAGCACGACGGCCCCCACCAGGAAGACAGCGAGCCCGAAAAAAACCGCAACCGGACGGAGGGTCCGGGACAGCGGCTCGATATCCAGTCTCGCGTCCCCCAGCCTCGGGTGAACATCCATGGATGGATTCTCTGTCTGAGACAAAAAACGTTTCCGGCCGACCGATACGGCGGTCACTGTTCAGACTCTGATAGTGATTGCTGTAACGAATTACCGTTTCGACCGCGTCGCGTCCTGCGGTCGATCCGGGAATGGCTTACAGCAATCACTATGAGGAGTCGCGTTGCCGTCGGCGTCGTCGGCGTCGTCGGCGCTGGAGTCGCTGTGCTCGGATTTTGTCGGCGATGTCGTCGGGGGAATCGTCGTGGGAGCCTGTCATCGGAACCATGCCGACGGACGTGTGTCGGCGTCTCGGGGTTCGATCCGGCGTATAAATAACCCTGAGCCAGTGTTTCAGAGCCCGCAACCCGGAGACGCCCGGCCCCAGTCTTCTCTTTAGCCGACAGTATGAGGATCCTCGGAGCACGGGTCCCCACGGACGCCTCGTCTACTGATCCGTTCGATCATCTCAGAAAACTGTACGTCGTCGGACGTGTCGTCAGCAAAAATACCGAGCGAGAGTTCACCGAGTGTCTGACTGTCCTGCCGGAAGCAGACGAGATCTACACTATCGTCGTCGGGAACGTTCGTTCCTCTCTCCCGTCAACGAGAATCTCATTCTCCCCAGTGACCATCACGGAGTGGTTGGGAATTTCGAACCGAAGTGTCCAGTCGGCACTGTCGTGGTCAAGTAGCAGCTGTATGGCGTCCATGTCAATATAGTTTTGCAAAATCAGATCGAGGTCGGCAGGCTCCGTGTCCTTCGCGTCGGCAATCGCCCGGATTATTTCTTCATTGATCATGTCTGATTTCCCAGTTGCCAAGCCTGGAACGGTCTGCCATACGCATACATATCTGCTCCACCAATATCAATCAGATGGTGAATATACAATCTGTAGAAACCGTGCAGGGGTTTTTTATTCAACCATCTTTCCCATCGATAATTGCGCTCTGTTCGAAGATGGCCCCGAGGATGTTCCGGTGTCCGGCCAGGAGATGTTTGTACACGGCCGTGTTCGAAATATCGAAATTCGTTGCCAGGTCCTCGCCGGTGATTTCTTTGGGGGCTTCGTAATAACCACCGTAGAACGCAGCACGCAGAATTTGGTACTGGCGCTCGGTCAGAATGTCTTCGACCTGGTCTGCGTCGAGCATGTCGGGATTGGCTTTCTGTCGCTGTGCCACCGGAGCGATCTCCCGATATTCGGTCGTTAGCGCGTCGAGAACCGGGCGCTTGGAGGTATTCGCGGGCACCTCGACACGGAACGTCGTCCCGTCGCTGTCCGAGACCGCGTCACGGAGACGTGCCCCGTGTTTGCCGACGATCGAGGCCAGAAACGGTTTCCTGACGGTCACGCTGAATCGGCGGTCCCTGGTCTCTCCCATCGAGGTGAGGCCAGCAATACTGCTGACCGACGCCGCCTGATCGAGGACCGTCTCCGGGTCACCCTCGAGGACCGTGACGAACACCCGCGTCTCTGTGTCAGTGATTTCGGCGACTGAATCGAACCGTATCCGTGCGTCTGTCGCTACGGCGAGTTGGTGGAACGGATACGCCGAGTCCGCGAGTTCGAATTCGAGTATCGTGTACTCCTCGCTGGACGCCTGGTAGCGGCTTTCCAGTGTCGCGCTGTAGCTGGTCAACAGCGCGGCGACATTCGTGACCAGGTCAGTATATGCCTGTTCGAACGCGTTCTCCTCGCCGGAGTAGGCGCTCAAAACGCCATAGAGGACACCATCGTAGACGAGTGGGACGCTGACGACCGACCGGAAACCGGCAGTCAGGGCTCGCTTGGCCCACGCACCCGTCCTGACGTGGGACCCGATGTCCTGGATCGAACAGGTGTCGTGCTCGGACGCTGCGCGTTGTGCAGGGGGCAACTCGTCACTGCTGTTGGGGTCGATCGCGTTGAGATAGCCACTCTCCTGGCCTGCCCAGGACGCCGGGCGGAGAGTCGTTTCGACACCCCGTGGGCGGCCGATCCAGGCGAAGTCGACGCGCTCGATCCCTGTCAGCTTTTCACAGACACTCTCGTAGAGCGAGTCTCGACTTTCGCTCTCCATGAGACTCCCGTGTAGCTCCTGTATGGTGGTGATCAACTGTGTCAATTCTTCGACTTTATTCTGTTTGGCAGCGAGTTGTGCAGTGACGTCGGCGTGGGTTTCGGTGGCATGCAGGCGCTGGAACGCGGACTCCGCGTTTGCCGCGACGGTTTCGATCAGTTCCAGATCGACCTCCTCGGTCGTCTCATCCTCCTGGGTACACGCCACGATCACACCGAACTCACCGGTCGGAAACGCCAGTCCGTAATTGATCGACGCGTCGATCTCGTCGAGGATATCGGCATGCTGGTGGCCCACAATCCGACGCGGTTCGTTCTGTTCGTAGGCCTTCCAGACTGGATTTGGTCCCGGCTGAACCGGACCGAGACTGCTGGACTCCCCGGCAAATGTCGACGAGCGGCCAGCAGATTCGAGACAGCCTGCGTCTTCGTCGAATTTCTTGACGCTGACGTGCGGAAATTCGAACGCACCCGAGATGAAATCGACGAGAAAATCAGCAATCTCCGATACGTCGCCCGGGGGATACAATTGGCGTGTCGCGGTATGCAGTTCGCGGAGGACGCGCTCGCGTTTTTCCAGTCGTTGTTGATTCCGCTTCTGTTCAGTTACGTCCTGCTGGAACCCGACGTAGTTGATCAGTTGTCCCGTATCGTCGTGTACGGGCGCGACGGTGACGCGGTTCCAGAACTCGGTTCCGTCTTTCCGGTAATTCAGGAGTTCGACCGACGTTGGTTCCTGGTTCTCTACGCCAGTTCGCAACGCGTCCACTTTTTCTGGCTGTGTCCGTTCTCCCTGGAGGAATCGACAGTTCCGTCCGAGCACGTCCTCACGCTGGTACCCGGACAGACTGACGAACCTCTCGTTGGCGTAGACCAGTGGGTTGTCGGGCTGTGAGGGATCAGCGAGTGTGATACCGATTGGCGCCTCCTCGATTGCTCGGGTCTTGCGCCGTAATTCCTGCTCGCGCTCTTTCTCTTCGGTCACATCCCGGAAGTAGACCGAAATGCCGCTCTCTGAGGCATGTACCCTCGCTTCGACCCAAAACTCTAGTGGCTCGTAGTAGATTTCTAAATCCTGTGGGGCTTGCGTGTTCATCGCGGTGTAGAGGGCATCTCGGATCTCGTCGGTCTCTGTGGCTTCCGGGAACATCTCCCACACCGTCTTACCGAGTAGCTCCTCCTCCGACGCCTCCAGCAGTTCCTCAGCACGACTATTGACGTGTGTGAACCGAAACTCGTCGTCGAGTGCGTAGAAGCCATCCGACACTCGGCCGAGGATCTCCGCAAGTTCGGCTTCCAGTTCCCGCTGCTCGGTGATGTCCTCGAACGCGAAGACAGCCTGCTCCAACTCGCCGCTGTCGTCGTACTGCGGTGCGCCATTCACTGACAACCACACTCGCTCGCCGGACGGTCGACGGACACCCACGACGTGGTCGTGGATTGTTGTCGCTCGGGACACCACGAGTTCGAATGGCGTTTCACCAGACCCAACTGGCTCCCCGTGCTTGTCAACGAGGTCATACCGTGGGTCGTCATACGGCGTCTGCTCGATCTCTTCGAGCGACCGTCCACTGATGGACTCCATCTGTTCGTTCACGAACAAGATGCTGCCGTCTGCGTCGACGACCGAGATCCCGACCGGGACCGTTTCGATGAGTTCCGTGACGAGGTCACGCTCCTGTTCGAGATTGCGTTCCAGTTGCTGCTTTTGCTCTGTGATGTCCTGGATGTATCCCCGTACCACGTTCCCGGACCCCCACTTAGTCACTCGCTCCCCGCTGGCAGTGACCCACCGCTGTGCTCCCTCGGCGGTGCTGAATCGCACGTCGACCTCGTACGGCTCGCCCGTCTCGAGACAATCGTCGAACCGGTCTACGAGCAGTTCTCGGTCGGCGGGATGGACAGCGTCGATTGCCTCTTCGAGCGTGAGATCCGCATCCGGGTCGAGCCCGTAGAGACGGCAGGCTCCGTCGGTCATCACGAGCGTGTCGGACTCCGGGTCGTACTCCCACGCGCCGACGCCGGCCAGCTCCTCCACGTTCGAGAGGTGGTCGGGGGTCTGTTCCAGTTCCTGCTGACGATCTGTGCGCCCATTGACGTCGTGGTGCCGGGTGGCTCCCCGTGCGTCGCGCCGGGTCTGGACAGCGTTCTGGATCCGGGTGGCCAGACGTCCGTACTGTTCGGTACCACTCCCTTTCTGGAGATAGTCGGTGACGCCGGCGGAGATAGCCTGGCTGGCGAGTTCTTCGCTGCCCTTGCCGGTAAAGAGAATAAACGGGTGGTCGGGATACTCTTCACGGACGGCCTGCAAGAATTCGACGCCGTCCATGCCGGGCATCTCGTAATCAGAGACGACACAGTCTGGCGAGCGGCTGTCAATCATCTCCAGCCCTTCGTCGGCGCTGGTCGCGGTTTCGACAGTGAACTGGTCGTGTTCTTCTTCGAGGAGAGTCGCGGTCAGGTCCGTAATAGAGGGATCGTCGTCGACGTGCAAAACCCTGATCTCGCTCGGCATGGTTCACCAACTATTCTATTTTAGCGGTGTGATTCAATTTCGATTATCGGGTCTCCATCTTCGTCGGCATGGATAGTGACCGTCGTCGAATCCGCCTCGAACTGGAGAGTCATGTTCAGATGTCCTGCCTGGAACAGCGCGTCGAGAGCGTCAGGGTTGATATCGTTATGTATAATCCAGTTCTGCCGGATGATCTGCTCGTGGTGAGCCTGCGCGACTGCACTCACAACTGCGATACTTAGTGGTTCTTTTTCAGCTGGTACGTAACGGAATGTTTGCTCATCTGTCACATTCGGGTTTCGTTTCACGAACAGAAAAGTATTGTTCCATAACCCATATTTTAGATGGTATTTACCTATCGTAAGCGATCCGGATAGCCAGAGAACTGGATCATCTGAAAAGGGTCGAATGTCAGTCCCAAGGACATCCACTCCGATCACACCAAACGTTTACCGTTTCGACCGCGTCGAGTCCTGCGGTCGATCCGGTACTGGCTTACAGCAATCACTGTGAGGCGATCCGGTCCGAGACCGACGGCGACCTCGACAGCGACCGGTGGCAGACGCTTTGCTGTCCGGACTGTGGATTGCGCCTGGAGACGGTTTTCCTCGGGCACAGACGGAAGTGATACGAGATCCGGGACGTGAGAAACTGTCTGTGGCCCATCAGCGCCGTTCCGGTGACTCCACGCCTCCGTCGCGCGTGTCTGCAGGCCCGACGCGCGGGGCGCCAGCGACCGGACGCGTTGCCGCCCACGAAGCGAACTGTTTGACGCTCCACGTCCCCAGCACGACGATGTAGACGACGAACAGCACGACGACTGTCCCGGTCCCGCTCATTGCTGACCGCGGCTCTCGGATGGATAAAACTGAACGTCTGACTGTGCATCGAACCTCGACACGGTTCGGCCGGGACTGCCAGCCAGCCCGATAGTTGCTGGTCGTACCATTGTACTCGACTGTCGACGACCTGTGGTAATCAATCCGGTTGTCGTGTCTCAGCGCCAGCAACACGGCTAGAAGGAGACCCGACCGGCGACAGCACGTGGGACCGCCGAAACGTGGCTCGGTGCAACGAGTGTGGGGTTCGTTTATCCCCACCGGCGTCGCGCGAAAACGACGATCCCAGTCGCGGCAAGCAGGAGCACGACCAGGTTGAACGCGGCCTGAAACAGCGGTTCGAAATCCGGGCTGATCCAGACGCTGATCGCACGCGACGCCGCGAAGTAGAACCGGAAGACTGCGACCAGTGCGACCAGACCGAGACTGACGACGGCACCCCACTCGAGGTAGGAGACGACGTTGCGACGGTCCCCTTCGCCGTTGTCCCCGTGTCGACTGTGTTCGGGGCTGTCGCTGTCGTCGTCGGAGGGGTTCTGTGACGTAGCGGTCTCGACCTCGGATTCCGGTGGTGTGTCTTCGGGAGTCATCGGTCTCTCCACGGGAAGAGCGCGGCCACGAGAATCGCAACCAGGGCGAGGCCGGCGGTAAAGCCCGGTCCCTCGGACCCGGGTGTCCGGGTAGTGACCGCTCCGGCGTCGCCGGTCGTGTCACCGTCCTCGCGCTGGAACTCGCTGGCGCGGATCTCGACGCGTTCCTGGCTGGTGTTCTCCGGCAACGGCTCGGTCGGCGCGAGTTCGGCAGTCGCGCTCTCCACGCCGAGAATCACGCCGTCCCGCTGGACGAGTGCGTCCAGCCGGTAGTTGTGGTCGTCGGGTACCGACAGCCTCGCCGAGGCGGCACTGGTGCGACCAGGCCGGATCGCGCCGACGTCGACCGACTGGCGGTCGGCGATGATGTTGGACTCGGCCTGCCGGGCGAACACGACGAGCGTCAGACCGTCCACCTGCTCGTCACCGACGTTCGTGAGGTGGGTACGCGTCGCCAGTTCGACACGTTCGCCGGTCGCGTTCGCGATCGTGTAGGTCACTGTCGGGATCCCGCTGTCCTCGAATCGCTCGAACTGCACGGACGTCTGTGCGTAGTCCGGCGTCAGCGATCCGACGCCGCCGACCGTCGTCGTTCCGGTGGCCACGCGACGGCCGTCTTGGTAGACGAACACCTCGAATTCGTAGTCTCCGTCCCGGGGAACGGTGAGGTTCGCCCGCACGGGCACCTCTCGCTCGCCGGTCACTGTGCCGACCGGCACTGTCGTCGTCGTGACCAACAGCCCGGTCTGGGCGTCGACGCCACGGACTTCGACGGTCACGTTATCCGCGGGGCCACCGCGGTGGTCCAGCCTGATGTCGAGCGCGAGCGTCGCGGTCTCGCCCGTAATGGTCTCCGGGGAAACCGCCACGTCGTCGTGGAGTCCGATCCGGCCCGGTGGGCGGTCCTCGCTCCGGTCTGCGAGAACCCCCGGGACGAACAGAGCCGTGGCTACCGTGAGGGCGAGGAGCGCGAGGGCAGCGACAGCTAGGGCGGACTCCCGTCGCACGACCGGGTGGACTCCTGCCGTCGATAAGTGTCTTGTGTTGCTGTCTGCGAGCGGCCTCGACTGTCGGGCACGAACCGGATGACGGCAGAGAAGAAATCGCTGTCGTTCGTTCCCAGACCGACCGCAGGACGCGACGCGGTCGAAACGGGAATTCGTTACAGCAATCACTATCAGTCCGCAGATGACCGTCGGTGGGCGGGGTAGAGCGCGTCACTCTCACGACGCGCTGGCCCCACTGCTGGATTCGGGCCAGTCGAGACAGTTCCGTCCAGTCCATCAGAACAGACAGACAGTGTGACTTCGGCAGAGACGGCACGGTAGCAGCTCCGATGGTGCCCGTCTGGATCGAATTCGGTTTCGGCCGTGACCAGTCCCGATCGTTCGAGTTCGTCGAGGCGCCGGTAGACGGTCGCCTCGGAAAACCCACACCGCCCGGCTATCTCGGGTGCCGTCAGCGTAGACCGGCCCAGTGTTTCGAGGACCGTCCGCGCGTACTCGTCGCTCAGTACGTCGAGTACGTCTCCTGGATCGATGTCGTCGGTCATTCACCAGAACGTTCTTCGGGCGTATATATCAATCACCTGAATACTGAAACTCGCGTTTTAGTCAATCGTTCGGAGGGAGTCGCCGTGGCGTCTGGACTCCCGAATCATACTGTCGACTATAAGCGCGTGAGCAATATCGGCACCCCGAGGTGCCGAATATCTCCACGAAGTTATAGCCGACAGTATCAGTCGGCCTGGGGGGGCGATTCGACGGATTGTTCGGACTCTACAGCGGTTCGCCAGCGGTACAGTGCGTAGGCGGCGGTCGTTGCGAATGCGATGCCTCCGGCAACCAGGGTTTTACTGCGTTCCATATCTCTCGGTTGGGACAGACAGGACATAAATCCGGAACCACCGTTTCAGTTTCGGCAACCCGGTAGTGCACTTCTCGGGTGCTACTGTCGAGTGTAAGCGTGTGAGCAGTATCGGCACCCCAGGATGCCGAATATCTTCACGAAGTTATACCGGTCGACGTAAGTCCTGATACTTTCAGCCGGGAACGTCCGGCTGAGAGGTATCAAAAGTTACGTCGACCGGTATATAACGACCTGGAGATGTTCGCCCACACGAGAGTCGAAATTGCTCACGGGCTGTAACCGGCAGTATCAGGACTTCTCGACCCGAACGACGTTGATCGACTTGGTGGCTGCGACATCGCACATGCAATGCTCACACATCGACACCTCCATTTGTTTCTGTGAGGGGAGAAATTCGATCCGCGTCGGACGGCCGGGCGCAGACTCGCAGACGATACACGACACGTTCAAAAAGAGACAGCGAGACCGTTATCAAGCCAACTGAGGATTGCGTTAGTCAGGGGCTCCGAATTGTTTGTCATTCGGTGAGTTGTTCCTGGAGACTCCGCCAGTCGCTCTGGTGGAACTCCTCGGTGATCGTGCCGTCGTCGAGTCGGAAGAGCACCTGTGCCGGGAACTGGACCTCGTTGCCGGTGGGATCGATTCCGAGCAGTTCTCCCCGGTGGGTCCCAGTGACCGAAAAGCGGGTCGCAACCCGGTCGGTGTCGACGACGACATCGGTCAGCGTCGCCTCGAAGTCCGGGAACGCTGCGTGTAACTCCCGGTAGTGGGACTCGTAGGCGTCACGGCCGACGATGACGACGTCTCCGGGACGGTGCACCACGACGTCCGGCACACAGTATCTGGGAATCCGGTCGTACGCTTGCCCGTTTATGACGTCCTCGAACAGGCCGCGAACCCTCCTCTCGTTTTCGGACTCGGTGGTCATACGCCACGCTAGTCGGCCCGGGAAAAGAATGGTATCGTCGAGTCCGATGACGGAGGATCTGTGAGCACCGACAGCCCGACGAAGAGGACGAGACTCACCGCGACCCCGGGGATCACTGGGTCTCCGAGGTTCGTAGCGAGAGGCGCCGGAACGACTCCGAGGATGTCCGTGCCGACGTGCCAGACCAGCACCGTCGCGAACCCCCCCACCATCGATCCGACGCCGCCCGCCGTTGTCGCCCGACGCCAGTGCAACCCCAGCACGACCGGAGCGAACAGCATCGCCCCCTGGATCGAGAGATTCAACAGCGTGATGAGCGTGATCAGGCCGCCGAACAGTTCCCGGTAGAGCGACAACCCGGTCGGGAGTGCCCCGACGAGGAGCACGGCACCGCGATTGACCCAGAGTTTCTGCCGTTCGGACGCGTCCGTCCGGATCAGGCGTGCGTAGATGTCGTGTGCGATCCCGGCACTGGAGACGAGCATCACCGAGTCGATCGTACTCAGGATGGCCGACAGCACGGCCAGCACGAACAGCGTCCCGAGAACCGGGCCGAGCAGCTGTTGACTCAGCAGGATTGCGGCCAGGTCGGGCGTCTCGAGTGCTGGATACAGCACACGCGCACACAACCCGAGCGTCGCGACCGTGACGGCGATGACGCCCTGTGCCACCAGCGAGAGTTTGATGGCTGTCTGGACGGTTTCCTCGTCGCGCATCGCGTAGAAGCGGGCGATCTCCACCGGTGCAGCGGCGATGCCGAACGCCGAGGCGGCCGCGAATCCGCCGATCTTGGGCAGCGGAAACGCCTGTCCGAGGAGTTCGGGATCGATCGCCCGCAACTCCCCGACGAGCGTTCTGACACCGCCGACCTCGGCCAGCGCCAGCGGGACTGCGAGCACGAGTCCCCCGACCAGCACGACCGCCTGGAGAGCGTCGGTCAGGACACTCGCTCGCATCCCGCCGAAGGCGGTGTAGGCGATGGCGACCGTTGCCGTGAGGCCGATCCCGATCCGGTCGGGCACCCCGAGCAACTGCTGGAAAATCAGGCTGCCGGCAGTGTACTGTGCCGTCAGGAAGATGGTGAAGACGGCCACGATGAGCACGGCGCTGATGGCACGCGCGTAATCGCCGTCGGCGCCGTCGTCGGCATACCGGGTCCCCACGAAGTCGGGAACCGTCATTCCCCCGAACCGGCGCAGTTTGGGGGCGACAAAGAGCAGTGCGACGACCCAGCCCACCAGGATCCCGGCCCAGACCCAGATGAATCCGATCCCGAATACGTAGTGGATACCGATCGCTCCGATGGCCGTGCTGGCGCTGATCTGTGAGGCGAGCAGCGTCCCCGCCCCGACGACGGGACCGACCTCCCGGCCTGCGACCAGGAAATCCGCCTCGTCGGTGGTCCGCGCGTATCCGTAGTAGCCGATCAGTGCGACGAGCAGGAGGTACCCGGCCGTCGTCACGACAACCGCTGGACTGAGACCGCTCATGGGATCACGGGGGCCGACAATCGCGGCGGGGACCTGCGATCATCTCTCGGGAAAACTGCGGTGGGTGTCGGCTGTGCGCTCCGGTTGACATATGACCGCTCGTCGGAGATATTACCGAATGCTCGTACAGTCTACTTTAATCTTGTGACGGTGACACGTCAGAGAGGGTTTATTGTAGCTCCACCCGGAGACGACGACGTGACACGGTTAGACCGCCTGGACATCGACGAGATTCCCGAGGAGTACCACTACCTGTTCACAGACGACTATCTCGGCGACCGCCACATCTTCAGGGTGTGGGCACACAACCCCGAGGTGCTGGAGGCGACCCTGGAGTATCTGGAGACGCTGTACGACCAGTTGACGCCCCGCCGGAAGGAACTGGTCATCCTCGCGGTCGCCAGGGCTCGCGGGGCCCGCTACGAGTGGCACCAGCACGTCGACATCGCTCGCGGGAAGGGTGTCACCACGGCCGAGATGCGGGCTCTCGGCGGTGACGACCTCTCTCCGTTCGACGACGCCGAGTTCGTCCTCGTCCAGTACGCGCGTGCGGTCGCGACGGGAAACGTGACCGACCAGATCCACGCAACTCTCTGCCAGTACTACGATCCCGACGAGGTCGTGGCCGTCGGGTTGCTCGTCGACTTCTACGTCGGGCTGTGTAACTACGTCGCGTCGGTCGAGCTGCCCTTCGAGGGCGGAGAGTTCGTCGGGTGGACGCCGGAGGACGACACCGTCTCGACGCTGTTTGGATGAGGCGGCTGCTGGCTCTCGGAGCCACGCTCGCGGTGACCGGGTTGTTCGTCGGGACTGCCGCCGGAGCCACAGGAGGGAGCGGCGGCCCTCCGACCGCGTTCACGATAGAGCGGTTCGTGACCCACTGGTGGGTGTTCCCCGCGTCGATCCTCTTTTCGCTGATCGCCCTGGCCGCGGGTGTCTCGGGTGCGCTCTTTTTCAGCCCGTTTTTCATGCTCGTGGTCGGACTGACACCGTCACAGGCGATCGGCGCCGGCCTGCTGACGGAAGTGTTCGGGATGGGCAACGGGCTCCGCTCGTACGTCCAGCAAGGAGTCGTCGATTACCGGACCGCGAAGTGGTTACTCGCCGGAGCGGTCCCTTCGGTGGTCGCCGGTGCGCTCGCGGCCAACTTCGTCGAGCCGACGCTCCTCAAACTGGCCTTCGGGGCCGGACTCGTCGTCCTCGGCGGGTTTCTCGTCTACTACGACACCCCGGAGGAGTACGAACCGGGCGAGTACGAAACCGAGTTCCTGGCCGAGAAGAACACCAGTCAGGGCACCACCACCATCGAGGCGGCCGACGGGGAGACGTACACGTACGACACCTGCTGGCGGCCGCCCGGCGTCACCCTCTCGACGGTCGGCGGGTTCATCACGGGCCTGATCAGTGCCGGACTCCCCGAGATCGTCACGACACAACTCATCGTCCGGTGTCGCACTCCGCCCCGGGTCGCCGTCGCCACGAGCGTCTTCACCCTCGGAATCGCCGCGGGCGCTGGCGCACTCGTCCACGCACTTGCCGCGACGCCTGTCTGGTACGTCGTCGCGTGGTCGGTCCCCGGCGTCGTCATCGGCGGGACGATCGGCACCCGCGTCAGCAAGCACGTTCCCAGTGATCTGATGGAGTTCGGCCTGGGAGTCGTGTTCGGGTTCGTGGGTCTCCTGGTGCTGGCCGTCGAACTGCTCGCCTGATACTGCCGGCTGTATACCGGTCGACGTAATACTGCCGGTCACAACTACGTGGAGATATTCGACCCCGGGATCGAAATCGTTCACGGGCTCTCAGCCGACAGTGTGGCAGACGTGGGATAACCTGCCTGTAACCCACTTTCGTATAATTAACTCTACACTTATTGGCCGGGCTCGCGTACTAGTTACCAACAGTAACCCATCCGCTGGGTGAAAGACACCGGAGAGACACGATGGCAGAAATCACACTCCTCAACGGCCTCGCGGGAGGAATAGTGGCGACAATCGTCATGACGGCGTTCATGATGGTGCTGGGGGACGATTCACCGCCGCCGACAGCGCTATTCTGGTCGGAGTACGTCGGTGATGGTGCGCCCGACGACTACCTGCCCCAGGGGATGGTCCTGCATCTGCTGTACGGCCTCGGTGCCGGTGTCGTCCTCGCGCTGGCGTTGCCTGTCGCTGGCTTCGCCACGGTCGGCCTGACGACGGCTGTGGGATTCGGCCTCGGATACGGCGTGGTGCTGTTCGTCGTGGCTGCCGTCTTCTGGATGAACGTCGTTCTCGACATCGACGCGGGAATGTCGATGGTTGCGATGTTCCTGCTGTTCCACGTCGTTTACGGCGTGGTTCTCGGCGCCTGGTTCGGTGCGGGCGTCCTCTGATAGTGATCGCTGTAAGCCGTTACCGGATCGACCGCAGGACGCGACGCGGTCGAAACGGGAATTCGTCACGGCAATCACTATCAGCCGGGGCGGCGGTCACGGGCGCGACCGACTGTCCGTCCGTCATACTGTCGGCTATAACTTCGTGAAGATATTCTCTACCCCGGGGTGCCGAAATTGCTCACGCGCTTATAGCCGACAGTATCACTCTTCGACAGTCCGGCTGACGTCGAGCGTGTAGTCGGCCAGGACATCACGGCCAAGAAGCACGGGATAGGTCATCTTGCTCCGGTCGGTGACACTCGCGGTGACCGTCTGCCACCCGCCGTTGAGATACAGGTTGACGTCCACGAGCGGGCGCGTCTCCGTCCCGTCTCCGGCAGCGGAGCGCACTTCGGTGGTATCCACGAGCGGACCGGCACCGATCCGACCCGCCAGTGTCGTGTCGAGGCTCGTCCGCTGTGCGCCCGTGTCGGATTTGGCGACGGCCGGTTCGATCCCGTCGGTTCCGCCGATCCTGACGCGGGTCGTGTAGCCGAGCGTGCTGTCGCTGTCCTCGGCGAGCGACGGTTTGCAGTCGGGAACGGAGTCGTCGAGCCGGTTGGCGAGTTCCGAGACGCGGGACTCCTCGATTGTCCCTCCGGCGCGGTCGACAGCGAGCTCGACGATGTAGGGGGCGGGCGACCGTCCCGTCGCGGCGAACAGACCCCTGAATCCGGCGGTCGCGTTCACCTCGAGGATGTGCCACTCGCCGTCCAGCGCCATGAGGTCGACACCGGCCGCGTCCAGCCCGAGTACAGCGGTGGCTTCCGTCGCCAGCCGCTGCGGGCGGGTGCCGAGGTCGTCAGTGATGTCCTCGACCTCGCCACCGAGGGCGACGTTGGTTCGCCACTCGCCGTCGGGTGCGCGCCGGCGCATGGCACCGACGACGGTGTCGTCGACCACGTAGGCCCGAACGTCCGACGGCCGCGTTTCCTGGCTGTCCAGAAACTCCTGGATGAACGTCTCCTCGTTGCCGACTGACGCGGAGACGTGGTCCTCGGGCGTGACGACAGCCATCCGGCGGCCGTTCGTCCCGATGGCCGGCTTGTGGACTGCCTTCTGGGGGAGGTACTCGTCCCACTCCTCGACAGTCCGGGGTACCCGTCCGAAGAAGGCGTCCGGAACCGGAAGGCCCGCCGCGGACAGCAGTACGCCGGCACGATACTTGTGCAGCGTTCGCTGGACCGCCTCCGGTGGGTTCACCACCGGTGCCGTCTCCCCGTAGAGGGCGGCGAACTGGAGGTCCTCGAACGGCTGCTCGCTCTTGGTGAGCAACAGCCGGTTGACCAGTACGTCCACCGTCGGCTCGATCTGCACCGTGCCCTCGTCGATCCACGACGTGACGTTCTCGTCACGGATCCAGACGGGATCGTGGCCGAGGTCCCGTACAGCGTTCAGGATCGCTTTCGTCTCTTTGCTGTTGTGTGTGCTCAGAACCCCGACGCGACAGCGTCCCTCCATCGATCCCGTCGCGTTCGCGGCAGTCCGGCGCGTCGAGGACGTGGCTGTCTCTGCGGGAGACGGTGAACGGGCCATAAGGCTGGTAGGACTTGTGCCGATCCGAGTAAGACGATTTTGCGAACGTGTACCGTGGGTACCCTTTCCCTGGAGGTTTAATTGGTGTGCAGGAGGGTAACAACACGATATGTCCTCCCGGACGGCAGAGACATTTACCTACGACGGCGGCCGGGTACCCCCCGGCGAGACGGCCGAAGTGCGCTACTCGGTCAGCGAGACGTATCTCGGCGATCCGATTCGCGTCCCGGTCACGATCATCAACGGCCCACGGCCGGGACCGACGGTCTTCCTGTCCGCGGCGATCCACGGCGACGAACTCAACGGGATCGAGGTGGTCCGCGAGGTCGCCCAGGAGTGGGATCACACCGACATCTGCGGCACGCTCGTCTGTCTGCCCGTGTTGAACGTGCCGGGGTTCATCGCACAGGAGCGATACCTGCCGATATACGAGCGCGACCTCAACCGCGCGTTTCCGGGCAAACGGGGCTCGACGAGTTCCAACCGGATCGCGTACCGCATCTACCACAACTTCGTCGAACCCTGTGACCTGGGACTGGATTTCCACACCTCCACCCGTGGCAGAACCAACATGTTCCACGTCCGTGCCGACGTGGACGACGCCGAGGTGGCGAGACTCGCACGCGCCTTTGGCACGAATCTCATCATCGCGGGCGACGGGTCCGCGGGAATGCTCCGTCGGGAAGCGACCGAGGCCGGCATCCCGACCATCACCATCGAGATGGGCGAGGCCCACCGCTTCGAGCGCGAACTGATCGATCACGCGCTCGACGGTGTCCGCAGTGTCTTCGCCGAGTACGGCGTCTACCCCCAGGAGACGGTCCGGTGGCCGGGCTGGCGG